>NZ_CAWMPM010000031.1:0-151699 GCF_963869435.1 Nocardia violaceofusca NBRC 14427
GGCGTGAAAACCGCACCTGAAAACACAGCTGAAAGAACGCTGCCGGAAGCGGCTGTGGAATGATCGAGTTCCCTTGCCAGAGCAGGGCATCGGGGGTAATTCTTCGAGGGTGACAGTCGATCGGGCGCAGACCTCCTCGCGCCGGCGCAACTGGGAACAACTGCCCTCGGCGACCCGGGCAGCGGTCGAAGCGGTGACGGGCCGGGTCGCGCGGGCCGATTCGGTGATCGCCGGCTTCAGCAGTCAACTCGCGACGGTGATCGAGACGGCCGATGGCCGGACCTTCATCAAGGGTGTGCCGCAACGAGATCCGGAGGTGTGGACCCAGCACCGCGAGGCCGCCCTGGCCCGTCACGTGACCCCGGTGGGCCCGCGGTTACGGTGGCAGATCGCGGCCGGCGGATGGGATCTGCTCGGATTCGAGTTCATCGCGGGGCATTTCGCGGACTATCGCGTCGACGCCGACCTCGCCGCCACCGCGGCCGCGATGTCCGCGCTGAGCCGGCTGCACCCGCCCGCCGAGGTGGAGCTCAAGGATGCCGAGGTGCGCTGGGGCGCCTATCTCGACGACGACGCCGACATCGCGGTGTTCGCCGGTGACGCCCTGCTGCACACCGACTGGAACTACAGCAACGTCATCGTCGATCACGACGAGGCCCGGCTGGTGGACTGGCCGTGGGCGACCCGGGGCGCGGCGTGGATCGACCCCGGATGCTGGATCGTGTGGCTCATCTTCGCCGGCCACGATCCGGGCGCCGCCGAGTCGTGGGCGGCCCAGGTCCCGGCCTGGCATGCCGCATCCGAGCGCGACCTGCGCATCTTCTCCACCGCACTGGCCGCGGAGTGGACCGCCACGGCCAACCGCAGCCCCAATGTGTGGACTCACGGCCTGCGCGACGCCGCCCGCCGGTGGGCCGCCCACCGTATCGGTGAGCGGCGCGGGTCGCCGGACTAGCGGCGCGCGCCGTTGGCCGCGGCGATCACACCGTCGAGGTGACTCGCGGTGATCTGGCGGGCGGCGTTGGAGACCGCGGTGATCATCGCGCTGCCGAAGGCGCCGTGGCGATCGAACAGGGTGGCGGTGCCGGCGGCGATTCCGTTGCGGCTCAAGTGATTATCGGCCTCGAGCCCGATGTCGGCCCCCTCGGGCATCCGCACCAGAGCAAGCGTCAGATCGGTGTTGATGAAACCCACTCCCGCACTGGACCAGTTGGTCACCATACTGGTCTGCTCGGCGGCCATCGCGGCCACCACGAACGGCGAGGGCCGCTCCCCGTCGACCACGTTCACCGGATGCTGCCAGCTGCGTTTGCGACTGCCGTTCTCGTGTTCCGAGGGCACCCGCGACCAGTGTGCGGAATCGTCGCTGTGCCACAGCGGTGCGGTCGGCAGATCGGAGGGCGGCGCCACCTCGAGCGACGGCGGCACCGGCTGCCGGTCCCGGGTCCAGATTTCGCCCGGCGGTTGCTCGGACGGTTGCAGGAAGACCACCGAGGCGCGTGCCGCGGGTTCGCCGTCCTGGGTGACGACCGCGTCGGCGAGCCGGATGCGCTTGCCGTTGCGCACCCGGGTCGTCGAGACCGACAGCTCGTGCATGCGCGCCGGTTTGAACAGGTCCACGGTGAGCCGCACCGGCACGAACCCGTCGGTGGCGTGCTCGTTGTCGAGCGCGCGCGCCAGCAGCCCGCACAGCGCCGGTCCGACCACCTGATCGGCCGACCACTGACTGGCCGCCATCCGGTTCGGGGTGAAGCCCCGGCCGTCCACCGCGAAATATCCGTGCGAGCTGTCCACTGCGCGTGCCTGTCTCCTCGGGTCACCGCCCGCGAGTACCGCACCGGCCGCCGTCGGCGACAGCGCGCGTTCGCCGTCGGCGACTGATCTTGCTGGTCCAGGCAGATATAGCACGGCAACGAGAACCGGTTCCACGCCGGGGCCGCAGCGCGGGACACGTTCGACACGCTCGGCAGCGTGTTCGATCATGATCGGCATGTCGATTTCCGGCGGCAATACCACATTTTTTCGGCGAGAGAACCAGCCGTCCGGTCCGTGTGGAAACAGTGCAGCAAGCCACCCGCCCGCCCGGGCCGCCGTGCCGGTCGGTATATCTCCCCCGCTATCGGAATCGGCCCCGGATTCCCGTCCGAAGGGAGGCCTCCGGCAGCGGTTCACAGCAACCCGTCAGCAGCCGAAAACCACGCTCTGACCGGGGATTCGATGTTGCAGATGTGCTTGCATATGATCTCGCGGCCACCCTAGACTCGGGCTGCAAGGCAATGCAGGGGACTACCCGTGAGCCGCAGGGTGAACCGGAAGCCAATTTTCGCCGAAGGAAATCATGCGGCCTGGCGTCAGGGGCGTTCGTATGAACCAGCCAATGGGTCTCGGTCGGCTCGGAGTGATGGACAGGAACCGGACCGGGCATCACATCTATTCGCGGGAAACCGCAACATCTTTCGTCATCAGTGCGGTCGAGTCCACCGGCGCGGCCACACGCGATGATTTCGATATCGATCGCATCGTCACCACCGCGCACGCGTTGGTGAACGATTGGGATTTCGACGCGATGCAACCGGAAGCTTTCTGGCGCATCGCATCCAGCTTCATCAAACAATAGATCGGGACGGAAGTAGTAGCCGCCGGCCTTCGGGTCGGCGGCTACTGCTGTCTTACGGCTACTGCGGTCTTCAGGGACCCGAACCACCCGGGCGAGCGCCTAGGCCAGGTCGGGCAGGTCGGCCGCGGCCTTCTTCATCATCTCCCGCGACCGCTCCGGCGGTTCGGCCTGCACACTGAGCCGATCCATGACCTGGCGGTAGAGCTCCAGATCCTGCTGACGATCCAGATACAGTGCGCTGGTCAGCTGTTCGAGATACACGATGTCGGGCAGTTCGGGTTCGGCGAAGCGCAGCATGGTGAACGAGCTGCCCGCCGCCGCGTGACCGCCGGCCGCGTACGGCAGCACCTGGATGGTCACGTTCGGTTTCATCGAGACCGCGACCAGATGGTCGAGCTGTGCGCGCAGCACCTGCTCACCGCCGATCGGCCGGTGCAGCACCGCTTCGTCGAGGACGGCCCACAGCGTCGGCGCTCCGGGGCGGTCCAGGATTTCCTGGCGCTTCTTGCGCAGTTCCACTCGGCGAGCGGCCTCGGCGTTCTCATGCCCGAGCGCCACCACCGAGCGGGTGTACTCCTCGGTCTGCAGCAGACCGGGAACGAGCTGACCTTCGAAGGTACGAATCGACTTCGACGCGTGTTCCAGACCCAGATAGGTCTCGAACCATTGGGGCAGCAGATCGTTGTAGCTGTGCCACCACCCCGGCTGGTTCGCGCGACTCACCAGATCCAGGAACATCTCACGCTCTTCGGCGTTCTCGACGCCGTAGAGCGTCAGCAGATCGCGAACGTCGCGTTCCTTGAAACCGGTGCGGCCCAATTCGAGTCGGCTGATCTTCGCGTGTGAACCACGGATGTGCTCGCCGGCCGCCTCACGCGTGATGCCAGCGCCCTCCCGCAGTTTGCGGAGCTGTCCGCCGACCGCGATCCGAAGCGCTGTCGGACCGCGTTCGGCGACAAGCGAATCCACACGGCCGATCCGGACGGGCTCTGCCATCATGAGGTCTACTCCGATGCTCGACGATCACCGGCAATGAGGGTACAACCATCGAGAGCAGCTGGTCGAACATCAGGAATCTCTGCCTCGTCGCGTACCGACACCGCGCCGAATGCCATGCTACCGCCGATCAGGCCAGATCGTCGAACTCTCCACTCTTGGCGCCACGCAGGAACGCATCGATCTCGGGGCGGGTGTAGACGAGCACCGCACCCTCGGGGTCACGCGAGTTGCGCACGGCAACCAGGCCATTGGACAAATCGGCCAATTCGACACAGTTCCCGCTCGGATTGCTGAACGTGCTCTTGCGCCACGCGGCTTCGGACAGGCGGCCGGCTGTGGTGGCAGTGGAATCGGTCATGACTGTCTCCAGGGTTCGTGGTGGCCGAGCTCGGCAGCAGAGGCCCACACTCGGCGATCCGGATTGAACGAGCTGATGCCTATCTTCAGCTCTTGCATATGTTCGAGCAAATGTACTTGCATTTGAAACCGACGCTTTGAACGATAGCACGGGGGTTGGCCCGGATCGAGCCCTGCGGAAAATCGCAAAAAACCAAGGGCGACAAGGCCTTTTCCATTGACTCGTCATCTTTCGAATCGCCCCGAGGGCGCCCGAAAGCGGTGTCCGACCGGTCGGTTTCGGGCCCGGACCGGGGCGGATGGCACATTCCGCGCGGATCGGCCCACCGGATGCGAACGTTTCGGTTACCGTCTCGCCCACCCGTCATCGGCAACCGCCGGACGGGACTCGAACGTCGGAACCGGGAGCAGGAGGGAATCGGTGCCGCCAAGACAGCAGCAGCCGAGCCGGCAGCGTGAGATTCGGACCGATATTCCGCATACCGCGCGAATCTGGAACTACTGGATGGGGGGACGGCAGAATTACGAGGTCGACCGCCGGGTAGGCAGCGCGGCAACGGAACTCGATCCCGGTATCACCGCCCTGGCGGCCGAGAGCCGCCGCTTTCTCCGGCGCGCCGTCGGCCATCTGGCCGGCGACCTCGGGGTCAGGCAATTTCTCGACATCGGCGCCGGACTGCTCGCCACGGACAACACCCATGAGGTCGCGTGCGGGCGCAATCCGGCGGCGCGGGTCGTCTATGTGGACAACGACCCCCTGGTGCTGACCCACGGCCGGACCCTGCTGACCGACCCACGGGCCGTATATCTGGACGCGGATCTACGCGAACCGGATCTCCTGTTCGACCGTGTCGCAGACATTTTCGATCTCGACGAGCCGGTCGCGGTCATGTTCATGGGCGTGCTGGGCCACTGCGAGCGCATCGGCGAACTGCGTGGAGTCGTCGCGGATTCGATGGCGCGGGTCTGCCGGGGCAGCTACCTCGCCTACTGGGACGGGACCACCGACAGCGCCGATTTCGTCCGGATGTGCGCGACGTACGAAAATGTCACGGCCGTACCGTATTTCCCGCGCGACCATTGCGAGCTGCGCTCCATCTTCGCGGAGCTGGAGTTGCTCGAACCCGGCTTCGTCCCACTGACTCGATGGCGCCGACCGGTCGGCGAACCGGTACCGACCGTGCCGGTGTCGGGTTACGGCGCGGTGGCGCGCAAACCGTGATCACCCGTTGCGGCACAACACTTCCGATCACCGGCGAGTGTGCAGATGTACTTGCATTTGCTCCTTGCAGCGCCGTAAACTCGACCGCACGACATGGCCGGACCACGCCGGAGCAGGCAGGCCGGAAGCAGCGGGAGGCCGTGCCGAAACGTTCGCTTCCGCAATCTTTCGCCAACGGTCGAGGGCATCCCATGAACCAACTGCTCCAGCATTCCGGTACATGCGATCACGGCCTATCCGAGCACCGCGCGCCCGGTGCCGATCAGGTCGGTGACTGCGCCACCGAACCCCGAGAACTCACCTATCCCCGCGCTCGCGCGATTCTCTACGCACACGATCGGCACCTGTCGTGCCGGCAGTGGATCGCCGCCGCGGCGTATCTGTCCGCCGGACTCGACGACGAGTAGTTCGTTCCACGCTCGGCGGGGACCCCGTCAAGACGGCTGAACGCCTCGAAACCGGTCTCCGACACCGCGATTCCGCATCCCGGCTCGCATTCGCTTGCCATCAGGACGAATACGCGCCCTACGATGGTGGTACCCGCACCACACCATCTTGTGGAACGAGGGCATCATGATCCTTCTCGCGGTGCACGACGTCATAGTGGCCCAGGTCGGCAATCCGACGCCCGAGACACCTCCGGCGGCGGACAAACTCCTGAAACTGGTGCGTTACTTCACCTGGTTAATGCTGCTGTCCGGGACCAGCGCGATCATCTTCGCGGGCGGCCGGTTCGCCTGGGAGAAGTGGAACGGCGGCCCGCTGCAGTCGCCGAAAATGGTGGCCGGCGCCCTCGTCGGTGGCCTGGTCGCGACCAGCGCCGGAACTCTGATGAATTCGATTCTGACGCAGTAGTTCCCGACATTCCGGACGATTCACCCGGAAACGGCACGGTCCGGTCCCGCCTCCGCGCACCGTCCCAGTAGGGTGAACGCGGACCACCGGCGGATCCGGTGCCGTCCCTCGGTCGAGAAGGGAGGGCCCGTGGCCGGCAGGCGGACCGACACCCGGGACCGCATCCGGTCGGTCGCGATGGAGCTGTTCTCCGCGCACGGCTACGAACACACCTCGATCCGGGAGATCGCCGATCGGCTCGCCATCACCAAAGCCGCGGTCTACTACCACTTCCGATCCAAGGAAGACATCGTCGTCAGCCTCGCCGACGATCTGCGCACGGGCATCGACGACCTGCTGGCCTGGGCCGAGGGTCAACCGCCCGGACCGGAGACCGGCCGCGAGATCCTGCGCCGCTACGGCGCCGTGCTGCACGACACCGGGCGGGAGATGACGCGGTTCATGTACGAGAACCAGCCCGCGTTCCGCCGGCTCGGCGTGGGATCGGTGCTGCGCTACCAGTTCCGCGCGGTCGCCGACGCGATGACCGCACCCGGCCACGATCCCCTGGCGGTCTTCCATGCCCGCCAAGCTCTGCTGGCCATCTCGTGGAGTATCGGGATGATGGGTGACGTCGAGCTGACCGACGAGCAATGTCGCCGGGCCGCAGAGGATATCGCGCTGGCCATCTACGAACGGGCACAATGAGAGCCTGATGAAGGTCGGCCCGAGGACATCATGGATACACGCGTAACCCTCCTGGCCGCTGCGACACTCGCGGCGCCGCTGCTGATATGTGGGTGCTCCCACCAGAATTCGTCGCCGGTGAGCCAGGCGGCACATCCGGTTTCCATCGCCCATCAGGGCACACCCGCGGTCGGTCCCGGTCCCTCCGGTACCTACACCGTCGCCGCGCAACCGCCGCCGGGCACCTGCCATGTCGGCAAATCCGCTGACGGACAGCCACTTCCGGATCCGCACTGCACCCCGGGCGCGACCAATCCCAAGGTCACGCCCGACACCGTGAAGTCGACGATCTGCGTGGGCGGATACACCCAGTCCATCCGCCCGCCGGCGAATATCACCGACCGGGAGAAGAAGGCCAACGCCGAATCCTACGGCTACACCGGCAATCTGCACGATGCCGAATACGACCACCTGATCTCACTGGAACTCGGCGGCGACCCGAACGATCCGCGCAACCTCTGGGTCGAACCGCCCTCGCCCGACCACAAGGCCGGGTCCGGGCCGAACAACCCCAAGGATTCGGTGGAGAACAAACTGCACTCGCTGATCTGCTCCGGCGCGGTCGGCCTGACGGACGCGCAGAACGCCATCGCCGGCGACTGGACCACCGCGTTGGCCGCGGTCGGCCATCCGGACGGAAAGTAGGTCAGCTCGCCGCGGAGGCCCGGCGGCGCGCCAGCCGGTTCACCACCGGGTATCCGGCGCACACCAGGACCGCCCACACCAGGCCGACCACGAGCGCGGTGCGGCCGCTGTCGGTCCAGAACAGCAACACCACGACCAATCCGAGGAACGCCAGCGCCAGCACCGAGCTGACGGGCGCCCCGGGCAGGCGGTAGTCGCTGGCCGGCAGCTCGCCGCGCCGCACACGGACACGATAGATCAGGTGGCAGACCAGGATCATGCCCCAGACGAAGATGATGCCGATGGTCGACACCGAGGTGATGTAGTTGAACGCCTTGTCCGGTGAGACGAGGTTGACGATCACACCGATCACCATCATCGCCGCCGAGAGCACGATGCCCGCGAACGGCACCCGGCGGTTGCTCAGACCACCGAGCGCGGCCGGGGCCTCGCCGCGCAGCGAGAGGCTGCGCACCATGCGCCCGGTGGAGTAGATACCGGAGTTGCACGACGACAGCGCCGCGGTCAGCAGCACGAAGTTGATGATCCCCGCCGCCCCCGGAATGCCGATCTGCTCGAACACCTCCACGAACGGGCTGCGCCCGGAGTGGAAGACCCGCCAGCTCGACACCGACATGATCACGATCAGCGCGCCCACGTAGAACAGCCCGATCCGCAGCGGCAGCGAGTTGATCGCCCGGCGCAGGGTGCGGCGCGGATCGGCGGCCTCGCCCGCGGTCACGCCGACGAGTTCGACGCCCACATAGGCGAAGAGCACGATCTGCAACGCCAGCAGCGCCTGGCCGAATCCGTTCGGGAAGACACCGCCGTCGGCCCACAAATTGGTCACCGTCGGATCGGGCGCGTGGCCGAAACCGAAGATCAGCACGCCGATACCGATGACGATCATCGCGACGATGGCGGTCACCTTGATGGTGGAGAACCAGAATTCTCCCTCGCCGAACAGCTTCACCGAGATCAAATTCGCGGCGAACAGCACGCCGAGCACGACCAGCGCGGTCACCCATTCCGGTACGGCGAACCAGTACTTGATGTATTTGCCGGCGACGGTGATCTCGGCCATGCAGGTCGCCACCCACACCGCCCAGTAGGTCCAGCCGGTGACGAAGCCGGCGAAGCGACCGAGGAATTCGTGCGCGTATTCACCGAAGCTGCCCGACACCGGCCGGTAGGTGAGCAACTCCCCCAGCGCGCGCATGATCACGAAGATCGCCAGGCCGGCGGCGAGGTAGCACAGGATCAGCGCCGGGCCGGCCTGTTCGATGGCCCCACCGGATCCGTAGAACAGTCCCGTGCCGATCGCCCCGCCGATGGCGATCATCTGGATGGTTCGGGGGTTGAGGCCGCGCTGGTAGCCCTCTTCACCCGCGGACGCGAGGGCGGGCGCGCCCGGCTCCTCGGGTTTCCGGTCGGTCGTCATATCGCAGCACCGTACCGGGTCGGGGCCGGTATGCGACCGGTGCAACCGTGCAGTGAACTAGTTCACAGTCCTTGTCAGCGAATAGTTGTGAGCGCACAATCATTGTGTGCCTACAACTGTTTCCGGGCTGACGCCGCGCCACAAGACGATCGTGCTGGTCACCTGCTGTCTGAGCCTGCTGATCTCGTCGATGGACGCGACCATCGTCAATGTCGCGATTCCGACCATCCGCAGCGATATGAACGCGCCGCTGTCGCGGCTGCAGTGGATCGTCGACGTCTACACCCTCACCCTGGCGAGCCTGCTGATGCTGTCCGGTGCGACCGCCGACCGCTTCGGACGCAAACGCATGTTCCGGATCGGGCTGAGCATCTTCGCCCTCGGCTCGTTGCTGTGCAGCCTCGCGCCCGATATCGACATGCTGATCGGGGCACGTTTCATCCAGGCCATCGGCGGTTCGATGCTCAATCCCATCGCGATGTCGATCATCACCACGGTCTTCACCGGCCGCGTCGAACGGGCTCGCGCGGTCGGCGTCTGGGGCGCGGTCGTCGGTATCTCCACCGCGATCGGCCCGATGGTCGGCGGCGTGCTGATCGACGCGCTGGGCTGGCAGTCGGTGTTCTGGATCAATCTGCCGATCTGCGCCGTCGCGCTCGTGCTGACCACGGTCTACGTCCCGGAATCGAAATCGCGGACGGCACGCGGTATCGATCCGCTCGGCCAGGTGCTGGCGGTCGTGGTGATGTTCACGCTGGTCTTCGGGCTGATCGAACATCGCCCGGAGATCTCCGGCATCACGGCCGTGGCGCTGGCGGGATTCCTCTACGCCGAACGGCGCCATCGCTCGCCGTTCATCGATCTGCGATTCTTCCGCAGCGTGCCGTTCGCGGCGGCCACCGTCACCGCGATCTGCGCCTTCGCCGGACTGGGCGCCTTCCTCTTCAGCGCTTCGCTGTATCTGCAAGGCGTACGGCATTATTCGGCTGTGCACACGGGACTTCTCTACCTGCCGATGGCGCTGGCGATGCTGATCTGCTCGCCGCTGTCGGGCCGGCTGGTCGGCCGCTTCGGCACCCGGCCCTCGCTGGTCGCCGCCGGAATTCTGATGACGGCAGCCGCCGCGCTACTGACCACACTGCGACCCGATACCCCGGTCTGGCAACTGGTGGTGATGTTCGCGATCTTCGGCGCCGGTTTCGGGACGGTGAACCCGCCGATCACCACGGCGGCGGTCAGCGGGATGCCGATGGATCGGGCGGGCGCGGCCTCGGCGGTCGCCTCGACCAGCCGCCAGATCGGCGTCAGCGTCGGTGTCGCCCTGTGCGGCCTGCTGGCCGGGGCGGGACTGTGGTGGGTCGTGGCGGCACTGGCGGCGGGCGTCGTGGTGCTGGGCATCGCCGCCAACACCGGCTGGGCGCTGCGCTCGCGCGACCGGATCTCTCCCCTGCTCGAACACAAGGAGCCCGTTCATGTCTGACGGTCCGCTCGCCCCGAGCCCGGACGAGGTCTGGCGCGTACTGACCGACGTGGTCAAGGACACCCGCGACACCTGGAAGCGCGCGGTGGTCGATCGAACGGGCATGCCGTTCAGCAGGTTTCGAGTACTGCGTCGGCTGGCGCCCGGCCCGCTGCCACTCAAGGAACTCGCCCGGGTGGCCACCATGGACGCGCCGGCCACCACCGTGGTGGTCAACGATCTCGAGGCCCGCGGTCTGGTCTCGCGCGACACCGCTGCCGACGATCGGCGGCGCAAACTGGTGACGATCACCGATGCCGGGCGGGAGGTGCTCGCCCGGGCGATGGCCACTCCCGATCCGCCGCCGCCCGCCCTCACCGCGCTGCCGCCCGAGCAGTTGCGCGCGCTGCACGATCTGTTGCGCCTGCTCTAGGCTCGGGTCGTGGCCGAAGAGACAACACCGGAGTGGGCGCCCGGCCTGTCGTCGGGTTTCGAACTGGGCACCGACGGCCCCCGGGTGATCATGGTCGGCATCGACGGATCCGATGCCTCCTGGCGCGCGACCGCCTATGCCGCGGGACTGGCCCGGCGCCAGAACTCCCTGCTGGCAATGATTTACGTCCAGCCCTGGATGGCCATGGCCGGCGCCTACGGCGTCGACGTCCAGGGCGCGACCGCGGAGATGGCCGAGGATCTGGCCCGGGAGGTACGCGAGCACGCGGAGAAGGTCAAGGACGTCTACCGCACCCGCTGGAAGTTCATCACCCGCCGCGGCGATCCGTTCACCGTGCTGGCCGAGGCCGCCGACGAATTGAAGGCCGACGGCGTCGTGGTCGGCGCGTCCGAGAAGGCCGGGCATCGAATTATCGGCTCGGTCGCGGTGCGTCTGGTGAAAGCGGGCCGCTGGCCGGTTACTGTCGTGCCCTGAGCTCCGTCGGCGTCCCGAGTGTGATTGGGACGCGGCATCGGGGGAACCCGCCGGAACGAGACCGTTGAGGAAAGGGTTTTCACTATGTTGATTCGCCGCCTTGCCCGGCCGCTACTGGCATCGGTGTTCGTCGTCGACGGAGTCGACACTCTGATGCATCCCGAGCCACGGGCGCAGGCCGCCACCACCCTGGTATCCCATGGGGAACAGCGTCTGCCGGATTCGGTATCGGCCAAACTGCCCTCCGATCCGGCGAAAATAGTGCGGATCAATGCCATCGTCCGAGTCGGCGCCGGAACCCTGCTCGCCCTGAACCGCGCACCCCGGCTCTCGTCGCTGGCGTTGGCGGTGACCGTCGTCCCGGCCACCGTGACCGAGCAGGACTTCTGGAACGAATCGGATGCGCAGCAGCGCGCCGCCAAGCGCACGGCCTTCCTCAAGGACGTCGGCCTGCTCGGTGGCCTGCTCATCGCCGCCGCCGATACCGAGGGCAAGCCCTCGCTGGGCTGGCGGGGTCGCCGGGCCGCGCGCAAGGCAGCCGCCGCCCTCCCGTTCACCGCCACCACCGCCGACACGGTGCGGGATCGCCTGCAGCAGCAGGCCGTCCGCGGCCGGGAACTGGCCTCGGTCGCCGCGGACAAGGGCGCCGACCTGGCCTCGGTGGCGCAATCGCGTGGCGCCGAGCTGGCCTCGGTGGCCCAGTCTCGCGGCGGTGAACTCGCCGAGGCGGCTCGCGAGCAGGGCACCGAATGGGCGGAGTTGGCACGCGACCGCGGCGCCGAATGGGCCGGCGCCGCACTCGACCATCGCGGTGAGTGGGCCGAGCTGGCCAAGCGGCGCGGCGCGGATTTGGCCGAAGCGGCGCGCGAACACGGCGGTGAGTGGGCCGAGCTCGCCAAGCGCAAGAGTGCCGAACTCGCCGACACCGCGGGTGATCATCGGGGCGACTGGGCCGAGCTCGCGAAGCACCGCGGCACCGAATGGGCCGAGGCCGCCCGCGAACACGGTGGCGATTGGGCCGAGGTGGCCAAGCAGCGCGGGTCGATCTTCGCGCGCCAGGCGCGCAAGCGCGCCGAGAAGGCGGCCGAGGCCGCGCGCGAGCGTGCGGAGAAGGCCGCCGACACCGCCCGCGAACGTCTGGCCGAAGCCCGAAACGGCAAGTGACACCGGATTTCTCACCGGCGCCGGATCAGGCGCCGGTGAGGAACGCCGTCATTTCCGCGGCCACGGCCTCGGGTTGATCCAGCATCGACAGGACGTAGGCGTCCTCGATTTCCACCAGCCCGCCCGCGGGCAGGAGTTCGGCGAGGCGGCGCCCGTGTTCGCGCGGCATCGGCGCGGCCGCCGGGGACCACAGCACCAGGGCGCGGCCGGGAAAGTTCCGCAGGGCTTCGGTATCGGCGATCAGTTGCGCGGCCGGCGGCAGCACCCGGCCGTATTTGCGCACGTCGCGGCCGATGTCCCGATTACGCAGCGCGGGTTCGGTCCAGCCGCGCATCAACTCGTCGGGTACCGGATAGCGCGCCATCTGCCCGTAGATCAGCGACGAGCGGCGCAACAGCCCGATCCGCAACTGGCGCAGGACGATCGGTAGCGCACCCGGGACGCGCAGCGCGAGCACGGCCAGCTTTCCGGGCAGGCCGGGCGGGAAGTTGTCGAAGGCCTCACACGGGAGCACGATCAACTGGGCGACGCGTTTGTCCAGACCGTAGGCGGTGAGGAACAGTCCGCCACCCCAGTCCGAATGCACCAGGGTGACATCGCGAAGATCGAGCGCGTCGAGGAAGTCCGCGAGCACCACGTTCTGGCCGCGCATACTCAGGTCGGCGTCCGCCCGCATCGGTTCCGGATGCGCGCCGAGTGGCAGCACCGGCCGTACATAGCGAAAACCGCTGGGCAGCAAGGGCATCACACGATCCCACACCGTGTGGTCGATGAGCAGTCCGTGCAGCAGCACGACCGGCGGACCCTGTCCCTCCTCGACGTAGTGGATCCGCCCGGCGGGAACCTCGACGACCGGCATGCGCTGCCACCTCCACATCGGACACCTGCGGCCACGTCCGGAAAGACGCGTCCACCTGCTAGAACATTCGCTCTAGAGCGTGTGTTCTAGTATGGGAGCATGTCCGAGACCGTGTCAACCCCGACCGCCGAGCGCATCGTCACCGCGACGGCGGAACTGATGCGCCGTCAGGGCTACGGCGCCACCAGCGTCAAACAGATCACCGCCGCCGCGCGGGCCCCGATCGGATCGCTGTATCACCATTTCCCGCAGGGCAAACAGCAGATCGCGGCCGCCGCGCTGCGAACCAGCGGCGCCGCCTACATCCAGCTGTTACCGCTGCTGATGGACCCGTATCCGGAGCTGCGGGTGGCGGTGGTGGCCGCGTTCACCGCCGCCGCGGAACAGATCGAGCAGTCCGGTTGGATGAACATGTGCCCGGTCGGCACGGTCGCGGGCGAGATCGCCGACAGCGAACCGGCGTTGCGAGAGGTGACCGCCGAGGTGATGCAGTCCTGGATCGACCAGGGCAGCGCGTACTTCCGGGCCCGCGGGCTGTCCGCGCCCACGGCCCACACCTTCGTGATCGCGGTCCTGGGCGCCCTGGAGGGCGCGTTCATTCTCAGCCGCACCCTGCGCTCGACCGGCCCGATCGAATCGGCCGGCCTGGCGATGGCCGCCTATCTCGACACGCTCACCGAAACGCGCTCCCCGGCAACGGTTTCCGAGGAATGAAACAGGCGCTCAGCCCACGGCGAATTCTGCGGTCGTGCCGGTGAACGGGACGGTCGCGGCGCCGTCGCGGCGGTCACCGCGGTATTCGATGCGATAGCGCCCCGCTTCCGCATCGGCGGGCACGGTCCAGTGGATGGCGACGCGCGAGGCCTCGGGCTGGCCGGGCGGGCGTGACCAGTGCAGTTCGGTGCACCAGTCGTTGTCGTCGAACACCGCGTGCCATTGCTCGCCCTCGGCGCGCTGCACCTCGAAATAGCTTCCGCCGGTGTGGAAATCGTTGGCGGGGTGGGCGCCGCAGAACTCGACCGTCACCGTATCGCCGTGTCCGTAGCCGGGTTTCGGCGCGGTGATCACCTCACCGAACGTGCGCCCGGTCATCGGCGCGTCGGCCGGTACCGGCGGCAGGAGATTCGGCTGTATGCCTGCCGTCCAGTCCAGCGGGGCCGGGCCGCGGCCCAGGTCGACGCGCGCGGCCACCGCGCGGGCCAGTCGATCGAATTCCTGCACATAGGCGGGCAGTGTCCAGCGACCGTACAGCGTCTCCCCGCCCTCGTACTGCTGGGAGGCGTATTCCTCCGGCGTGGTCACATAGCCGCAGTAGCCGTTCGAATACCCTTGCAGCAGCACGTTTTCCAGCGGCACGGACAGTGCGTGCGCCACCACCCGCCGGATGCGCAATCCCGAGACCACCGTGTATTCCGCCGGACCCGAGGCCAGCACCAGATCGCCGATCCGCAGAATCTGGATCGGCACCGTCAGCGGCACCCACGGGCGCGGCGGCAGCACACCCAGCGGCGCCACGATCAGCTTGGGCGCCTGCACATCCCGCATCCACTGCTCGATGGGGCCGTCCAGTCCGCCGAGCGCCGCGACGACCGGATCCGCATTGCCTTCCTGCAGGAACGACAGCTGGGTCTTCCAGTTGTCCTCCGAACTGGTCGCTGCGGCCGCGGCGCCCATCATGGCGGGCGCGGTGCGCGCCGGTTTGCCGTCGGGCGTGTAGGACCCGTCGATGGCGATGTCGGCCATGTTCAGATAGCGCAGGGCCGCGTCCACTCCCCCGCTGCGCATCGGCCGCGCCGCGTCGAAAGCCGCACGGCCCGCGCGATATTGACGCTCGCCGATGAGAGAGCAGTTGAGCCGGTTGTCCTCGGTGGGCCCGGACGGATGCCACGGCGTGAGGCCGATGTTCGGCGTCATATCGCCGGCGTTGGTCTGCGCGAACGCCGCCACGAAACCGGGCTTTCCGGTGCCCGGGCGCACCCCCATCTCGTCGTGTTCCCAGCGATAGCTGGCATAGCCCTTGTTGTCGGCCGAGATCAGCGTGTTGGCGTCGGTGAGCGAGGTTCCGTGTGTCGCGAACCAGGTGATCGCGCCGATGTCGTTGCCGCCCTGCCGCAATCGCAGCACCGTCACCTGCGGATCGATCGCGTTCGGGAAGGCGGCCTTGTCGTCGGGCGGGTTGAGGTCGAAGGCCACCCGGGACCGGTTGGCCGAGGCGTCGTGCAATTCGCCGTGCCCCAGCGACAGTGTGCCCGGTGCCAGATTCTCGTGCGCCGCGACCAGTGCCGCGACGATACCGTCCACTTCGGCCTGATGGGAGTTGTTCTGAAAGCCGTATGCGGCAAGCGAATACGCGTATTCACGCGCGGTGCCGCCGCAGGAGTTGTGATTGTGGGTGGCGTTGAGGTTGACGTTGCGCTCGGTGTACAGCGCACCGAACCGCTGTGCCAGCCGCTGCATCACGGCCAGATGCACCGACTGGAACAGGCAGGCGATATCCGCGTTGACGAAGGCCACCCGCTCACCGCTGGCCCGGTCGACCACGATGTAGGCGCGCGCCCAGGTGCGCATGAGCAGACCGGTCGCGACCTGGTCGAGTTCGGAGTAGCCCATCATGCCCTGCCCGGCGACCGCGCCGGTGACATCGGCGATGCCCGCGCCGACCAGATATCCCGCCTCGTCGCCGGTGACCCGGATCGGTGCCGCCCCCGCGGAAGCGGTGGCCCCCACACCCACTGCCACGGCCGCGGTCACGGTGCCGGCCAGCATCGATCGCCGGGTAAACGTCACTGATCGCTCCTTCGATTCCGGCCGCCACGCTGCGACCGCCTCCTCCAACCGTGTGCACCGGAGATTACTGGTCACTCGTCCAGTACGCTAGCCCCGATTTCGCGGAGCCCGGGTTACTCGATCGGCGCGGTCAGTGGCAGGGCGATCACCGAGGTGCCGACGTGCACGGTGAAGGCCCCGGGTTCGGTATCCCAGCCCGCATCCGTCCAGTGCTGGAACGCCCGCTGCGGCAGCGGAATTCGCACGCGGCGCACCCCACCCGGTTCGGCGGTCACGCTGGCGAAGGCCGCCAGCCAGCGCACCGGCCGCTCGACCGCACTATCCTCACGGGACAGATAGACCTGCACGACCTGCTTACCGGTCCGCTCACCGATATTGGCCACGGTGACCTCGACCTCGCGGCCGTCCACCGCGAGATCGCTCAGTTCCCATACGGTGTAGCCGAGCCCGTGGCCGAACGGATACGCCGGCTGCACACCGGCACGCAGCCAGGCGCGGTAGCCGATGTGCACGCCCTCGTCGTAGGTCAGGGTGCCGTCGGCGGCCGGGGTGGTGCCACGGACCGGCACGTCGGCGAGTTCCTTCGGCCAGGTGGTCGGCAGCCGGCCGCCGGGTTCGGCCGCACCGGTCAGCACATCGGCCAGCGCGGCGCCGAATTCCTGACCGGGGAACCAGGACAGCAGCACCGCCGCCACGTCCTCGCGCCACGGCATCTCCACGGGCGCACCGGAATTCACGACCACCACCGTGCGCGGATTGACGGCCGCGACAGCGGCGACCAGGTCGTTCTGGCGGCCGGGCAGCGCCAACGTGGTCCGGTCGCGGCCCTCGCTCTCCAGCTGTTCGGTGGTGCCGACGACCACCACGGCCACCTCGGCTCGGCGCGCGGCCTCGACCGCCGCGGCGAATTCCTCCTCGGGCGCGCGCTCCGGCCGCGCCACGACCAGGCCGGCACCGAGAATCATGCCCAGCCCCGCCGCCGCCGACGCACCCGAACCGACCGTGATCCGGACGTCGACCTCCTGACCGGCGGCGAGCTCGCGCGCGACGCAGCGCTGCGGCGGATCCAGCAGCGCGGCAACGGGATCCGAGCCATCGAACGCGATCTCGGTGTCGATCGCGGTCGCACCGTCGAGTTCCACCACGCAGTGACCGAGGGCCGCGACACCGAGCCGCCACTCACCCGCCACATCGGCGCGCAGCCGCGCGCGCAGTTCGATCGCCGACGCGGCGGCCGCGTGCGGATCACCGAACAGCACCAGCCGGCCCGCCGTGCGGTGCTGGGTGTCGAGGACACGGTCGCCGTCGAGATAGCGCAGGCACAGTCCCGGCGTCTCGGTGGCCGGGTCGGTGACCAGCTCCAGCGGCACGGGAATCGGGTCGTCGCCGGTGCGCACACCCGGAGTGTGGGTGACCGGCAGCACCGCCGACAGACCCTCGACCGGCGTGACGGTGTGGTCGGGGATCACGGTCGCACTGCCGCCGCCCATGTACCGCGGCTGCGCGGCGGCGGGCCCGAGCAGCGCCACCGAGGTCTGCGGTGGCAGCGGCAGCACACCGTCGTTGTGCACCAGCACCATCGCGGCCGCGGCGGCCCGGCGTACCAGATCGTGGGCCTGTTCGGCGGTGAAGTCCGGAACCGGCCGGAGTTCGTGCGGGGCCAACCCGCCGACGCGATCGGCGAACCGCAGGATGCGCCGGACCTTGTCCTCGATCGCGGACTTCGGCACGGTGCCGGCCGCGAGCGCGTCGGCGAGGGCCGAACCCCACAGCGGCGACGGGCCCGGCATGGCCAGGTCGGTACCGCGGGCGGCGCCTTCGGTACTGCGCACGGCGGTCCAGTCCGAAACGACCACACCGTCGAATCCCCAACTGCCCTTGAGAGGTTCGTCCAGCAGGGGTGATTCGGTCATGGTGGTGCCGTCGACGCTGTTGTAGGCGGCCATCACCATCCACGCGCCGGCCTGCACCGCGCGTTCGAACGGATACAGGTACAGCTCGTGCAGTGCGCGCGCGGCGACGCGGACGTCGACGGTGAAGCGGTCGGTCTCGGAATCGTTGGCCACGAAGTGTTTCGGGCAGGCGGCGACGCCGTGTGCCTGCACCGCACGCACATACGCGGCCGCGATCTCCGCGGTGAGCATCGGATCCTCGGAGAAGCATTCGAAATGCCTTCCGCCGAGCGGCGATCGGTGCAGGTTCACGGTGGGTCCGAGGACGGCGTAGACGTTCTTCTGCCGGGCCTGCGCCGCGATCAGTGCCCCGATCTCGGTGAGCAGGTCGCGATCCCAGGTCGCGGCCAGCGCGGTTCCGGACGGCAGGCTGATCGAGGGATCGCGTTCGTCCCAGTTCTCGCCGCGCACGCCCGAGGGCCCGTCGGAGACCGGCATCTCGGCGAGGCCGATCGCGGAATCCCCGGCCATGCGGAACATTCCGGCGCCGGAGATGAGTCGTAGTTCGGCCGCCGGATCCAATTGTGTTGCCAGCTGCTCGATCCGGTCGTCCATCGGGTGCCCCGTTTCGTCTCGACTGCGCATCGGCCTCGACGCTACGGGATATCGGCGGGTCGGCGCCGTATCGGCCGCCGCGCGTCGGGACTACCGCAGCCGCAACCGGACCATCGGCAGCGTATCGACCGGCGCGCCGGTCGCTCGTTCGATCACGGCGCGCAGATTCCGCCAGGCCTTCGGGTGCTCGCGAATGTAGTGCGCGAGCGCCGTCGCGGAGTCGGCCTCGGTCATCGCCGTGGCCGTCGCCGGCACCGCGCGGCGGGTACCGACCCACAGGCGGACCGTCGATTCGGCCTGGATGTTGCGGTACCACTGGGCGCGCGTGCCGAAGCCGGACACGATGACGTACTCGCGCGGGCCCGGGTGGTCGACCACCTCCAGCACGACATGCCGCTTCGCACCGCTCGTGCGGCCGATGTGTTCCATCATCAGCAGGCGTTGCTCGAAGACGAATCCGAGACCCGCGCGGTACAGCCCGATGGGTGCGCGGACCAACGCCCGGGTGTGCAGCGCCCGCGCACCCAGCCCTGCGGCGAATTCGGCGAATGCCATGGCGGTCTCCTCCTGGTCGTCACCGCTCCCCAGCCGCGCTCGGCGATCAGCTCCGTCGCGGTGTCCATCAGCCGGACCCGCGTCTCGCGGCCCTGTTCGACATTGTCCGTGGTCACAAGAGGCCGTCGACTTGCCGCACGCCACGCTCGCGGAGTTGGTCCCGGGTAAGGACGGTGTGATAGGGAATTGTCGTGTCATGCACCCCTTCCGTTCATCCCGTCTACACCGCCGCGACGTCATGCCCGCGACGATGACGGAGGCGGCCATCGATCGCGCGCGAGCGGTGGGCTATCGCCGGGACCTGGACGGATTGCGCGGACTGGCCATCGCGCTGGTGGTGGTGTTCCACATCTGGTTCGGCCGGGTGTCCGGTGGGGTGGACATCTTCCTGGTGCTCTCGGGCTATTTCTTCACCGGATCGCTGCTGCGCCGGGCCGAATCCGGGGAGGTCGGCATCGGCCTCACCCTGCGGCGTACCGCCCGCCGGCTGCTGCCCGCTCTCGTCGTGGTGCTCGGCGCCGTCGTCGTGGCGACCGTCACGATGCGGCCGTACACGCAGTGGGGTGATCTGGCCGGCCAGACCCTGGCCTCGCTGCTCTACTACCAGAACTGGCGGCTGGCGACGACGTGGTCGGACTATCTGGCCGCCGATCCCTCGGTGAGCCCGCTGCAACATCTGTGGTCGATGTCGGTGCAGGGGCAGTACTACCTTGTGGCCCTGCTCGTGGTGGCCGCCACGGTATGGGTATGCCGTCGGTTCGGGCGCGAGCGCGCGATGCGGCCGGCGCTGGCGGCGGTGATCGTGGTCGCCGCCCTCGCCTCGTTCCTCTACGCCGCGCAGGGTTCGGCGACCCACCAGGGCTGGAACTACTACGACAGCGCGGCCCGGGCGTGGGAACTGCTGGTCGGCGCCGGATTGGCACTGGCCGCCGCCTCGCTGCGCGTGTCGCGGGTCGTGCGGGCGGTGCTGGCGGCCGCGGGCCTGCTGGTGGTCGCGGTGGGTGGCTGGATCACCGACGGCGCGAATCAGTTCCCGGGGCCGCCGGCGCTGCTGCCGGTCGGTGCGGCCGTGGCGTTGATCCTCGCCGGCGCCGGGGTCGGTCCCCAGCACCAGCCGCGGCTCACCCGGCTCCTGGCCTCGCCGCCGCTGGTCCGGCTCGGCGATCTGGCCTACTCGCTGTATCTGTGGCATTGGCCGTTGCTGATCTTCCTGCTCGCCGAACGCGGCGGCTCCCGCGCCGGGGTGAGCGGCGGCGCGGCGGTGATCGCCGTCTCCCTGGGGCTGGCCTACCTCACCCATCGCTACATCGAGCAGCCGCTGCGCCTGCGCCCCCGCCAGGAGAGCGACGCACCGATGTTCGGGCCGCGGTATCGCCGCACCGCCGGGGTCGCACTGTCGGTGATCGCGGCGGTGGTCGCCTGCGCGGCGGTCACCTGGAGTGCGGTCGTGCAGACTCATCCGCCGCGCGCGGTGGGCGCCCTCGACCCGATGCAGTATCCCGGCGCCGAGGCACTGGTCGGCGGCGCGTCGGTCCCGCAGGCGCGCATGCGGCCGACGCTGTACGAGGCGCCGGCCGAACTGCCCAGCCCGACCGTCGACGGATGTATCGCCGACTGGGATCACCGCGAGGTCGTCACCTGTACCTACGGGGCGGCCGATGCCCCGCACACGCTCGCGGTGGTCGGCAACTCCCATGCCGAGCACTGGATGCCGGCGCTGCAGCAGCTGGCGGCACAGCACAATTTCAAGATCCTGGTGCATCTGAAGATGGGCTGTCCGCTCACCCTCGATCAGAACGCGATGTACAAGGGCGAACCGAATCCGGATTGCCGCGACTGGTCGCACGAGGTGATCGATCTGCTGGGCAACGAGCGGCCCGAGTGGGTGTTCACCACCGGCACCCGTCCGGTCGACGCGGGCGGCGACGAAACCCCGGCCGACTACCAGGATGTGTGGAAAGCCCTGTCCGACAAGGGCATCCGGGTGATCGCGGTCCGCGACACCCCGTGGCTGCGCCGCGACGGTGTGCGCTACCGCGCGATCGACTGCCTGGCCCGCCACGGCGATCGGATCAGTTGCGGCATGCACCGCGCCGATGCGCTCTCACCGGTCAACCCGGCCCTGGACGCGTCCGCCGCCTTCCCGAACGTCTTTCCGATCGACCTCACCGACGCCGTGTGCGAACGCGACGTCTGCCCGGTGGAGGTCGGCAACATCCTCGTCTATCACGACGAACACCACTTCACCGCGAGCTACGCGCGTTCGCTGGCCCCCGAACTCGGCCGGCAGCTGAGCCCGCTGCTGGGTTGGTGGTGACCAGCGACGCCAGCGGCGGACGTTCGGCCGCCGACACCGGAGTCGTCACCCGCCGCCACCCCGTCGCGCCCGGCCGGAACTGGGTCAGCCCCACCCCCGAATCGGCGATGTCGAGGCGCGCGAGCAATGTCGCGATGATCTGACGGCTCATCACGGCCAGTTCATGGGTCGGCCGATTGCGGTGGATGCGGACGCCCAGGTCGACCTCACCGATCGCGGCGCGGCCGTAGCGGTGCAGGGTGTCGAGCAGGATGCCGATCTCGACGCCGTAGCCGGGCGCGAACGGAATCTCGGTGAGCAGGGCGCGGGTGGCGGCGTATTCACCGCCGAGCGGCTGCCGCACATCGGCCACCTCGGGGGCGAGCGCGGTCAGCAGCGGCCGGGCCACCAGCTGGGTCACCCGCCCACCACCGTCGGTGTCGCCGTGCGGATCGTCGCCGAGCGGGCGCCGGTAGAACCCTTTCACCAGCTGAATGCCCGGATCCCGCAGCAACGGCGCCACCAGCGCGGGCACGAAGCCCGGGTCCGGATCGTGCAGGTCGGAATCGATGAACACGACGATGTCGCCGGTCGTCACCGCCAGCGACCGCCACAGCACCTCCCCCTTGCCTGTGCGCACCGGCACCCCGGGCAGCGCCTGCTCGCGGGTGTACACCGCGCTCGCACCGGCGGCGCGGGCGCGGGCGATGGTGTCGTCGGTCGAGCCGGAGTCGACGACGACCAGTTCGTCGACGAGTCCGCCGACCAGATCCCGGATCGAACCGATCACGCCCGCGATGGTGTCGCGTTCGTTCAGGGCCGGGATCACGACCGAGACGGTCCGGTCGCCTTTGGCCCGGGTCAGGTCGGTCGTGCCGACATCGCGTGCGGGACAAGCCGATTCGGCGGCCGCGGCATACGTCATCGCTATCTCCTCAGATACCCGGGTCCAGAATGTCGGTCGTCAGCTCCGGCCACAGCCGCGCCCAGGTGTCGCGCGGCCCGGTGCACCGCCAGATGGTCACGTGGGCGTCGATACCGGGGAACCCACGCGGATCGTCGAGCCGGACGAGAGGTTCGACGATGGAAAACGTTCGGCGCAACCGTGTTTCGGCGGTGTCGGTGTCGACGTAGATGATCGTGGTGATGCCGGGCGGCGGGCGGCCGAACTCCGCGAAACCGCGATCGGGACTGTAGACCGGCGGCAGTTCCGGCGGCCCGAAACGAGCCAGCGCCGCGGCCTGCCAATAGGTCCGGGTCAGTATCGCGGTAGGGGCGTGATCCGGACCGGCTCGTTCGGCGGCGCGCGACACCCCGGCGACGAGCGCGTCCCAGCCGGTGGTGCCCGAAATCCGCATGCGCGTGGACAATTCGGCCCGCGTGGTCACCGGCCGCGGCGGGTCACCCGATGGCAACAGCAGCACCACCCCCAGGGCGATGGCGATCGACACCGCCGCGGCGGTGCAGGCCGTGATTCGCGACCATCGCACGGGCAACCGCTCCACCAGGACGCAGGCACCCGCCGCGAACAGCACCGGCAGCAGCCCGGCAAGGTAGTAGGGACGCCCGCCGGTGACGGCCACGAACATCACCATGACACAGACGGCGACGGCCAGGAAGCGGTGATCGCGCAACCTGCGACCCGCGAATCCCCAAGCAGCACAGACGATCAGCACCGCACCCAGCACTCCGGCCATCGTCACCAGCTGCACCGGCAAGCCGGCTGTCCCGCCTGTCGCCGCCCGCTGTTCGTCGCGGATCACCGCGCCCATGGCCAGCTGCGGCCAGCCGTGGCGTTCCTGCCACAGCAGTGCCGGCGCCGCCGACACGGCCGCGATACCGGCGGCGGCCCACAGCGCGGGCCGGCGCACGATCTCCCGCGGCCCGCAGCAGGCGATGCCGACGGCGAATGCGCCCGCGACCACGGGCAGCAGCAGTTTCACCTGCAGATCGATCGCCGCGACCACTCCCGCGATCAGCAGCAACCGGTTCGCGCGGGTCCGCACCCAGCGCGCCGACAGCCAGGCGAGAACAGCGACGGCCGTACTGTCGAGGGCGAAGGTCGACAGCGAGGCGGTCTGGGTGACCACATAGGGGCAGCAGGCATATCCGACCGCGGCCAGGCTCCGCGCGGCACGGCCGCCGCCGAACTCCCGCGCCAGCGCCGCGGTGACGACGATCGCCGCCACTGCGGCCAGGATGGCCGGCAGTCGCAGCACGGTCAGGGAGTCGGGCGCGACAGCGTGCGCGGCGCGTGCGAGCAGCGGAATCAGCGGTCCCTGATCGACGTATCCGGCGGCCGGGTGATATCCGGCGGCGACGAAGTACAACTCGTCGCCGAACCAGTCGTACCGCGCGGACCGGGCCACGAGCACCGCCGCCGTGAGCACCGCGACCGCGCCGACCCACACCGCGCCGGAAGGCATATCGCGACGCGCGACGGCCTCGGTGAAACCGATTCCGGCCGAGGCGGTCTCGCTGTGGCCCGGGGCGCGATCGGTCACAGTAATGCGGCATCGACCCGTTCGGTGCCGGTCAGCGCGATGTCGCGGCACAGCTTCGTCAGCGTCGACAGATATTGCGCCACCGCCTCGTGCGCACGCGGAGTATCCGGGAACACCATGCTCAGCTGGGTGATGTCGGGGAAGCGGTTGATCCACAGGTAGACCTCGCTGGAACTGGCCCGGTTGCCGTACAGCCCGCCGTTGATGCGGTCGAACATCTCCGCGCCCGCCATCCGCCGCACATCGACGTAGGAGACCATCGGCGCCGAGAACCCGAGCCGGGTGTGGATGCGCGGATCGCCGGCGGCCAGTTCCAGCACCCGGTGCACGCACACCTGCGCCAGTTCCTTCGCCGCATCGGCCTGGGCCTGGGCGCGGCCCACCAGGGAGGTGAACGTCTCGTCCGGCCGTACCGCCACCGCGACCGGCACCAGGCTGGTGTACCAGCCGATCGCACCCTGCTCCCCCGGGGTCGAGCGGGTATTGACCGGTGTGAACACGAAATATTTGTCCCTGCCGGTCAATTCGTGTTCGGTCAGCGCGATCGCGGCGAACACACCACCGAGGAACTTCCCGCCGAAATCCTGGCACACCTGCTCGAACCGCAGCGCCTCCGCCTCCTCGAACAGCGGCACGGTGATCTGCGCGCCCCGGGTGAATCCGCTCGCACCCGGCGCCACGCCGAGGTCCATCGGGAACGACGGCACCGCGCCGTCGTGGCGGATCAGCAGCTCCAGCCAGCGCTGTACCGGCGCGGAGTCGGTGGTGAGCTCGGCGTTGTAGCGCAGTTCCCGTTCGCAGTAGGCGAGATGACCGTCGACCGGTTCGATGGGGACCTGGCCGCCGGACAGTTCGTTGCCGTAGAGCAGCAGCAGATCCACACACGACAGCGCCTGCCCCACACCGTCGGTGTGCAGGTGGTCCACGGCCGCGTAGACGGTGAACGAGTCGCCGCGGTCGATGACGCCGAAACCGAAACAGTCCCAATCGAATACATCACGCGCGTGGCGCTGCACATGGTCGCGGACGGCGTCGCTGTCGGTGATCTCGCCGTAGTCGCACGGCTCGAAATCGATATCGGCCGGGTCGGCGACGTGGCGCGCGATCCGCTCGCCGGATTCGCAGGAGAACCAGCTCCAGAACGTGTCGTGGCGGCGGGCGAACGCGGTGATCGTCCGGGTCATGGCGTCCCGGTCCAGCACGCCGGGAAAGTCGAAGGCGATCATGCACAGCCGGGATGCGCGAGATCCGCTGTCGCGCTGGCGATATGCCGCGCGCAGATATTCGCGCTGCTGGTACGACGGGCCGACCGGGTGTTCCGGGGCGGCCAGGACCGCCGCACGCGATTGCGCAGTGGGTGCCCAGGCGATGAGTCTGCCGGGCTGCGGATGCCAATCGTCGAAGAAGCCGAAACCGACCATGGAAACCCTCGTTTCGTCCAGATGTGACGACCCGCCGGCGCCGGCCGCGCCGCCGAATCACGCGGACCGAGTCAACGGCACCCGCGCCCATCCGCCAACCGTCGCCGTGGAAGTTTGTGACCTTCCCCAGATCCGGTCGAGTCCGATAGGCCGCCGGTCCCAACAGTGGCCGGAATACCTTGCGACCGTGACCTTCGCGGGCCTACCTTGACCGCCGTCCGGACCCGACGGAACGAGAGAGGTAGGCGGATGATTCGCCGCTCACTGCCCACCGCCCTGCTGGCGTCGGTGCTGACCGCGGCGCTGTGCGCGACACCCGCGGTGGCCGACGACCCGCCACCCACCCCGGTGAGCGTCACCGCGCTCACCGCCGCCGCCGAACCCGCCGCAGACGGTGCGCATTTGCTCGGTGTCGAGCAGGAACCCGACGGCATGCTGGATCTGCGCGTGCACTCCGCGGCGATGAATCGCGCGATCGAGGTGAAAGTCCTTCGGGCACCGGATGGTTCGGCCCCGGCGCCGGTGCTGTATCTGCTCAACGGCGCCAGCGGCGGTTCGGAGGCCAGCAGCTGGCCCGAACAGACCGATATCGTCGACTTCTTCCGCGGCAAACAGGTCACGGTGGTGACGCCGATGGGCGGCAACGGCAGCTATTTCGCCGATTGGCGCGCCGACGATCCCGTGCTCGGCCGGCAGAAGTGGTCGAGTTTCCTCACCGCGGAGCTGCCGCCGATCATCGATTCGGCCTTTCACGGCTCCGGCGCGAACGCGGTGGCCGGCATCTCCATGGCCGGCACCTCCGTCTTCCAGCTGGCCCTGGCCGCGCCCCAGCTGTACCGGGCGGTCGGCTCCTACAGTGGCTGCGCGCGCACCAGCGATCCGCTGGGGCAGGCGTTCGTCGACGGCGTGGTACTGCGGTGGCACGGTGATCCGCTGAATCTGTGGGGTGCGCCCGACGATCCGCTGTGGGCGGCCCACGACCCGTACGTCAACGCGGACCGGCTGCGCGGGCTGGCGATCTACGTCTCGACCGGCAACGGAATTCCCGGTCCTCTCGACAATCCGGACGGGCCCGGAATCCACGGCAACACTCGCAAACTCATCGAGCAGCTGGTCTACGGCGGCGTGCTCGAGGCCGCCACCCACAATTGCTCGATCGCGCTGCGGGACCGGCTGACGCAGTTGAACATTCCCGCGACCTTCGACCTGCGCGCGAACGGCACCCACTCCTGGGGCTACTGGCAGGAGGATCTGCACCGCTCCTGGCCGATATTCGACCAGGCCCTGAACCGCTAACGCGCCGCCGCGATTCTCCGTGCGGCGGAGACGGTTTCGCGCACGTACTCGGCGCGCTCGGCTGCACCGACGGCGGCACTGAGCGGGCCGATCTGGACCTCCATCACCACCCGCTCACCGTCGAAGACCGGGACCGCGAGATAGCTGATCGGCAGTGCGCGATCGCTGTCGAGATCGGCTCGGCTGTGCGCCGTGCCGCCGATCGTGGCCAGCAGTGCCAGGACCCGCTCCCGCAACGCCTTGTCCGCGGGCCGGTCGGACAGATGATCGACCACCTCGGCCAGCACTCGCAGCGTGGGCAGGCTGGCCGCGTCCAGACCCCACGCGCAATATCCCAGGGCGCGAACGGTTTCCAACACCTGTTCGAATTCGGCCCGGCGCTCGGGCGGCGCCTGCTGCAACCACGCGCGCTGCGCGGGCAGCCCGGCGTGGGCCAGCACGGCCGCACCCGCCGGAGGGCGCAACGGTATCCGGGTGCCGGCCTCGATTCCGGCCGGGATCAGCCCGGGCCCGCCGGCCACCGCGACGAAGATCGCTTCGCTGCCGGCGATGGAGGTGAGGGCGGCGCCGCAGCCCACCCGTTCGGCCAGCCGCCGCAGTTCGGCCTCCACCCGGTCGTGATCGCGCAGGCGATCCCGTAACCGTCCGCCCAGCACGAGCAACGCGGGACCGGGTTCGTAGCCGAGGTCGGGAAGCCGCCGCACCCAACCGGTTTCCTCCAGAGTGCCCAGGATCGCTCCCATGGTGGAGCGACTCAACCCCAGCGTATCGGCGATCTCCGCCGAGGTCAGCGCACCGTCGTGCGCGGCGAGCAGTTCCACCACCGACACCACCCGCCGGGTCGGCGGCGAGCTTTCGGCCCGTCCGGTGTTGCCAGTCGGCACGGGGTCTCCTAACCTGTCGCGATACGAATAATTGAATCATTCGATACGAATAATCATATCGAGGAGTGCTTGTGCGACGTAAGGGCTTTATCGAGGGCGCGATCACCTCGATCGCTGCCGCCGCGGCGGCGATACTGACCATCGGCGCGGGAACCGCGAACGCCGCGTTCGGCCCACCCCCTCCGGTCGATCCGTATCTCGGGCCGGTCGGCACCGCCACCATGCACGGCGATGCGGAGTCCTCCGACAGCACTCCGCTGCCGGGTGTCGGTACCGGCGCGGTGAACGCGCAGTTCCGGGAACTGGCCGCCGCATGCCCGACCATCCTGCAGGGCGCCGACGGCATGCCGCAGGCGTTGTGCACCACCGTCACCGACCGTTCGCCCAAGATATTCCTGCTCGACCCGAACAGCGGTCAGCCGCTCACGTCGCTGGCACTGCCCAAGGGCGGTCTGCTCGGCGGGGTCTACGCCTATCTGGACAATGCCGATCGCATGGTCATGGTCGACGGTGACGACAATCTGGTGCGGGTCGCGCATACCAAGGAGGGCAATGGCTGGAAGCTGGCCATCGCCTCCTCGACTCCCCTCGCCGCCGCGGTGACCGGCCACTGCGGCGGGAACGGCTGCGACAGCGTCGCCTCGCTGATGCCCGATCGCGACGGCCGGGTGTGGTTCGCCACCGCAAACGGCGCGGTAGGTGCGGTCGATCCGAAAACCGGTTCCGCACAGTCGATCACGCTGCCGGGAGAACACGTCGACAACAGCATCTCGACCGCCCCCGAGGGCACCGCCGTCACCACCGATCACGCCACCTACCTGTTCACCGCGGACGCCTCGGGCGCTCCGCACCAGGTGTGGCGCCAGCCCTACGATCGCGGCCCGGCACGCAAACCGGGGCAACTCAGCTGGGGCAGCGGGGCCAGTCCGACCTTCTTCGGCCCGCGCGACGGTACCGATTATCTGGCGATCACCGACAATGCGGTGCCGCAGGAGAATCTGCTCGTCTACGACACTCGCACCGGCCGCGCGGTCTGCTCGATGCCCGCGGTGGACGGCACCGAGAACTCGCCGATCGGCTCGGGTGACAGCGTCTTCGTGGCGAGCACCTACGGCTATCCGTATCCGGCGCTGCCGGACAACGCCGGTCCGAGCGAGCCGGACAAAGCCGACTTCACCGGCGGTATGGTCCGCATCGATGTGAAGGCCGACGGTAGCGGGTGCACCCGGAAATGGACCAGTGATGTGAAATCCGCTGCGGTCCCCCGGCTTTCCCTGGCGGACGGCAAGATCTACACGGTCGCCCGCAAGAATCAGATCGCCGGCATCGATACCGGCAGCGCCGGAGCGGTGATCGACACCTATCACCTCGTCGCGATCGACGCGGAAACCGGCATAGAGAATTCCAGCCGGTTGATCGGCACCAGCACCGTGCACGACACCCTGCAGATGGTCGGCACGATCGCACCGGGACGCGTGCAATACCAGGGCACCACGACCGGACTGTTCCGGATCACACCGAGCTGAACGACGTTTCGGCTGCCACAGGGGCGAGACCGCTACCGGTCTCGCCCCTGCGATTTTTCGGATCGCTCGAAGATTGCTACTGTCGCCGACGGATACGTACGATCCTCTACTAAATGCGTACGTACATAGTCGAATGACCGCGACGATGTCCGGAAACCGCTCGGCCCATTCGGTTCTCACGTTAAAGGCTTATTACGCAGCTGTATCCGCTTGGTTAGCAACATTTCTCAACCGTAAACGTTTTCGCGTCGTACCTTTACGCGGGTTCGGTACTCGTTAATCTCGGTTCGCGCGGTCCGGATAATCCGGATTTCGCACCGGCAGCGGATAATTCGGCAATTCTCCCTCTGGAATTCCCGATCGCTCGCCGCCTTATCCGATCGACCACGATGAGGATCCGATGAACAAGACCACCCGTTTGGTCTCCGGCGCGACCATAGCTCTGATGGTGACCGGTGCCGTAGCCACCACCGCCACCACTGCGAACGCCGCCACCGGCACGCCCGCGGCCCCCGCCGCCGGCGCACCGATCGCCGCCGACCCGTTCACACTGACGACCGAAATCCTTCCGGGCGTGCGCTACACCAGCAACACGCAGGACGGCTCGGTCAGCATTCAGACCGGACTGGGTTCGCTCACCACGGTGGGCACCCAGTTCCAGGTCAAGGACGGCAGCGGCGCCCTGGTCGCCGGTACCGCCCTGGCCACCTCGCCCAAGGCCGAACAGGCCGCCACCGCACCCGCCTCGCTGCCGGAGACCCAGCAGGCGGCCGCTCAGCAGCCGGCGCCCCAGCCGGCCGCCGTCGAACAACCGGTCACCTCCGCCCAGCCGATCTACACCCAGGACGAGTTCAACTCCGCCCTGAGCGTGGCCGCCACCCAGTTCGGGCTGGCGACCGGTATCGGCAGCCTCGCCGGCGGCGCGGTGGGCGGCATCACCGGCTGCGTGCTCGGCGCGACGATCGGCTTCGCCCTGGTGCCGGAGTTCTTCCTCGGTAGCGGTGCGGCCGGCTGCCTGGTCGGGGCCGGACTCGGTGCCACCGTCGGACCGCTGATCGGCGCCGCCATCCTCGGCGTCCCGGTCGGTATCGCGAGCGCGGTGCAGATGTACAACACCCTCAACGCACCTGCTCCGGCCGCTTCCTGAAATCGGCTCTCCCACCCTGTGGCCCCGTCGTTGCGGCGGGGCCACAGCCGTTCCCGAGGGCTGGGAATGGGTACTATCCCGGTACGTAGTCGATGGTGGAGAGGTGCGATGGCACATCGTTTCGGGGATCTGGAGGCGGTGGTGATGGACCGCATCTGGTCCGCTCCCGACACCATCACCGTGCGGACCGTGTTCGAGGATCTGCTGCGCAGCCGGGAAATCGCCTACACCACGGTCATGACCACCATGGACAATCTGCATCGCAAGGGCTGGCTGGAACGCGAACGCGAGGGTAAGGCCTATCGCTATCGAGCGCGCCTGAGCCGCGAACAGTACAGCGCCCAGTTGATGCGCGAGGCGCTCGGCGGCGGTCGCTCCGATCTGGTGCTCGCCCACTTCGTCGAACAGATCTCCGATGACGACACCGCCGCCCTGCGCAAGGTGCTGCGCCGCGCGAAGACCCGCAATGCCCCTACCGAGCAGCCGGGCACCGAGGTCGCCGAGTGACCCTCGCGCTGTGCCTGCTGGGGTATTCGGCACTGGTCTGCGTTCTCGGCCCGCCGATCCTGACCCGGCTCACCGCGCACGGCAGCGTCCCCGCACTCGGGGTGCTGGCCTGGCTGACCGCGATCGCCGCCGTGCTCGGCGCGTGGGCGGCCGCGGCGGTGGCTCTGGCCGTGCAGGTCGCCCACACCTGGGATCTGCCGATGGCCCACCTGTTCGACGACTGTGTGGTGGCCGTGCACGCGACCGCCGACGGCAGCCACGGTCCGGTCGCGCAGTTCGCGGCGCTGATCTCGGCGCTCGCGCTGATCGGATTCGTCGCGGTGCGGGGCGTGCGGGTGATCGGCGCGGTGGTGCGCGCGGGACGCAGCAGCGCCCGGCACGCACGCTCGGCATCGCTCGTCGGACGGCGCCTGGACGACGACACCGGTGCGGCCGCGGCGGTGGTCATCGATGCGCCGCAACGGGCGGCCTACTGTGTGGCGGGGCGACCGGGGACGGTCGTGGTGACCAGTGCCGCGGTCGCCGCGCTGGATCGGCCGCAGCTCGCGGCGGTGCTCGCCCACGAGGACGCGCATCTGGCCGGGCGGCATCATCTGATCCGCGCGTCGACCCGCGCGCTGACCACCACCCTGCCGCGCATTCCGCTGTTCGCGGCCGCCGACGACCGCATCGCCCAGCTGCTGGAAATGTGTGCCGACGACCGCGCCGCCGGTCGCCACAGCCGCACCGCCGTACTCACCGCGCTGCTCACGCTGTCCGGAGCGACCGGCGATGCCGAGATCCGCTCGCTGCTACCGGATACCGCGCTGGGCACCAGCACACTCGCCGTCGCCGACCGGGTGCACCGGCTGGTGCGCGCCGACTCGCGTACGCGGCGGGCCGGGCGCGGGATTCCGCTCGCGCTGTTCGCCGCTCTCGTCGCCGCGGTACCGGCGTCCGGATATCTGCTGGTGCACTTCGGGATGGCGAGCTGTCTGCCGTTCATCCACTGAAACGGCGACGGGACCGGTTCGCTGCGAACCGGTCCCGCGCACTGTCGTTCGCTCAGTTGTAGAAGGCGCCGAACGACGGGACCGAAATGGTGCCCAGTTGGTACTGGAAACCGTCCGGGTTGGCATCGGAAACGGGGACCGGCCACCGGTGCCAGAGCGTCCCGTACACCGCGGCCACGACCATGCCCGCCCCCGGATCGAAAACCGGCGTGCGGATGGTGGTGTCCACCGGCACGTCGTTGTGTTCGAGCAGGGTTTGGGTGCCGCTGCGCCCGTTCGACAGGTTGTACCAGACGACCTGCAGATTCGCCCCGCCCTGATTCGGGGCGATGGTGCCCGGGCCACCGAAGAAGCCGAGGCGGAAACCGTCGTAGTTCAACGCGATTCCGGACCCGTAGACGCCGGGGCCGGTGCCGCGCCCGATGTCGGATTGGGCGGGAATCTGGAACGGCTGGGCGGGCAGAGCCGCCTGCTCGACGGTCGGACCGGCGGCGAGCAGCCGATCGATTGCCTGTTCGGCCGCCGGATTCCCGGCCGCCGCCGCACGCAGATGCGCGGTCGCCGCGGACCAGTCCACGGCAGCGGGTTCCGCCGCGACGGGACCGGCGAAGACCACGGACGCCGCCGCGGCTGCCGCCGCTGCCGCTGTGAGACGACGGGTGACACTCAGTCGACGCATAACCAGTTCTCCTCGAGTATTCCGGTACAGCTTGCTGAGAAATTGCGTATATCCGGTCACCGTAGCTTTTTCGCCCCCGATTGCGCGGGTGCGGCGCGCTGCAAACGGGCGCCGAGTTCGCGGACATGGTCGGCGAGCTCGGGCGGGGCATCGACGCGGAAGTCGTGGCCGAGCCGCAGCAGTCGCACGACGAGCCATTGCACGGTGTCCGCCTCGGTGCGCAGCCGGCAGGTGTGCTCGTCGACGTCCTCGATCTCGCCGAGCGCACCCGCCGTGGCGCGGACGGTGGCCGCCGGAGCGAACACCGTCACCTCCGCGCGGTACACCGGCGCCATCGAATACAACGAATCGCGAAGGTAGGTGGCCGCGTCCTCGGCGGGTAGTTCCCGTGTCTCGCAGCGCAAGCCGATCGGCTGCGGATTCTCGATGCGGTCGATCCGGAAGATCCGCCAATCGTCGCGCTCGCGATCGAAGGCGACCAGATACCAGCGCTGCCCCGCGGCGACCAGGCGATGCGGGTCGACCAGCCGCCGGGTCCGCGCACCGGAGTTCGAAACGTAACCGAAGCGCAGTTGTTCCCGCCCGCCGATCGCGGCCGCCAGCACCGTCAACACGGCGGTGTCGACCGGCGAATCCGATTCGGCGGCAAGGGTTTCGGTGGCCGCGCTCACCGAACGCACGCGGGCCCGCAGCCGGGTCGGGAGCACCTGTTCGAGTTTGGCCAGCGCTCGCACCGCCGCCTCGTCCGCACCGGGCAATGCGTGCGCGGCGACGGTCCGCAGCCCGATCGCGGTGGACACCGCCTCGTGGTCGTCGAGCAGCAGCGGCGGCATCGCCGTCCCCGCGGCCAGCCGATATCCGCCGTACACGCCCATCGTCGCCTGCACCGGATAGTCGAGCTCGCGCAGCCGATCGATATCGCGGCGCACGGTCCGGGGACTGACGCCCAGTCGCTGCGAGAGCTCACTCCCCGACCATTCGCGCGGTGTCTGCAGCAGCGACAGGAGGGTGAGCAGGCGCTGCGTCGTATCGGTCACCGGCCCATTCTCGCGCAGAACTAGGACAGTTTCCGGCCGCTATGCGCGCTGCTCGCCGAGCGCGTGGTCGGCCACGTCGCCGAGTCAGCACTGGGGACAGCGCGCGGCCTACGGCAGAATGCCTGGGGCGCAACCTGATCGGCAGGTCGCGGCACAGTGGAGGCTGAAATGACCGAGGAAATCGTGGGCCGGCATGCCGAGGTCGAGGTGGACGGTTCACCGATGGCCGTCTATCTCGCGCGACCGGCGCACGGCGGCCGGTTGCCGGTGGTGCTGGTCGGCGCCGAATTGTGGGGCCTGACAGCCGAAGTGCGGGCAGTGGTCGACCGGGTGGCCGCGCTGGGATATGTGGCGGTGGTCGCGAATCTGTATCACCGGTGCGGACCGGAGACCGCCGCCGGACTGGCCGAATCCGACGAGAATCGGGCGCGGGCCTTCGAGCTGCTCGGCACGCTCACCCGCGACGGCGTGGAAGCGGATCTGCGCGCGGCCGTGGCCTTCGCCCGCGAACAGGGTGCGGGCGGCGATACCACCGGCGCACTCGGTTTCAGCCTCGGCGGGCATATCACCTACTTCGCCGCGACCAGGCTGGATCTGGACGCCGCGGCGATCTTCTACCCCGGCTGGCTGCCGGTCGCCGGTACCGCGCTGAGCATCCCGGATCCGCTGCTCGCCCACACCTCGTCGATCGCCGAACGCGGCACCCGGCTGCTGCTCTTGCTCGCCGAGCGCGACCATGTGATCGACGCCGAGCAGCGCGCGGCCATCGACGCCGCACTCGCCCAGGCGGGGGCGGACTACGAAGTGGTCGTCTACCCCGGTGCGCAGCACGCCTACTTCTTCCCCGGACGTCCGGTGCACGACGCGGCGGCCGCGGCCGATTCCTGGCAGCGCGTGACCGAACTGTTCGCCGCGACACTGGGGGCGGTGACCGATGAATTTCCGGCGCCCGCCTCGTCCTAGGAGCATGCAGACAGAAATCCTCAGCACCCCCGAGGCCGATCTCACCTACGACGTCCGCGGTCCGCTGCCCACCGCCGACGGCCGGGCGCCGCTGCTCATGGTCGGCCAGCCGATGACGGCCGACGGTTTCGCCACCCTGGCCTCCTATTTCCCCGACCGCACCGTGATCACCTACGACCCGCGCGGGCTGGGGCGCAGCGTGCGCAAGGACGGGCGCACCGATAATTCACCCGTCGTGCAGGCCGAGGATCTACACGCGCTCATCGAGCACATCGGCGGCCCGGTGGAGATCTTCGCCAGCAGCGGCGGAGCCGTGACCGCCCTGGCCCTGGTGGCCGCCCACCCCGGCGATGTGACCACACTGGTGGCGCACGAACCGCCGATCCTGCCGGCGCTGCCCGACGCGGAAGCGGCCCGTCGCGCACAGATCGGCGTGCGAGATGCGTACGAGGCCAAGGGATTCGGCGCCGGTATGGCCGCATTCATTGCGATGGCGTCCTGGCAGGGCGAATTCACCGACGACTTCTTCACCCTGCCCACCCCCGACCCGGCGCAGTTCGGAATGCCCACCGAGGACGACGGCTCCCGCGACGATCCGCTGGTCTCGGACCGGTCCTGGGCGGTCAGCGGCTACCGGCCCGACGTCGCCGCACTGACGGAGGCCCCGACCCGCGTCCTCATCGCCGTCGGCGAGGAGACGGGGAACGTGCTGACCGGCCGCACCGCGGCAGCGACAGCCGCCCTCCTCGGACAGCAGCCCACCGTATTCCCCAGCCATCACAGCGGTTTCGCCGGCGGCGACGCCAGCTACGCGGGGCAGCCGGAGGCATTCGCACAGCGGCTGCGAGAGGTACTCGACGCCCACCGCTGATCCGGAAACCGTTCACGGCGAGCGCTTTACGACCCCGCGATCTCGCCGTGACGGCCCCCTCGTGCCGGCCGCGCTCAGCCGGCGGTTCGAGCGATCACCGACAGCTGCGCGCTGGTGTTGATTCGTGTTCCAGCAGTCGTGCGCACCGCGGAGCGGCTGTCGTGGGTACGTGGGTGCTGAGCGGGTCGGCGCGGTCGAGAGACTGATGGCGCTAAGTGCGTCCGCCGGGGGCCGGGGCGGGCCGCGGTTGATCTTCGAGGGTGCTCAGGAAGCTTTCGGCAGCATCCTGGACCCGGTCGCGGTCGCCGGTGGCGAGCAGATCGAGTAACAGCCCGCGAATCGTCGCGATGACCAATGTCGCTGTGCGACTTGCTGTCTCGGGATCAGCGCCCGGGGCTCGAGCATCGCGCAGCGAGGCCAGCCAGTCGGTGACGACGTGGTCGAGGAAGTCCGGAAATTGTTCGGGGGCTTGCAGGGCACGTCCGTAGACGGCGAAGAACAACCGGAACTCCGCCTCCCGATCCGGGGCCGACGTCCGCGCCCAGACCGCGCGCGCCGCCGTCGCCAGGTCGGGATGCGCACCGGCCGCATCGCTGGTGGCGTCGAACATCCGCTGTCGCAAACGCTCGAGGATGGCCTGGAGCATGCGCGTTTTGGTGCCGAAGTGGTGCACCAGCGTGGTCGGTGAAACCCCGACACCGGCGGCTACCGGCCGCCAGGACAACTCCGAAAACCCGTGTTCGACGGTGTAATCGACCACCGCGTCCAGCAGTTCGTCCCTGCGCTGACGGTCGACCGGGCGCCCCGCCATCGCCACCTCCCTCGCGTGCGATTGACATTTCTAGAACGACTGTACTATCTCTATTTATAGAACGAATGCACTAGAAATAGCGTGATCAGGAGACCTCATGTCACGAGTCGTCGTGTTCGACGAAACCGGCACCCCCGAAGTCCTGCACATCGTCGACGAGCCGGTCGCCACCCCGGGCGCCGGCGAAGTTCGCCTCAGGATCGAAGCCGTGGGCATCAACCGGCTCGACCAGATGGTACGCACCGGCATGTCACCGCGGCCGATCCGATTGCCGCATGCCCGTCTCGGCGTCGAGGGGACCGGCACCATCGACGCCCTCGGCGCCGGCGTACAGCGATGGGCCGTCGGCGATCCGGTCATCGTCACCGCCGTACCCGACATGGACACCAACGGCACCTACGCCGAACACCTCGTCCTCCCCGTCGACCGGATCATCGCCCGTCCCGCCGGGCTGGACGCCACCGGCGCTGCCGCCTTGTGGGTGGCGTACTCCACCGCCTACGGCGCGCTCGTCGAAAAGGCCGCGATGCGACCGGGCGACCATGTTCTGATCACCGCGGCTTCCAGCGCTGTCGGCCTGGCCGCCATCCAGATCGCCAATCAGATCGGCGCCATCCCCCTCGCCGTCACCCGCCATACCGCCAAGAAGGACACCCTGCTGGCAGCCGGCGCCTCTGCGGTCATCGTCACCGACCACGACGATGTCGTCGAGGCGACGCACCGGCACACCGACGGCGCCGGTGCCGACATCATCCTGGACTCCGTCATGGGCCCCGGCCTGGCGGAACTGGCGAGCGCAGCCACACCGTTCAGCGGCACCCTGATCACCGTCGGCTGGCTCGACCCCAGACCCGCACCGTTCCCCGCCGCCCCGATCACGATGATCCGGTACATGAGCTTCGAGCACACGCTGGATCCGGCAGCGGTCCACCGCATCGCGGCCTTCCTCAACGCCGGAATCCGCACCGGCGCATTACAACCCACGATCGACACCGTGTTCCCCCTCGACGACATCGTCGCCGCCCACCACCACCTGGAAGCGGGAAAACACATCGGCAAAATCGTGGTCACCATCTGACACCGACCGTGCCACCGACCTCCGCGACGCCCCCATGCATTTCGGCACCCGACGGGTCCTGGCACATGCGCGGGACCCGCCCCGCGAGAGCGGTGTCTCAGTTCAACGGCGCCAACCACGGGACGGCGTTGTGCGCGAAGCTCTGCTTGACCGGAATCAGCCCGGAATGATCGTCCAACGCCGTGATCGTGACGCCCACCAGACCGGCTTCATCGCCCTTGGACGCGATCGAGGAACCACACTTCGGACAGAACCCACGGCAGATCTGCGGGAACGTCTCGAACCAGGTCGGCTCGCCGCCCGGACCGGTCCACGCGAATCCCTTCTCCGGGAAGGACACCCACGCCATCACCGGCGCGCCCGAGAGCCGCTGACAGTGCTCACACGAGCACAGGTGCGGAAAGTCCGGGGCACCGGTCGCGGTGAACCGGATATTGCCGCAGAGACAGCCGCCGTCCATATCACTCCTTCACGCGCACGATAACTGAACTCCGGTACGGCCGTCGCCCGCCGAATTCGTGTTCATCGACGGGCGTGACGGACGGTGACCGCCATCCGGCGCAGCCTGCCGCGCAGCCGACCGTCGGTGTCGGGGGCCGGCGTCAAGCCGGCCATGGTGGCGATACGGTCGGCTACTGCCGTCACCGCGGTGGTGTCGGTCCAAATATGTTCGGCGAACTCAGGCTTGCTCAACTGTTCGAGGCAGTAGTCGAGTTTGTCCACCGCGAACTGTTCTCGGCGCAGCAGTAGATCGCTCCGACCGACCGAGCGGAGGAGGGGCGCGATCCCGAGTCCACGATCACGAAGACGATTCAGAACGGTTTCCCGTTCGGCGAGCAGCGCGAAATGGCGCACCGCGTGTCCCGCCGAGCGCAGCCGTCCCACCGTCTCCTCGAAATACCGAGGATCAGCGACCGTCATCGGCGCAATCACCACGCCTTCGTGCTTGTGAAGCACGTGGTCGAGGACCTCGTACACACCCTGCCGCCAGCCGGGAAAGTCCTGGAAGTCGCCACGCAACGCCGACGGCATCATTCGATGCAGTCCGAAACCCACCTCTTCCGGATCGCAGACGACACTGCCGGGAAGACGCCGGTGCAGCTCGAATGCAGTCTGGGTCTTACCCCCGCCGAAGGGCCCATTGATCCACAGCAGCATGGTCCCAACACTATCGGCGCACGGCACGATGCTCCTCGTCTCCAGTCCGCAGTTCGCCGGAACCGGGGCCAGGCTGACACACCGCGAGCCCTGCTCCACCCGCCAGAAAGATATTCCTTGACAGGAATATTCTTTTAGGTGAATACTTAGCTCATGGATCAGATCTTCTCCGCCTTGGGCGACGGTTCGCGGTGGCGGATCGTCGAGCTGCTGGCCGAGCGGCCTCGCTCGGTCGGGGAGTTGGCGGAGGCGACCGGGTTGCGACAGCCGCAGACGACCAAACATCTGCAGACGCTGGCGCGGGCCGGGGTGGTGGCGGTTTTTCCGCTGGGGCAGCGGCGGGTGTACGCCCTCGAGGCGGGACCGCTGCGTGAGCTGGGGCGGCGGCTGTGCGAGGTGGCGGAGACCGCCGACGCGCATGCCGGTGAGCGGGATGTGGTTGCCCGTTACCGCGCGGCGATCGACGCGGAAACCGCTGCGGCGCACCAGGACCGATGGGCGGACGGGCGGACGTTCAACTTCGAGCGCATGCTGTCCGCACCGCCTGACACCGTGTGGCGACACTGGATCGATCCGGACCTGCTGGCGGCCTGGTGGGCGCCGGCGCCGATGCGCATCACCGAATGCGTACTCGAACCCACACCCGGCGGGCGGGCCGTGCTGGACTATCGCGACCCCGAGGGACATCGGTATCGCTCGCAGGGCCGCGTGCTGGCCGCGGAGAAGAACGAGCGCCTGGTCTTCGAGCTGTCCGTCCTGGATGCCGCGGGCTCCGTGGCCTTCACCGGCCGCTACTCCCTGACCCTCACCGAGACCGCCGAGGGCACCCGCATGTACATGGAATTGACGATCACCGAAACCACCGTCGACGCGGTCGCCTTCATCGCCGGAATCGAAACCGGTTGGGCCGCAGTCCTCGACAACCTCGCCGACGCCGTCGGCGCATCCACGTCCACCGAATAACGAAACAACGAAGGAGCCCCACGATGAGCGACACCCGCAAAGTGACCGCCAACCTCAGCATCACCCTCGACGGCCGGTACCACGGCCCCGCCGGCCCGGGCGATATGGGCCCGATCGTGCGCTACGCGACCACCGAGGTCGCGCGCGACCAGATGACCCGGATGCGGGAGAACGCCACGACGGCGGTGCTCGGCCGGCTCAACGCGCAGGGTTTCCTCGGCTTCTGGCCCTCGGTCGCGGCCGACGACTCCGCCGACCCGCGCGACCGCGGATATGCGAAGTGGTTGGTCGATACGGAGAAGGTGGTGCTGTCCCGCACACTGACCGACGCCCCCTGGGACCGCACCCGCATCGTGAACGCCCCGGCCGCCGACCTGATCGCCGACCTGCGCGGCACCGGCAGCGGCGACATCCTGGTCAACAGCAGCGCGAGCGTCATCAAGGATCTGCTCGCCGCCGATCTGCTCGACCGCCTCTACCTCACCGTCTGCCCCGAGATCGCCGGTGGCGGACCGCGTCTGTTCGACGACGGCCTGCCGGCGACGAATTGGACGCTCTCCCATCAGGAAACGGGTGAGCTGGGCGAGATGGCCGTCGTCTACGACCGCGTGCGCTGACCGGGTCGCGTCCTCACGCGCCGAGGGCGTCGGCGAACAGCGGCCAGGAGGTGTGCAGGTCGTCCTGCCAGTAGCCCCAGGAATGGGTACCGGTCGGCCGGAAGTCGAAGGTCGCGGGCACGCCGAGTTGCTGCAGGCGGTCGTGCAACTGGTGGGTGCAGATATTCGTCATCCCTTCGAGGGCCGCGCCGAAGACCAGTTGGTACGCGAGTTGCGTCGGGTCGCCGTGAGCGCCCTGGAAGGTGTCGAGCGGTCCCGGGAGCCCGGTGCCGGTGGAGACGTAGATCGCGGTGCCGCGCAAGCGGTCCGCGTGCAGGTAGGGGTCGTTGGCCGCCCACGCCGGATCCGTCGGCGGCCCCCACATGTTCACGGTATTGCCCATCCGATTTCCGACCACGGCGTCAACGATCAACTGGCCCTGGGGGTCGCTGGTGCGCACACATCCGGAGTACGAGCCGACCGCCTTGTACAAACCCGGGGCGGCCAGCGCCAGCTGGAAGACCGAGGTCCCCGCCATCGAAATTCCCGCGATCGCGTTCACTCCGGTTCCGCCGAATCCGGAATCGATGATCGGCGGCAATTCCTTGGTCAGGAAGGTACGCCACCGCTGCCGGCCCAGCACCGGGTCGTCGGCGCGCCAATCGGTGAAGTAGCTGCTGGCTCCGCCGAACGGCACCACCACGTTGACCTGCTTGTCGGCGAAGAACTCGGCGATATCGGTGCGATCGGACCAACTGCCGTCGCTGATGCCGCCGTTGGCGCCGTTGAGCAGATACAGCGTCGGCGCCGGCCGGTCCGGGTCGGCGGCCCGAATCAGTTGTACGCGAGTCACAGTGCGCATCGCCGCCGAGTACACGCCGATATCGAGGATCCGGTCGTCACGCCGATGGATATCGCTGATATGCGATCCGTCGGGCGCGGTGACGGTCGCCGGATCGTCGGGGTCGGCGCCCGCGCGATCGTTCGCGGCGGTGATCGCTGCCGCCACGGTGATGACGGCCGACAGGACGGCGACGGCACGGGCGATGCGCATTCTCGGCGGACGGCTGACCATCCTCGCACTCCGATCTCGACAGGTGTTCGCGGCACGACTCCCCGACGGCCGACCACAGTCAACGACGCCGGCCCCCACCCCGGTAGCCGATACCGCGGAATTTGTGGCCACTACCAGACCGGACGCGCCCGCGCTGGCATACGGACCAAAACCGACGCGATGTGATTGTCGGGCAACACTGTACCGCCCTATCGTCGGCGTCAGCGGTTCCGCGGTTTCGTACCCAGGAAAGGCGGCGCGTGAATTCTGCTGGCTCACACGGCATCTGCCGCACCTCGGCTCGACTGGCCGCGGCGCTGTCGATGACGGCCGGGCTCGCCTGCGGGTCAGCCGCCGCCCAGCCTCCTGCCGCCGCCCCGAATTCGCCTGCCACCGCCTCGGTTTCGGCCACACAGGCCATGACGAACGCCCGCCCCTCCCCCGACGGTTCCGTCCTGACGACCGCGGCGCCCGGTTCGCCGCGAGCCCTCACGGTCACCGTCCACTCCGCGGCGATGAACAGCCCGATCCGCCTGGAGGTCCTTCCGGCGCCCGATCGCTCGCGCCCGGCCCCCACGGTGTACCTGCTGAACGGTATCGACGGCGGCGCCGACGGAAACTGGATCAACCGGACCGATATCGCGCAGTTCTTCGCCGACGAACAGGTGAACGTGGTGGTGGCGTTCGGCGGAGCCAGCAGTTACTTCACCGACTGGCGCGCCGACGATCCGGTCCTGGGCCGGCAGCGGTGGACGACATTCCTCACCGAGGAACTGCCGCCGATCATCGATTCCGGTTTCGGCGGGAACGGCACGAACGCGATCATCGGCATATCCATGGCGGGGACCTCGGTCTTTCAGCTGGCACTGGCCGCCCCGGGCCTGTACCGGGCGATCGGGTCGTACTCGGGCTGCGCACGCACCAGCGATCCCGCCGGCCAGCTCATCGTCGACGCGGTCGTGGGTGGCGGTATGGGCAATACGGTGAACATGTGGGGCCCGCCGACGGACCCCGCATGGGCGGCCAACGACCCCTATCTGCACGCGGATCGCTTGCGCGGCACCGCGATCTATGTCTCCACCGGCACCGGACTGCCGGGGCCGCTCGACACCCTGGACGGTCCCGGAATCCGTTCCAGCCCGGCGAAACTGGCCGATCAGATCCTCGTCGGCGGAGCACTGGAAACCGGCGCGGTCCGCTGCACGCGCGAACTGCGCACCCGACTCACCGAGCTCGCCATCCCCGCCACCTTCGACATGCGTCCCACCGGCACCCATTCCTGGGGCTACTGGCAGGAGGACCTGCACCGGGGCTGGCCGGTATTCACGCAGGCACTCGGACTGTGAGCCGACCCGGTTTCGGTACGGGCCCGCTCACCCAGTCCGGCCCGAGCAGGGCGCACGGGCACTACGCTGCCAAGAATGGGCAGTTCCGCCGATTCGGACGCCGAGCGCGGCCCGCAGGGCGAACCGTCGGTCCCGGAGCCGATCGCGGCAGCCGAACGCGCGGCCTCCGAGGCGGCCGGTGCGCGGCACCCCCACGGGCGGCCGGGCCCGCGGTTCGACCGCAATTCTCCGTTCGTGATCGGCGTGACCGGCGGCCTCGGCGTACTCCTCGCGATCGGCATCGTGCAGATGCTGGCGACCGCGCGACAGGCCCTCGTCCTGGTGGGCGTCGCGCTGTTCCTGGCGATCGGCATCGAGCCCGTGGTCGCCTGGCTGCATCGGCACCGGCTGCCGCGCTGGGCGGCGGTGGCCGTCGTATTCGGCTGTGCCACACTGCTCGTCGCCGGATTCCTGGCCGCGGCCATCACACCGCTGATCATCCAGGGCGGCGATCTGGTCGATCACGCCACCGACCAGCTGCACGACCTGGAGAACCAGTACCCGCTGATCCGATCGTGGTCGCAGCGATTACACCTGGATCAGGAACTCCGACACGGGCTCACCGACAACCCCTCGCTGCGGCACGGCCTGCTCGGCGCCGGTGAGCGGGTCTTCGGCGCGCTGGCCAGCGCGTTGATCGTCGCGGTGCTGACCATCTATTTCTCGGCGAATTTCCCGCGGATCAGGCACAGCCTGTACCGGTTCTTCCCGCAGTCGCGCCGACCTCGCGCCATCCTGCTCGGCGACGCCATCTTCGCCAAGGTCGGCGGGTACGTCCTGGGCAATCTGCTGATCTCGCTCATCACCGCGATCGCCACCTTCGTCTGGCTGACGGTGTTCTCGGTGCCGTACCCGCTGATACTTTCGGTGCTGGTGGCGCTGCTGGACCTGGTGCCACTGATCGGCTCGACGGTCGCCGGGCTGATCATCACCGCCGTCGCGCTGACCGTTTCGCTGCCGGTCAGCATCGCCACGGCCGGATTCTTCCTCGCGATGCGGCTGCTCGAGGACTATCTGCTCGTCCCGCGCATCATGGACCGCACCGTCCGGGTGCCGGCGGTGGTCACGGTGGTGGCGATCATCCTGGGCGGCGCCCTGCTCGGCGTCCTCGGCGCACTGTTGGCGATACCGTGCGCCGCCGCGGTCCTGCTGATCGTGCAGGAGGTGGTGTACCCGCACCTGGACGGCACCACCGACCCGCCACCGGCCGGCCCCGACGCGTGACGTCCGGGCTCAGGCGGGCCGGCGCGCCGGCGTCGACGCCTCGCGGTCGGCGATGCTGAGCCGGGCGATCAATGCCGAACGCAGATACCACAATCCGGTGGTGCGCGACGGGTCGAAGCCGGTCAGCTGGCCGATGCGGCGCAGCCGGTAATCGATGGTGTTCGGGTGGATGCACAGCTGCCGCGCGGCGCGTTGCCGGTTGAGGTCGGTGTTGAAGAACACGTGCAGCGTTTCCAGCAGTTCGGGGTGGTCGTCCAGCGGCGCGAGGCGAGCATCGAGGATGTCGCGGCCGATCCCGGGCCGGGTGAGCTGGTATTGCAGCGCGAGTTCGGCGAAGCGATGGACCCCGGGCCCGCGTCCGAGCCGGCGCACCGTGTCGAGCAGATCGTGGGCTTGTTGCGCCGCGGCCGGGACGTCGGCCGCGGCGGCGCCCACCACCGCGGCGGTCAGCGGCACCCCGGCCAGCTCCGACAGCTGCGCGACGAGATCGTCCAATTCCGGTTCGGTGCAGGCGGTTTCGGGGACGAGCACGGTGCCGCCGTCGACCGACAGCATGGCCAGCGGCTGGTTGCGCAGCAGTTTCGCCAGCGCGGCCTGCACCCGCCGCAGCTTGCGGCGCGCGACCACGTTGCGATCCAGCCGCGGATGCGTCTCGTCGGGATGCGGCGGAATCCACAGCGCGAGAACGTGATACCGCTCGGCGATCCGGATCCCGCATTCGCGCGCCATCTTCGTGGTGGCGTGCCCGCCGAGCAGCGCCGAGGTGAGCGTGTGCACGGCGGTGTGATGCTCGACGGCGTCGGCGCGGCGCTCCTGGACATAGGCCTTGCTGACGGTCGCGGTGATGAGGTCCAGCAGTTCCAGCGCGGTGGCGGTGCCCTTGACGACGAGTTCGGCATCGCTGGCCTGGGCTCGGGCGAACAGCAGGTCCAGTCCGGCCTTGAATCCCTCGTGGACGGCGTGCACGACCACTTCGATCGGAATACCGGCGCGGCACCAGCGCGCGGCCGCGGCCCGCAGGCGATCGGTGCGTTCGGGAAGATCGCCGCCGTTGACTCGGCGGATCGACCATTCCACACAGATCCGCGCGACCGCCGACACGTCACCGGACATCACGTCGGCGGGCAGGGTGGTGAACGGCGCCACGGATCCGCCGAGGTGTAGGACCAGTTCCCGGGACATGGTCTGCGCATCCCGCATGGACAGCGAGGTGGCGCGGCCGGATATCGCGCGCTCAGCACCGACTGTGCTTGCTGTAGTCACTTTGACCTCCTTGTCACCGACCGGATCCGCAGCCTTCGCGAGATCTGCCGGATCGGTGATCGGGCGATATCGACACCGCCCGATCACCGGCCGTAGGTGTTACCTGATGGAACGGTAATGCGAGCCTCCGCTCACCTTCTACTCCGTTTTGGACATATTCGACACCTCGCGGCATTGCCGCTGACCTGGGCGGATCGCCGACAGCATGGGACGAACGGGATATTTGCCGACAAAATATGGGGAACCGCTCACTTTTTGCTCCGTTCCCGCCGCCGCGTCCGCATCCACGCGGCCTTCTCCGGCGGCGATGAGTTCGGCGCGCTCGCGCCGTCGAATTGTGCGACAGGGACTTTCGGATTCAGGAGACATCATGCGCACGATCACGGCCGGGTTGTTCATCGCTCTCGACGGCGTCGTCGAGAACCCGCAGGATTGGCACTTTCCGTACTACAACGACGAGATGGGCGCGGCGGTCGATGCTCAACTCGGCGCCGCCGACACCCTGCTGCTGGGACGCAAGACCTACGACAGCTTCGCCGGCGCCTGGCCGGAACGCGAGGCCGCGGGCGGGCCGGACGCCGACTTCGGCCGCAAGCTGGGCGATGCCCGCAAGATCGTGGTGTCGCGCAGCGATCACACCTTCACCTGGCGCAATTCCGAAGTGCTGCAGGGTGATCTGATCGCCGGGGTGACGGCGTTGAAGCGGGAACCCGGCGGAGATATCGCCATCTCCGGCTCGGTGTCGGTGGTGCGCGCACTGCTCGGCGCCGGGCTGCTCGACGAACTGCATCTACTGGTGCATCCGATCGCGGTGCGGTCCGGCATGCGCCTGTTCGACGACGCCGACGCCACCCTCCCGCTCACTCTGCTGCGCTCGACCGCCTTCCGTACCGGTGTCATCCATCTCATCTACGGACCCGGGCAGCAGCTCGAGGGCGACTACGACCAGGCCAAGCAACATCTGGCCCACGAGGACTGATCGCGACCGGGTGACGTACACCGATTGCGTCACCCGACGGGCGCGGCGGCGCGTCCCGGCGAACGCCACCGTGGCCTGACCGGAAGACCGCCCGGCGCGATGACTTTCGCACCGGGCGGTCCTTTCGTGCGATCCGGGTCAGGCGCCGACCGCTTCGGCGGTCGCGGTGTGGTGCACCGGTGCGAAGCTCAGCGCCGGCGGGCGGCGCAGCATTCGGGCGTAGGTGCGCACGGAGGCCGGCCAGGGATTGGTGATCGCGCCGCTGTCGTGGGTGTACCAGCTGGGCACATCCGTCGACCACACCGTGGTCGCGAGCGCGTCGGCCAGCCATTCCCGATGCGCCGCCATCGCGTCGGCGCGTACCTCGATGGCCGCCGCACCGATCTCGTCACGCCAGCGCAGGCAGCGCATGATGTAGGCGATCTGATGCTCCTTCATCGCCGGATTGCTACCCGCCGGGGTGAACGAGTTGGGTCCGGCGATGAGGAAGGCGTTGGGAAATCCCGGCACCGCCAGGCCCATGAAGGCATCCGGCCCCGAACGCCATCGATCCTGCAGGGACCGGCCGCCGCGGCCGCGCACCGTGATCGGGGCCAGGAATTCCGAGGCGCGGAAACCCGTCGCGTAGACGATGACGTCGGCGTCGTAGCGTCCGCCGTCGGCGGTCACGATGCCGTCGCGGGTGATGCGCGCGATCGCGGCGGTGGTCAGTTCCACGTTGTCGCGGCGCAGCGTGCGATAGAAGTGACTGTCGAAGACGATCCGTTTGGCGCCGATCGGATAATCCGGGGTGAGCCGGCCGCGCAGCACCGGATCGGCGATGCTCCGTCGAAGATACTGCCGCGCCGCCCATTCCGCGGGCCGGGCGGGCCATCGGCGGTGCATCATCGGCGCCAGCAACGAGTCGGCGGCTTCCTGCAGACCCCAGCGGTAGGCGCGCTGCGCACCGGGCAGCCGCAGCGCCGCACGGGTCGCCGGGCCGAATTCGGGGGCCGGTTTGGGCAGGATCCACTGCGGCGTGCGCTGGAAAATCCGCACGGATGCGGCGGTGTCGGCGAGCGTCGGCAGGCATTGCGCCGCACTGGATCCGGTGCCGATCAGGGCGATCCGCCGGCCGCGCAGTGCTGCGGCGTGGTCCCAGCCGGCGGTATGGAACGACGCGCCGCCGAATTCGTCGCGGCCCGGGATCTCCGGAATGTTGGGGCGATGCAATTGGCCGACGGCGAAGACCACGATGTCGGCGGTGAGCCGAATCCCGTTCGCGGTCCGTAGTTCCCAGCGCGCCTCCGATTCCGAGTATGTCGCCTCGGTGACGGCGGTGCCGGTGCGCAGGTGGGCGGGTAGGCCCTCGGCGGCGGCGACGGACCGTAGGTATTCCAAGGTCCGGCGGCGGGCCGGAAAACGGACGGCCGTATCGCGATACGGCGCGAACGAGAACGAATACAGGTGCGCCGGTACGTCACAGTTGCACCCCGGATACGTGTTGTCACGCCACACGCCACCCAATTCGGACGATTCCTCCAGGATGACGAAATCGTCCATCCCCGCGCGCCGCAGCGCCGTTCCCATGCCGATCCCCCCGAATCCGGACCCGACGACGACCACTGTGCTGTGCAAGCCCTCTACCACCTCCATGTGAGAAGAGATATCCAGTAACCGATCGGCAACCTTACGTCCCGAGGCAAGGAAAACCTAAAACCACGCCTGCACAGACCGAATGGGGACGAGTCGATTCGATGTGCGGATATGGACAACTTTCCAGATTGGACGCTTGATTAGTGTTGAGAGACACCAGGCTTCCGCCGTCGAAAGCGAGGGCGAGTGCGTACGACGCCGACAGCCGACGCGCGCAGTCAAGACGATTGGCACACTTTCAGCTAACTAGACAGGAAGGTGCCGTCGCCCCCTGTGCCGCCGCGCCGGCTCCCTGAATGACGTTGCCGCGCAACAGGTACCGGTTAATCCGCTCGGTCCGCACCGCCGTTCCCTCAGATCGGTTGCGAATATTTCGGCCCTGCAACATATTCCGACATGGCCGCGGCGAGGAGGTCTATACTCGCGTAGTTCGCACCGACGAGATGCCGCGCGGTTCGGCGGCGCCCCACACCTACGGGAGCTCAGCACTTATGGCCATCGACGATCCGGCGCAGATCCGCACCGATATCCCGCACTCGGCGCGCATCTGGAATTTCTGGATGGGCGGCAAGGACAATTACGAGGTCGACCGCGCCGTCGGTGAGGCGAGTCTGCAGATCGATCCGGATATCGCGACCATGGCGGTGCAGTCGCGGCAATTCCTGATCCGGGCGGTGCGCCACCTGGCCGGTGCGGCCGGAATCCGGCAATTCCTCGATATCGGCACCGGTTTGCCGACGATGCAGAACACCCACGAGGTGGCGCAGAGCGTCGTGCCCGACGCCAAGGTCGTCTACGTCGACCACGACCCGCTGGTCCTCGCGCACGCCCGCGCGCTGCTCACCAGCACCACTCCGGAGGGCGTGACCACCTACGTCAACGCCGATTTCCACGAGCCGGAGAAGATCATCGCCGAGGCGGAGGCCATCCTGGATCTGCAGGAGCCGGTGGCCGTCATGTTCATGGGCGTCCTCGGCCACGCCCGCAGCTACGAGGACATGCTGCGCATCGTGGGCACGGTGCTGGCGGCGGTCCCCTCCGGCAGCTACCTCGTGCTCTGGGACGGCACCGACGACAGTCAGCCGTATGTCGACCTGTGCGCGGAATACGCGAAAACCGGTGGCACACCGTACTATCCGCGAACGCGTGCCGAGATCGCCGCGGCTTTCGACGGACTCGAATTCGTCGAGCCCGGCTTCACCTGCATCACACAGTGGCAGGCCGACTCCAGTGAGGTCGGCCGCACCGCCGAGATCGCGGCCTACGGCGGCGTCGCCCGCAAACCCTGACGGCCGCTCAACGCGCCGCCACCGCGCGCGCCCGCTCGATGATGCGCAGGGCCGCAACGGCATCGGCGGGATCCACGGGCGGTTCGGCGCCGTCCAGCAGGGCGGCGGCGACCCCGGCGTAGAAGTCCGGATAGGCACCGGGTTCGCTGGGGATCAGGCGCAGATCACCCTCGGCGCCGAGCTGACCCCAGTCGACGGGATCGACACTCCCCCACGGCTGCCCGTCGCCGGGGCGACGACCGGCCCGCAGCGCCGCCTCCTGCGGGTCCAGCCCGTAACAGACGTAACCGGCCTCGGAGCCGAGCACCCGGAAGCGCGGACCCAGCTGGGGCGCCACGGCGCTCATCCAGAGATGCGACCGCACGCCCGAGGCATGAGTGAGCGCCACGAAGACATCGTCGTCGGCCCGCACGCCGGGGCGGCGGGCGTCGAGTTCGCTGTAGACGTCGTCGACCGGGCCGAACAGGTCGAGCGCCTGGTCGATCAAATGACTGCCGAGGTCGTAGAGGATGCCGGCGCCTTCGTCGGCGCCACCGACCTCTCGCCACCCGCCCTTGATCCGCGGCCGCCAGCGCTCGAAACGGGATTCGAAGCGGCGCACCTCGCCCAGCGCGCCGTCGGTCATCAGCCGGCGTACCGTGCGAAAGTCGCTGTCCCAGCGCCGATTCTGAAATACCGTCAGCATGGTGCCGGCCCTCCGGGCGGCCTCGATCATCGCCTCGCCCTCGGCGGCTGTCAGGGCGAAGGGTTTGTCGACCACCACCGGCAGCCCGGCCGCCACGGCCTGCAGCGTCAGGGAGCTGTGGGTGCGGTTGGGACTCGCGATCACCACCAGATCGATATCCGTTGCGGCGCCGAACAATTCGTCGGCTGTGGCGAACACCCGCACGCCGGGATGTTCCTCGCGCGCCTGGTCGGCCCGCTCCGGCGAGGAGGTCACCACCGCGGCCACGCGGAGCCGGGGGTCGGCGGCGATCAGCGGGGCGTGGAACACTGCCCCGGACAATCCGTATCCGATCACCGCCACATTCGCCTGCGCCATCGCCGCTCCTCGATTCGACCTCCGCTCGCGCGGGCCGGCCAGCACACCCGCGGGTGACCGGTGCCCGGCCCGCATCCATCACAACACGGCCGCGCACTCCGGCGCGGGGACGACGGCCCCGACACACCGGCTCAGCGCTGCGCCGCGCCGGCGGGCTCTGCGGCGGAGCGCGCCCGCGCGGGCGCCCACACACCCAGGATCGCCGCGACCACGAGAGTCACCACTCCGAGCACCAGGGTGGCCTGGTGCAGGCCGTGTGCGAAGGCCGATTTCGCTTGTTCCGCAAGCGGTTTCGCCTGTGGGCCGATGCGCTCGGTGACGACCAGCGCACCCGCGAGCGAGCCGGTGACGGGCCCGCGGATCGGTTCGGGAATCCGGTCGGCGATCTCGGCCATGCGGTGGCCGTAACCGGCCGCCAGCACACTGCCGGCGAGAGCGATGCCCAGCGCGGCGCCCATCTCGCGAGCAGCGTCGTTCACCGCGGCCGCCACACCCTGTTTGTCGGCCGGCGCGCCGTCCACGATCGCCGCGGTGGCCGGCGCCGCGGCCAAGCCGAGGCCGGTACTCATGATCAGCAGCGGCCACAGCACATCCACGAAGGTGCTCACCGACGTCAGCCGGGACAGGCACAGCAGCCCGGCCCCGACGACGACCAGCCCGACCGTGGTGGGCAGCCGCAGCCCGAACCGCTGAGCCAGCCACGGCGCGATCACCGACAGCGCCACCATCGGCACGATCATCGGCGCCATCGCGACCGCCGAGAGCAGCGGCGAATAACCCAGGATCAATTGGAAGAACTGCACGATCACCATGAACAACCCGAACGAGACCAGAAACTGCACCGCCACCGACAGCGTCCCGGTGCCGAAGCCGCGCCCGGCGAACAGCCGCACATCCAGAAGCGGGTGCTCGGCGCGCAGTTCGATCACGGCGAAGGCCGCGCCGACCGCCAACCCGGCGACGACCGCGCCCAGCACCATCGGATCGGTCCAGCCGCGCTGCGGGGCCTCGAGTGCCGCGATCACGATCAGGCCGACCGCGACCGCGCCGCTCACCGCACCCCACGGATCGAAGCGCGCGCGCTCACCGTCCTGCGATTCGGGGACCGTGCACGCCGCGACCGCCAGAACCGCACCCGAGACCGCCATCGCGAGCGTGATCGACAGCCACGACCAGCGCCACAGCAGCACTCCGGAGCCCAGGATGCCGATGACCGCGCCGCCGCCGACCGTGCCCGCCCAGATGCCGACCGCGACGTTGCGGCGATCCGGCTCGACCCCGGCGGTGAGCAACGAGAGCGTCGACGGCATCACCAGTGCCGCACCGACTCCGGCGATTGCCCGCGAGCCGATCAGCCATTCCGGTCCGGCGACCACCAGCGGGATCGCCGAGGCGATCGCGAACACCGCCAGTCCGATGATCATGACGATGCGGCGGCCGTAGCGGTCGCCCAGGGCGCCGGCCGGCAGTACCAGACAGGCCAGCGCGAGCGTGTAACCGTCGATGATCCAGGTCAATTGGGACTGCGTGGCGCCGGTGGCCGAGGCGATCTGCGGCAGGGCGGTGTAGAGCGCCGCCATCGACGCGACGACCAGCGCGACGGCCAGGCAGGACACGACGATCACCCATCGGGTGCGCACGGGTACGAGCTCGGTCATGGTTGCGTTCATCGCGCCTCCCGAGAAACGATACTTTTAGTTTCGCTATGCTACTCGAAGTATCGTTTCCGTCCCGTGCGGCCGCCGATCTTGCCGAGGAGGAATCCTGAGACCATGACATCGACTGCCGCGATCGAATCCGAGGACGACCCGCGCAAGGCGCGCTCACGTCGCCGCCTGCTCGCCGCCGCGGCCGAATTGTTGCGCGACGGCGGATTGGACGCGGTCACCATCGATGCGGTGACGCGACGCTCGGGCGTCGCGCGCACCACGCTGTACCGGCATTTCGACACCGTGGCGCGGCTGCGTGCCGCGACGCTGGAAGAGCTGATGCCGCCGGTTGTCGAGATACCGGACGCGGGTCCGCTGCGGGAGCGGCTGATCGAACTGCTCACCCGACAGGCCGCGGCGATCAACGACGTACCGCTGCATCTGACCACGCTGGCGTGGCTGGCGACCGGAGACGCGCAGGCCCACGGCGAGGGTGTGCGGTCCGGTTCGCTGCGCGCTCATCTCATCGACACCTACCGCCGCCCGTTCGACGAATTGTTCGACGACCCGCGGGCGCGCGCACTGCTCGGCGATCGGGATCTCACCGCGGTGCTGGCGCAGCTCGTCGGGCCGATCGTCTTCGTGCGGCTCACCGGCATCGGCCGCGCCGGGCGCGCCGACTGCACCCGCATCGTCGACGATTTCCTCGCCGCCTGCGAACGCTGAAAGGTCTTGCGCGCAGGTCGGTTTCGCCTCAGTAGTAGACGGGCCCCGGCACTCCCCCGCCCGCCGCGACGGCATCGCCGGTGATCGCGATGCTGCGCGGCGAGGCCAGGAAGGTGACCACGTCGGCGACCTCGCGGGCATCGATCACCCGGCGGATCGAGTTGGCGACCAGACCGGCCTCCAATTCCTCGACGGTGGCGCCGGATTCGGCGGCCTGGGCGGCCAGCCGTCCGGTGAGCCGCTCGGTCCGGGTGAGGCCCGGGTGCACGACCGTCACGTTGATCCCGTGCGGGCCGAGTTCGTCCGCGAGATTCTTGGTCAGGGCCGAGACGCCGACGTTGCGCACCGTCTGCGCGATCGAATTCGCCTGCCGCGCACCGAGTCCGCTGATGTTGACGATCCGTCCCCAGCCCTGCGCGATCAGATGCGGCGCGACCGCGCGGGCGGTGCGCAGATATCCGAGCACCTTGATCTCGACCTCGCGGCGCACGATGTCGTCGCTGGTGGCGTTCAGATCCGCGGGCGCGCCGGCACTCCACGGCGTGGCCGCGGCATTGACCAGGATGTCGACCCCACCCAACTCGGCCACGGTGCGCTCGACCAGCGCCCGCACCTGTTCGTCGTCGCCGGTGTCGGTGGGCACCGCGACGATCCGCCGCCCGCTCTCCTGGGCGAGTGCCTGCGCGGCCGCCACGAGCGGTTCGGCGGATCGGGCGGCGAGCACCACGTCGACGCCCTCGGCCGCGAGTCCGCGCGCGACGGCCAGGCCGATTCCCTTACTGCCGCCCGTGACGATGGCCCGCTTACCGCTCAGCTGCAAATCCATGGCAGCGACGGTAACAACGCTCGCCGGGCGCGTCGCCGATCCGGATCGGGCTGAACAGAATCCGGTTCGGTAGTCCTCGCTCTCGCCGGTATCGGCCCGGACCACCCCGCGATGACCCCGAGGATCGAGGCCGCGTCCACGGCTCCGGGCCTACTGAGCCGCAGCCCCACTGTGACGAGCCGATCGGCCGGGGGTTTCGGTCGCCACCGCATCGGCCCGCCGGCCCGGCACCGCCATCGAATCGTTCGTCCATCCGGAGGTGGTGCAGGTCGCCCATCGCACCACGCCCGTCCTCCTCGCAGGTCACCGTGTAGCCGCGCTCGGCCGGACCGCGTCCGTGACGATGAACTAATCGTGCAAACCCCGGCGTTTTTGGCGGTTTTCGCGCATTTTCGCGGAGGTTTGCACGAAAAATTCGGGTGTGCGGATTGCGGGCCCGGCAATCACCGACGTCGCACCGCAGACACATCACCGCGACGAGCGTTCCCGACCGCACTACCAATCCGGCTGGTAGCCCCAGCGCCACATGTCTGCGGGCTCCACCGTGACCAGCGCCGCGAATCCGCAGACCGATCGCGGACTGCCGCCGACATGCTCCAGATCATGGACGATCACCGCCACCGCGTCGACCCGGCGCAGGGCGACCAGCAGATCAGGCACCTGCACGTCGGCGACGATCCCTAGCAAGCGATAACCCGCCTCGGTCGCGCGCCGGCGAATCGCGGCTTCGATCCGGGTTCGCCGACCGCCCGCCAGATCGGAGCGAACGTATCCGATTGCTTTGGGCCACTTCGACTTGTCCAGCTCCGCGCTCATCCGAGGAACCGCGTCATGGGCGTAGATTCCGAATTGCGGTGTCCCGGTATCCATTCGGTCCACATCTCGTGGGCGACGCGATCCCAGACAGCAGTCCAGCGGCGCGCCGTCTGTTCCCGCGCCGCCGCGAGATCGGTGCCCGGCGCGAACTCGATCACTTCGCCGGTGGCCGTGTCGCGCGCCCGCCTGATCTCGATATGACGGAATTTCTGTATCGCCCAGACCGCTTCCAGGCCGTCCGCCTCGGTACACCTGGTCCTGTCGTCCATCACCGCCTACCCCTGGTCCCGCATATCGGTGAGCAGCCCGTCCAGCACGCTCAGGAGCGTGCCGAGGTCCGGACCCGCCGCCACCGGCAGTTCGCTGCCGATCGGGTCGAGCCGGATACCGCGCGCCGCGGCACGCTCTCGCAGCGTGTGAACCGGCGGAACGATCTTCCCGGCCCGCACGAGGAACCCGAACGCAGCGGCTTTACGGGGACAATGATGGGCACTACACGCCTTGTGCTGCTGCATGATTCGCCCAGCGATCGACTCGGTGAGCGGATGCGGCGGACCGGCATACTCCGGTGAGATCGGGCTGCGCGCCCACGTCTCGGGCGGGCACACCGTTTCCAGATCGCACCAATCGCACACCCGCGCCGGACTGTGGTCGACGGTGCTCAAGTCGTAGACCACGACCGCCGCAGCGTCGATACCGAGGGCGATCGCCAGACCGTAACCGACGGGGTCGGGCCGATCCTCGGGCGGCCGCACGGTGTAGACGTAGTGATAACCCAGCCGCTCGGCATGCCGTTCGATCGCCAGTGCGTGGCGGGATGTGTCCGCGCCGGACACGCCGGGTAGAACAAGCCCGATAGCTCTGGGGCGCTTATCATTTCGTCGTCCTCCATCGGTGTCCGGTTGTGTGTCCGGCTGTTCGAGCATGGGAAATTTCGACATGTTCGGGCTTCCGAAGACGGGGATGTGGTTGAGGTGCTTACGGATTGCCGGGTCGGCCGCCCCACCGCTTGCACACGTCGAGTAGACCATTGCCCGAGCCCAAACTGCACTACTTGCACTACGATTCATGGCAACTCAAATCAGTGCAAATCAGCTGCAATGATCCAACGGCTTCTGTCAACGAGGTGGATGCATGCCCGCACAGACAACGACGCTGCCCCGACGCCTTCTCGCTCGCCGCTTGTTCGAGCTCCGCGAGACGGCGAAGCTGACTCGCGACAAAGCCGCTCAGCTTTCCGAGATCAGCACACATACGTTGTGGCGCTTGGAAACCGGCCAAGGCAGCCAGATCAAGAAGATGGTCATTCGGGCCTTGTGTGATGTGTACGAAGCAACCGAGGACGACCGGACCGCATTGTTGTGGCTTGCCGAACAGTCACGAAAGGACGGCTGGTGGCAGTCGTACCGCGAGGAGATCGTGGACTACGTCGGCCTGTTCATCGGCCTCGAGCAGTCGGCGCGACGCATCACATCGTTTCAGTTGACGTTGCTGCCCGGTCTGGTGCAGACGGCCGAATACCGGCGCGCGATCGCTCTCGCGTTCGATCCCGCCGTCACCGAGGAGGAGATCGAGCGACACGTCGAGCTCCTCGCCAAACGACAACGACGCCTCGAAGATTCGGCCGACGCCTTCACGCTGGACGTGATGCTCAGTGAGGCGGCGCTGCGCCACCACATCGGCGGGCGAACCGTAATGGCGGACCAAGTACGCCATCTGATCGATCTCAGCAATCGTCCTAACGTATCCATCAGTGTCGTGCCTCTCACGTTCGGCGGTTACCTCGGGCTGCAGGCCGGATCGTTCGTGTTGCTCGAATTCCCGCACCACCCGAACCCCGCGCTCACCGAGCCGCCTGTCGCATATGTCGAGGGCTACACTGGCGCTTTGTACCTGGACAAGTCCGACGAGATCGAGCAGTACCGAGCAGCGGTTTCAAGCATCCGAAGCGCTGCACTGAGCGAGACGGAATCCAGGGCGTTGCTGCAAGCGGTTTTAGAGGAGTACAGAGCGTGAGTGTCGACCTGTCCACTGCCCAGTGGTACAAGAGCCGGCGAAGCCACGGTAAAGATGCGTGCGTGGAGGTTGCGCACCTCAGCGACGGCACGGTGGGCGTACGCGACTCCAAAAACCCCACCGGCCCAGCACTCGTATTCACGCCCGACGAGTGGGATGCTTTCACCGTCGGTCTACAGAGTGGCCGATTCAATGCCCCCGCATAGCGAACAAGCCCGGATTACCAGGACCAGCGAACCGAAAGCCAGAGGGGAACGCCGCATCAGCGTTGACCTTTCCACCGCCCAGTGGCTCAAGAGCAGTCACAGCGGAGCCGGTAAGGATTGCGTCGTGGTTGCACATCTCGCGGGAGGCACTGTCGGAGTGCGCGACTCGAAGAACCCCGACGGCCCAGCGCTTCTCTTCACCCCCGCCGAATGGGACGCCTTCACCACCGGCATTCAGAACGGCAAGTTCCAGCGACCGGCGTAGCAGCACGGAGTTCGAGCAGCCGCTCACCGAGTACGGCACAGGGCAACCAGTCACCCGCTCGCCGATCGCGTTCGACCACCGACGGATGCTTCGGACTTACTCGTCTAGGACGGGTGCGCCCTGTCGATACCGAGGGTGGCGATCAGATCTTCGTGCAGTTCGAACCACACTCGGTGGGCCGAGTCGTGTTCGGTGCCGGTGACCATCTCGGGATTATCGGCGGCCAGGGCGAGGGCCGCGGCGAAGCGGGTGTCGTAACCGGCGAACCGGGCGAGTCGTTCGGTGAGAGTATTCGTCAGCGGAACCAATTCCTTTGCGAGGCTTTCCAGTTCGTCCAGGATCTGCCGGTCCCGCTGCGCGTCCTGGTGGTCGTTGTCCTGCATGCTGCCATCGGGAAGGATGGTCAGTTGCCAGGCGGTGCACGCCTGCACCAACCGTGCGTTGAGCGGCAGAAACATGCGATAGAGGTCCTCCACGAACGCTTTCGCCCCACACTCGGACAGCTCGCCGGCGAGTTGCCGCTCGTTCTGCGCACGTCCGCTCTCGGTGAGCGACCACCCCGCGTCCGCCCCGAATCGGAAGCGGCTGATCCAACCGCGCTCTCGGAAGTCCCGCACGTGCGACTCGGCGAGGTCGACGGGCATTCGGTATCTGCCGGCGACCGCGTGCGTATCGACGAACCCGCCCAGGCGAATTGCGTGCAACGCGAGCAGCGAACTGCGTGAAACGTGCGTCATCGCGGACTTCCTTTTCGTGTCGAGCGGTCGTGCCTGGTGAAGCGAGGTCAACGGTGGGTCGAGCGAACGGCATGAACGTGTCCCTTGGTTCCGTCGACCGAGATGATCCGATGATTCGCCAGGGTCTGCATCGCTCCCTCGGCCGCCACCACGGCCGGAATCCCGAACTCGCGGGCGACGATTGCCGCATGGGACAGAATTCCCCCGGTTTCGGTCACCACCGCGGCGGCAACGCCGAAAAGTGCCGTCCACGCCGGATCGGTAGCGCGACAGACGATGACATCGCCCGGCCGAACCGCGTCGAAGTCGTCGACGCTGTGCACCAGCCGAACCGGACCGGCGACAACACCACGGCTGGCCGCAGCGCCGGTGACGATGGGCGCATCCGACATCTCGGTTCCTCCTGTCCGCCGCGATTCGACCCGTCAAACATAGGTTGACGATCGTGTTCGCGTCAACTATCAGTTGACGACGCGGTGATAGCTCGCGATGCCTTCGCCGACAACGGATCGGCCTGAAGCCCTACAGGGTTCGCGGGGAAAGTTGGGATCGGTAGGGGGCGCGCGCGGCGTCTACTCACCTCATGACATTTTCTCAACCTCCCGCGAACCAACCGCAGTCCGCCGGCTTGGACAAGAAGACCAGCGCGATCCTGTCGTACGCGCTGGGCTGGCTCACCGGAATCATCTTCCTCTTCGTGGGGAAGCACGATCCCGATGTGAAATTCCATGCCGCGCAATCGATCGTCTTCTTCGGGGCGGTCTCGGTGCTCAATATCGTGCTGAGTATCGTCGGCTCGCTCCTCGGGGCCCTGGGGATCATCTTCAGCCTCGCCGGACTCGTCGTTGCGGTCTTCACGGTCGTCGTCTGGATCATGGCCATGGTCCAGGCGAACAACACCGGCGGTGTCCGCGCGACGCTTCCCATCGTCGGAAAATTCATCGCCCCTTACGCCGACCGGCTGGCCAGCTCGATCAGGTAGCGGCGTCTTCGTATGGCCGCGGATACGACAGTCCGAAGACCAACGGCCCGAGATCATCTCGGGCCGTTGGCGTCTGCGCGCAACGGCCCGAGCATCCGGCTCCGCCGTCACCGATTCGGCCGGATCAGGCGGGAACCGCCTCCTCGCGGCGGGCCGTGATGGCCTGGTGCACGGTGCGGAAGAACAGCACGAATCCGATGGTCAGCAGGACGTGACCGATGCCGGCCAGCTCCGCCAGTGGCGTCGATTCGCCGTATCCGAGGACGGTCCGGGTGCCGATGATCGTCATGCAGGCCACCGTCCAGAGGACCGCGATGTTGTAGACGGTGAAGAACCAACGATAGGCGCGGGTGTTCGACAGGGCGAGTTGGTGTTCGAGCACCAGGACGATCAGGAAGAACAGTGTTCCCAACGCCAGCAGGTGCGTGTGGACCACGGCGAGTTCGGTCTTGCCGGTGAACTCGTGGGCCTTGGTGAGTTCGCGGTAGACCAACCCCGACGGCAATCCCAGTGCGGTATAGCCGACGGCGGCCCAGTAGAGCTGTTTCATCGAGTCCTCGTTCGAATGATGGTGCGGTCGTTCGGGTGTGGAGGTCAGGCCGACAGCTGTGCGGTGGGCGCTGGCGCGGCAGCCTGCCGGGCCTCGGGCGCCTTGCCGGTTTCGCGGAGGATCAGCAGACCCGTGACCGCGATCAGCGCGGAGGTCAGGCCGTGGACGCCGAACGCGGTGGCCGCGGAGCCGTGATGCGCCAGGACGTTGATCATGTCGCCGAACGGGGCGACGGCCGTCATCAGCAGGACCCACCCCAGGGCGCGGCGGCGGCCGGTCATCAGCAGGATGCCCGTGCCCAGGCCCATCGCGAGTTCGCGGCAGCCTTTCACGATGAGGAAGCCGCCGCCGTCGCCGGCGGGCACATTCGGCAGACCGAAGCCCTGGGCCGCGGTCTCGGGAGTCAGGACGAACGAAATCCCGAGGTAGAGGGTGAACAGAACGACAGCGGCCGCCAGGACGGTGCCGAGGGTCCGGCGTGACATTGGTGTACTCCTGACATTCAGACGTGAATTGTTGTCCGACAAGGCATCCGGCTCACTGCGACAGCATGTCGCCGGGTCCCAGTTCGAGGGTGGGATGGAAGATCATCGGCCGCGCGGTGAGGTCGAGATCGTTCTGCATCCGCAGCGTCAATTCCCGCCATTCCGCCGTGCCGAGCGCGTTGCGCAGGGCGGCGCCGCTGTCCCAATCTCCGACGTTGACGAAGACCGCCTCGGCCGCCTCACCGGCAGCCTGGAACATCCGGGTTCGGCGGAAACCGGCGGCGGCCGCCATGTACTGGGCGCTGTCACGCCAGCGCTGCAGGAACAGGTCCCGCTGGGCGGCGGGTACCGACATCGTGTTGATCACCGTGACCGGCGCGTCGGTGTCGGGAACGGAGGGGGTGCTGGAATTCGTCATATTGTCACGTTAAGTGACAATCACAATTTATGTCAATACCCTTAGATGGCAATCATGTTGGATTGCTAGTGTGGAGGTCATGACGAACCGGCCGCTGGACTCTCGCGCGGCATTCCTGTTGTCGCAGATCGGTTTCCACGTGTCGTACCAGCTCACCGAGCAGCTGGCGCGATTGGATCTGGACCCGGCCCACTTCGCGGTCCTCACCCAGCTGGCCGTCGCGGACGGCCGCAGTCAGCAGGAACTCGCGGATCTGCTGCGAGTCCACCGCAACGCGATGGTCGGACTGGTCGACGAGCTGGAAGAACGCGCACTGGTGACCCGGCGGCCACATCCGGCCGACCGGCGCGCGCACGCGGTCCATCTCACCGACAACGCACGCCAGGTGCTCGAGTCGATGCAATCCGAAGCCGACGCACTGGAATCGGAGGTTCTCGCACCGCTGGACGAGACCGAACGAGCTGAGCTACTGCCGCTGCTGCAACGCATCGCCGCCCACGCGGGCCTGCCCGCCGGCGTACACCCCGGCCTGCAACGGCGACGCCGAGCACGCCGAGGATCGCGGTGAACGCGGTCCCGGCGAGCACCCCACCGCGGGTCACCGCGCACCGAGTGTCACTGCCGTGCGGCCACCACCTCGGACGCAACCTCGAGGAATTTCAGGTCGGTGACGGCCGGGACCAGGATGAACTCGTCGCAGCCGGCCCGCTCCGCGCCGTCGAGAATGTCGGCGAGCACGTCGGGATTCGACGCGCGCGCCGACGCGGCGACCATGCCGGCCAACTCGGGCCCGAGGAAGCCGAGGTAGCGAGCAGTGAAGGAGCGCAACGCCTCGGACGCATCGGGGACGCCCAGCGCGGTGAAGCAGCCGCTGACCTTGCGTGGCTTCGTCGTACGACCGGCCTCGGCCCAGCAGCGGTCGGCGCGATCGCTCACCTTGGCGATCTCCCCGGCGTCACCTGCGATGCTGAAGCCGGAGACGCCGTCGGCCCACCGCGCCGCCCGACGCATCGCCTTCGGCCCCATCGCACCGGCGAGGATGATCGGCCCACCCGGCTGCACACACGCCGGCCCCACCGGGTCCGCGCCCTCGAACGGCGGCTCGCCGGCGAGCAGTGACTTCAGCTCGGCGACCTTGTCATCGAGCTGCTGGTGCCGTCGCGTGAAATCAGCGCCGAGAGCGCGGTAGTCGTGCTCACGACCGCCGACACCGACAGCTACCTCGAGGCGGCCGTTCGCGAGCTGATCGAGGGTGCCGATCTGCTGGGCCACCATCGCCATCGGATGCTGTGGAAGCACCCAGAGGTTCGCCAGAACCTGCACTCGCTCGGTGACCGCGGCGCAGGCACCCAGCGTCGCGACCATCTCCGGATTCGAAAACGTCACCCGCTCACCGACGGAAACGCTCGAAAAAGGGCCCGCGTCGATTCGCCGGGCCCAGTCGAGCGTCGTACCCGGTCCGTAGCCGGGAGCCATCTGCGGAAGTGCGACACCGATTTTCATGTGGCGACCCTCTCAGACCCACCCGGCTCGCGTCCGACCGGGATCCAGCCTGGAATATGATGTGGACCACTTCACTGGACGGGCCGGAAATCGGGTGGCGGTCACCGACATTCGAGGCCCGGCGACTCCAGCGCCGACTGGCCGCGGTCGGTGAGCGCAACGAAGCGACTCCCTACCTCGCCGACCTCGGCTGGACGCTGGACGGAGCGACCATCCGGGACCTGCCGGCCGCCAACCACCTGTCACTGAACGACGACGACCTGTGCATGGGCAACGTCCGCTACATCAGCGGCGTCCTCACCGAGACTGCAAGTAGCCGCTGTCCTGGATGACGACCAGTTTCGATGCATAGGTTCGCGAGGGATTCGGGCGGGGATGGCAGTCGAACGTCCTCTTCTGCCGCTGACCACTCGGCCGGGGACAGACGCGACACCCGCCGGCGAACGCACCAACATGGCAACTTTCGTGCAGTCCGCTTGTAGGCGAGCCGACGATCTCGGTGGGCTGTCGACGGGCTGCGAATGTGACGGTTGTCACTTTGTGTCAGATCTGGGGGGTGTGGCGTGTCTGGAGGGCATGACTGATTTCAATGCCATCACCAAAGTGGTTGTGATCGGCGGCGGTTACGCCGGTGCCGTGGCGGCCAATCGGCTGCGGCTGCGCCGCGATGTCGAGATCACGCTGGTCAATCCGCGTCCGCAGTTCGTCGAGCGCATGCGGTTGCATCAGTTCGTGGCCGGTACCCATGAGGCTGCGATCGACTACGACACGCTGCTCGGCGCCGGGGTGCGGCTGATCGTCGATCGTGCCGTCCGCATCGATACTGCCGCCCGGCGGGTGGAATTGGGTTCGGGGCGCGCGCTCGACTACGACTACGTGGTCTACGCGGTCGGCAGCACCGCCGCAGTGCCGGCGTCGGTGCCCGGTGCCACCGAATTCGCCTATCCGATCGCCGAATTCGAACACGCTCAGCGGCTGCGCGCGGCGCTGGCGGACGCGCCGGCCCAGGCGCCGATTGTCGTCGTCGGAGGTGGGCTCACCGGCATCGAGACCGCCGCCGAACTCGTGGAGCAGGGCCTTGTCGTGACCTTGGTGAGTGGCGGTAAGTTGGCGGCGAACTTCTCGAATCCGGCCCGGCGGTCGGTGGCGAAGTGGTTGTCCGAGAACGGAGTCGAGGTGCGTGAGCAAGCGCGGGTGGGTGAGGTTCGGCGCGACGGGGTCGTCCTGACCGACGGAGAATGGGTGCCCAGTGCGATCACGATCTGGACCGCCGGGTTCGGGGTGCCCGAACTGGCGGCACGCAGTGGACTGCGCACCGACGAGCTCGGTCGGCTGCTGACCGACGAGACATTGACCAGTATCGATGACGAACGCGTCGTCGCCGCCGGGGACGCGGTCGCTCCCTCGGGCCGCCCGCTGCGGATGAGCTGCTATGCCGCCCAGCCCTTGGGTGCGCAGGCCGCCGATAGTGTTTTGGCCCGCATCGCCGGGGACGAGCCCGCCGTGCTGGACGTGGCCTTCACCGCCTGCACCGTGGGTCTGGGTAGCCGCGCGGGTGCGATGCAATTCAGCCGGCGTGACGACACACCCGTGCCGATGTACCTCGGCGGGCGTACGGCCGGGTGGATCAAGGAACGGGTGGGCCTCGCGGGCCCGATCGGAACCATTCGCAAGGAAGCCCGCAAACCAGGCGCGATCCCGACCTTCCTGGGCTTGGGCAGGCGTAAGGATCTGAGCGCGGCCGAGCCGCAGGGAGTTTCGAAGCCATGACCTCCACCGACGAGCACACCGAGCGTTTCGTCCACCTGAGGCCGCTGCTGTTCACCATCGCCTACGAAATCCTGGGCTCGGCAACCGAAGCCGACGACGTGCTGCAGGACGGCTATCTACGGTGGCGACGGGTGGACCTGGCCACGGTCCGGGATACGAAATCCTATCTGGCCCAGCTCGTCACGCGGCAGGCACTGAATGCGTTACGGGCCGGCGTCAGTCGCCGCGAGGAGTACGTCGGCCCGTGGCTGCCCGAGCCGCTGCTGCTCACCGACGGCGACGCCTCGAGCGATGTGGTACTCACCGAATCGGTCTCGATGGGGATGCTGATCGTGCTGGAAACGCTCACCCCCATCGAGCGGGCAGTTTTCGTGTTGCGTGAGGTCTTCGGTTTCGGCTATGACGAAATCGCTTCCGCAACAGGAAAATCCGTCGGCGCTGTACATCAGACCGCGCGCCGCGCCCGCAACCATGTCCATGCCCGGCGCAAGCGCTCCGGCCCCGTCGACACCGCCCGAACCGCCGCGGTCACCGAACGCTTCATCACGGCCGCGACCACCGGCGACATGGAAGGTTTGCTGTCGCTGCTCGCACCGGACATTACCTGGACCACCGACAGCGGCGGCAAGGTGACCGCACTGCCGGAGCTGGTCATGGTCGGCGCCGAACGAGTGGGCGCGATTCTCATGGCCGTCTTCAGATACGCGCAGCGGCGACCGGAGGTACGCATCGAGACAGTGAACTGCAACGGTCAACCGGCACTCGCGTGCTACATCGGCGACGAACTGGAAGCCGTCCTCGTATTCGACATCGCCGAGGACCGGATTGTCAGCGGCTACGGTATCCGCAACCCCGACAAACTGGCCGCCCTCGACATCCCGCGCGCCATCAGCCGCACCGAAACACCCAGCGCGTAATCCCGCCCCACCCGGCGCATCCTGTAATCCCGCTGATCGAGCGCTTTTCCCCTGTTCGCGATCAGTGGAGGCCATGCCGGGCACTCGGTGGTCGATCGCCTGACCTTCGGCGATCGCCCACGGACGGCATTTGGGTCACCATTACGCAGGCGCGCCCGGAGCGTAAACCGAGCAACCCTGCCGAGAAGTTCGACGCGCCAGACCAGGCTTTCATCGAACAAATGTTCGAGACTGCGGTAGGCTGCCTCGCGTGAACACACATTCGACCGCATTGGCATCGAATGCTCCGGCACGGGGATGGTCGGAACTGGCCGATGTCGACTTGCTGCGCACCCTCGTCGAAACCGAGCGCCGCCGGCGCCGATTGGGTGCGGCCATGGTCGCGGCCGTCGCCGAGGCAGAGCGCCGCGGCCTCGCCGCCGACACCGGCTACCGGGACACAGCGGAGCTCTTGAGCGATCTACTGCGGATCAGCGCCTCCGAAGCTCGTCGGCGAATCGAATACGCCGCCCCGCGAGCCCGCTCCCGCGCCAGAAAGGCGTGGCGGGCGATGGCGGCAGCGGGCTGAGACCGAGTCGGGTGGCTCAGGCCCCGGTACGCACAACTCCCCCACGCGCCGCCGGTTTCAGACTCGCCGGCCCCAAACCGAGATGATCGCGCAGCGTCGTCCCGGTGTAGTCGGTGCGGAACAGGCCGCGGCGCTGTAGTTCCGGCACGACCAGGTCGACGAAATCGTTGAAGGTGCCCGGCGCCTGCGCGGCGGACAGGATGTAACCGTCGGCCTCGCCGCCGTGGAAGCCCTCCTCGATCTGATCGGCGATCTGTTCGGGCGTGCCGACGAACTGCGGCAGCAGTACGCCCTGCGCGTACAGCCGGCCGATATCGCGCAGGGTCAGATTGTCGCGGACGCTGAGCCGGCGGGCCACATCGAACAAGCCTTGCGTGCCCGGGACCACCACGTCTTCGATCGGTGCGTCGAGGTCGTAGCGCGAGAAGTCGTGGTCGGTGTGCACCGACAGCGTGATGAGCCCGGAGACCGGATCGGCGAGTTCGTTGTGGAAGGCCTGCTTCTCCCGGGCGATCGACTCGGTCTCGCCCACGAACGGCACGAACGACGGGAAGATCTTCAGGTCGTCCGGGTTGCGGCCGAAGTCGGAGGCACGCGATTTCAGATCGTCGTAGTAGGCGCGCCGGCCCTCCGGAGTCGGATCGATCTCGAAGACCGCCTCGGCCCAGCGGGCGGCGAAATCCTTACCGACAGGCGAGGATCCGGCCTGGATGATCACCGGCCGGCTCTGCGGCGAATGCGGCACGGTCAGCGGCCCGCGCGTCTTGAACCAGGTTCCGGCATGGTCGACCACGTGCACCTTGTCGGGGTCGGCGAAGACCCCGGACGCCTTGTCCCGCACGAGCGCATCGGGCTCCCAGCTACCCCACAGGCGATAGGCCACCTCGAGGAATTCCTGCGCCCGATCGTAGCGTTCGTCGTGACCCAGATGGTTGTCGAGACCGAAGTTCTGCGCCTCCGCCTGATTGAGCGAGGTGACCACATTCCAGGCCGCGCGTCCACCCGAGAGGTGATCCAGTGTGGCGAAGATCCGCGCCACCTCGTACGGATGAAAGTAGGTGGTGGACTTGGTGATCGCGAGCCCGATCCGGTCGGTCACATTCGCCAGCCCGGCCGCCACCAGCGCCGGATCGATCGTGGCCGACGCCTGAGTGCCGCTGCGCAACGGCACCCGGATGTCGTCGCCGTAGCGGACCGGCGTCGCCAGCAGATCGGCGAAGAACAGGAAGTCGAATTTTCCGCGCTCCAGCGTCTGCGCCACCCGGCGGTAGTAGCCGGGCCCCAGATAGTCCGTCTCCGAGCCGGGATGCCGCCACGCCGCATGCGAATGCGTGACGTGCGAAGCGATCAGGAATCCGGCCAGATGCAATGCGCGAGACATGAGCCCCAGCTTCGGCCGCCCGGGTGGCACGGTCACCGGTTGCGATCAACGGGAACTGAAAAGCTACCTTCCAGCGAATCGGATCACGCTGAATCAATGGGGATTGCCCGGCTGCCGGCGCGCCTACCATCCGGAGCATGAGTGTCCGCAATGCGCCTGCCGAACAGTGGAATTCGGCGGTGGGTTCATGAGCGAACCACCCCCGGGACGCCGGTGGTCGTTCGAGACCCGCCAGATCCACAGTGGCGCACAACCGGATTCGGGGACCGGTTCCCGGGCGACCCCGATTCATCAGACGACGTCCTACGTCTTCCGCGACACCGACCACGCCGCGGAGACCTTCGCGCTGCGCGACCCGGAAACCCACGCCTACACGCGGGTCTCGAATCCGACGACTGCGGTCGCCGAACAGCGCCTGGCGGATCTGGAAGGCGGCCTCGGCGCGGTGGCGGTCGCGAGTGGTCAGGCCGCGGTGACGCTGGCGCTGCTGACGATCGCCCGGGCCGGTGACCACATCGTCGCCGCCGCGACGCTCTATGGGGGCACCTACAATCTGCTCGCCCACACCTTCGCCGACCTCGGGATCACCGTCGAGTTCATCGCCGACCCCGACGACGCGGCACAGTGGCAGCGCGCGATCCGTCCGAACACCAAGGCGCTGTTCGCCGAGACGATCGGCAATCCCCTCGGCAACGTGCTCGACATCGCCACGGTAGCCGACATCGCGCATACCGCCGGGATACCGCTGGTGGTGGACAACACCGTCCCCACCCCGTACCTGCTGCGCCCGATCGAGCACGGCGCCGACATCGTCGTTCATTCGACCACGAAGTTCCTCTCCGGCCACGGCACGACGATCGGCGGCGCCGTCGTCGATGCCGGGCGGTTCGACTTCCGGGCCGACCCGCACCGGTGGCCGCAGCTCAACTCCCCCGATCCCAGCTATCACGGCCTGGTGTTCGCCGCGGAGTTCGGTGAACTCGGCTACCTGACCCGGCTGCGCACGAAGCTGCTGCGCGACCTCGGTCCCGCGGTCTCCCCCTTCAACAGCTTCCTGCTGCTGCACGGCCTGGAAACCCTGTCGCTGCGGGTGGCCCGGCACAGCGACAATGCCGCCGCGATCGCCGAATGGCTTTCCGCGCGAACCGAAGTCGAGCGCGTGCACTACGCCGGGCTGCCCGGCAGCCGCTGGCACGACGCGGCCCGGCGCTATCTGCCACTCGGCGCCGGCGGCGTGCTGGCGTTCGAACTGACCGGCGGCGCGGCAGCCGGTCGCCGCCTGGTCGACCGCCTGCACCTGTTCAGTCACCTGGCCAATATCGGGGATGTGCGCAGCCTCGTCATCCATCCGGCGTCCACGACGCACGCCCAGTTGGACCCGCGTCGACAACGCGACAGCGGTGTGACACCCGGTCTGGTGCGGCTGTCGGTGGGCCTGGAGGGCAGCGCGGATCTGATCGCGGATCTGGAAGAGGGACTCGATGAGTGAAATCAGTACGGCCGACTTCTCCGTGGCGGACTTTCGTGGCGCCACGGGAAGCGTCCACTACCGGCGCTGGGTACCACCCCGGCCACGCGCGGTGCTGGCGTTCTTCCATGGCCTCGGCGAACACGTCGGCAGCTATCACCCGTTCGCCGCGGCGCTCAATAGCGCCGGAATAGCGGTGTGGGCCAACGATCATGCCGGACACGGCCGCAGCGACGGTGAGCGCGTGCTGATCTCTTCGGTGGACATCCTCATCGACGACGCCGAGACTCTGGTCGGTCTCGCCCGCGCCGCGCATCCGGACGTTCCGCTGATCGTGGCGGGCCATTCCCTGGGCGCACTGGTCTCGGCGCTGCTGGTCGCCGAACGCGATGTGCCCGCGGCCGCTGTCGTCCTGGCGGGTTCGTCGCTGCTGGTCGAGGGCGAGAGCTGGGTGCTGCGGGTGCTGGCCGACGGTGTCGACCCCTGGGAGCTGCGCCGCGATCCGAGCGAAATGACCCGCGACACCGCATACGCCCAGCAGATTCGCGAGGACCCACTCACCTGGCAGGGCGGGCTGCGGCTGGAAACTCTCGGCGCACTGGGCGCGGTCGCGCCGCGCATTCCCGCAGCACTGAACAAACTCACGCAGCCGGTGCTGTTCGTGCACGGCGCCGAGGACGATATGGCTCCGGTCGCCGGGGTGCAGCGGGCGGTGGCTCAACTCCCCGACGCGCGGGCGGTGGTTTTCCCCGAGGACCGGCACAACATTCTCAACGAGATCGACCGCGATCAGGTCTACCGGGTCGTGGTGGAGTTCATCGCCGAGCACCTGTGAGGCATTCGGAAATGACCCGCGCACACCGGTGCACCGATTTCGGGAGGCGGCCGGGCTGCGCGCCCTCGGTCCGGTCCGCGACCCGGTTCCGGGGCAGACGCTGCGGGAGCGGATATTCGGCACGGACGATCCTCGCGTGCCGGCCGATCACCCCGGCGCGGCCTACCGCGATGCGTTCACCCACCACCCGTCGTCAGCGCCCACACTGCTGTGACACGGTCCGCTCCGCGCCGGAACGCGGGATCGTGCCCGCGACGGCGGGCTGCGGCAGTGGCCCGCTACCGTGGTCCGGGACGTGTCGCCCGCGAAGTACCCGCCCACTATCTCGGAGGTGACCGATGACCAGCCGCACATCCGCGATCGAGCTGGAGACGTTGACCGACGCCGGCGAGGTGCGCGCGGCCGGAGACATCTTCCGCGCCGCGATGGTGGGGCTGCCGCCGCTGCCGTAGGAGGCCGACGGGCTGGTAGAGCCCGGACGCACGCTGGGCGCGCGCCTCGACGGCCGGCTGGTCGGGGCCGCCGACTCCTACACCAGTTGGCTCGTCGTTCCCGGTGGGGAGCGCGTGCCCCACGCGGCGGTGACACATGTCGGAGTCCTTCCTACCCATACCCGGCGCGGGGTGGTGAGCGCGCTGCTGCGCCGCCAGCTCGCCGATATCGCCGCGCGCGGTGAAGTGGTCGCGAGTCTGCGCGCAACCCAGGGCGGAATCTACGAACGGTTCGGCTACGGTGTGGCCGGCTCCTACGCCACGCTCGAGCTGGATCGCCGCCGCGCGACGCTGCGCGGCACCGTTCCCCCGGGCGGGCCGGTCCGCTATCTCGATCCCGAGAACCGCTGGGAAACGTTGGCGAAAATCTATGCGGCCGCTGATATTTCGTGGCACGGTGCGATCGACCGGCCGCCGCATTGGTGGCGGTTCCAGGAGTTGGTCGCCGGGGACGGCGGCTGGACCGTGGTACACGGCGAACCCGGCGCCGAAGACGGATTCCTGCGCTACCGTCCGGCCGAGGGCGCCGGCTGGCCGCGCAATCCGCAGCGCACGGTCGTCGTCGACGATTGGGTGGCCACCACGCCCGCGGCCTACCGCGCACTGCTGCGGCATCTGCTCACCCATGACATCGTGGACCGGATCGTGATCACTTTCGCACCGGTCGACAGTCCACTGCGGCACCTGTTCACCGACGAGCGGGTGGTCTCCGTAGCCGGCGTGCACGACGAGACCTGGCTGCGGCTCATCGATGTCCCGACGGCACTGGCACGCCGCAGCTACCGAGAGGCACCGGCCGTGGTCCTCGCGGTGACCGACGACATCCTGCCCGCCAACACGGGCTCCTACCGGATCGCCGCCGACACCGTCACCCGCGTCGACGCCCCCGCCGACCTCGTCACCGACGTGGCCGCTCTCGCCGCCGTATACCTTGGGGGATCCACCTGGCAGCAGCTTGCCCTCGCCGGTCGGGTTAGCGAAAAGCGCAGCGGCGCAATCGAAGACGCCGACAACCTGTTCACCACCACCTCGGCTCCCTTCGCCGGCACCTACTTCTGACACCGGCGCGACAGCCGCCCGTCAGGGCCGGTCCAGCACCGCCCGGGCGAGCGAGTCCAGCGCGAACCCGATCAGGCCGATCACCACGATCACCGCCATCACCTGGTCGTAGGCGAGCTGGTCGCGAGCATTGAGGATCTGGTAGCCCAGGCCGGACCGCACGCCGAGCATTTCGGCCGGGACCAGCACCACCCAGGCGATGCCGAGCCCGACGCGGAACCCGGTCTGCACCGGCCCGCGGATCGCGGGCAGAATCACCGCGCTCACCTGCTCGCGCCGGGTCGCACCGAACGACCGTGCCACCAACAGCAGACCCGGGTCGATGGATCGCACGCCCGCGGCGGTGTTCAGCACGATGGGCCACACCGAGGCGGCGGCCACCAGGAAGACCACCGGCTGGTGCCCGATTCCGAACAGCGCCACCGCGATCGGCGCCCACGACAGCGGCGAGATCATCCGCAGGAACTGCACCACGGGCGCGACCGCGGATTCGGTGGCGGCATGCAGTCCGAGCAGCAGGCCCAGCGGAATGCCGACGGTGACCGCGATCAGCAATCCCACCAGCAACCGCCACATACTCACCGCGATATCGGGGAGCAGCACACCGCGATCCAGCAATCCGGCGATGGCCCCGGGCACATGTTGCGGCCCGAATTCGCGCAGCAGCGACTGCGGCGCCGCCACCAGGTCGGTGAGCACCCACCACAGCAGCACCGCGGCGACGACGGCACCCAGGCGCGGTAACCAGGCCGCGGTGCGGCGACGTGGGCGGGCGGCGACGATAGTCACGATGGATCGATCTCCTCGATGCGAGTGAGCCCCGGCGGCAGTCCGAAGGCGGCGGGCCCGCCCGCGCGGTCCAGTGCGGCCCGGACGAAGCGGTCGTCGACGAGTTCGCCGTGCGCGCTCGCCGGATCCAGGCGGGACAGGAAACGGGTGTCACCGTCGACGACGGTGTCGTGCATCGCCGTGGCGAGTGCGGCGGTGAAACTCGGAAAGGGGAAGGGCTGGAAGCCGATTCGCTGCGGTTGCCAGTCGGGATGCCGGACCGGGATGCGATCGGAATAAGTCAGTGCCTTCGTGATCGCGGGCAGCGGCTGCGGAAGATACCTTTCCGCGAGCTGTTTCGCCGCGGCGGGACGGTCGGCGCCGATCCGCAGCTGCGCGGCGACCACCGCGTCCGCCAACGCCTGCGCCACCGCCGGCCGGCTGTCCAGCAGGTCCTGATGCACCACCAGCGCGCAGCAGGCGTGGTCACGCCACAGGTCGCCGAGAAAGCGATGAATGCGACCCACGCCGCGCAGTTCGGCTCCCGCGTTGAACGGGTCGGCGACGGTGAACGCGCTGATCGACCCGTTGGCCAGGGCCGGAATCATATCCGAGGGACTCATCACGATCAGCTCCACGGTGCCCGCCGAGCGCGACGCCGAACCGCGGATCACCGGCCGTAAACCGTTGGCGCGCAACCACTGCTGGATCACGATGTTGTGGATCGACCACCAGAACGGGATCGCAACCTGCGTCCCCGCCAGCTCGCCCGGCTCCGTGATGCCAGGAGCGACGGTCAGGGCGGAACCGTTGGTGTGGTTCCAGCCGAGAATCCGAGCGGGGGCACCCAGACCGAACCGCAGTTGAATGGCCATCGGCATCAGCAGGTGCACGATATCGACCTGGCGGGTGAGGAACGCCTCGGCGAGGGCGGACCAGCTGCGAAACAAGACGGGCTGGGCGAATTCGGTACCGCGCTGGGCGATCAGCAGCGGGGCCGCGTCGGTGATCGGCAGGTATCCGATGCGCAGCCGGTCACCGCCGATGCCGCGGCGGTCGGCCGCGGCCACGCCCAGATCGGCCAATCCGGCCAGCCCACCGGCGGCGACTAGTCCGGCGCAGCCGCACAGCAGGCCACGCCGCGAGATCGAGGGACGCCTCATACCGTCACCGACACATCGCGATAGCGGTCGATAATGCTGTGCCGCAGCGTGTTCCGCTCGTCGTCGGAGCCAGGACGCGGGTACTGCGCCCGCACGGCGCCGCCGTGGCCGATCAGGACGATCCGGTCGCCCAGTCGCAGCGCCTCGTCGACATCGTGGGTGACCAGAACGGTGGTGCAACCGAGGTCTGCGACCAGCGCGGCGAGCCAGTCCTGCAGGTCGGCGCGCACCGCCGGATCCAGGGCACTGAACGGTTCGTCGAGCAGCAACAACTGTGGCCGGACCGCGACGGCACGCATCACCGCGACCCGTTGCGCCTGCCCTCCGGAGAGCTGATCGGGCATCCGTCCGGCCAGTCCGGCCAGGCCGAACCGCTCCAGCAGCGCATCCGTCCCCGCGGAATCGAAATCGGCGCGGTGGCGGGCGAACCGGCCGCCGAACCGCACGTTGTCGCGCACGGTCAGCCACGGCATCAGCAGCGGCTGCTGGAATACCATCCCGGTCGCCGGGTTCGGCTGCCCCTCGCCCCAGCCGATGCTGCCGCCGTCGAGCCGGTCCAGCCCGGCGATGATGCGCAGCAGCGTCGATTTGCCGCTGCCGCTGGGGCCGAGGATCACCAGCAACTCACCCGCCGCGATCTCCAGATCGACGCCGTCGAGGACCGGTGTGCCGTGGTGGGCGTAGCTCTTGCGCGCGCCCGCTAGTCGTACTGCGACAGTTCCCATCGCAACTGGCCTTCCGAGGGAGATTGAACGGGCAGGAAGGCGGCCTCGCGGAACCGCCGGTTGGTATCGCAGCCGCGGGCGAATCCGGCGCCGCCGCGCAGCGTCGATTCCAGCCGGGTCGCCGCCACCGCGGTCCGCGACGCGTCGAGCCGCACCCGGATCAGATCGGCCGGCGGGACCCGGCCGGTATCGGCGGCGAACTCGTACAGCCGCTGCCGCACCGAACCGTGCCGGGCCGCGAGATCGGTGTACTCGCCGCGGAATTGGGCCCCCAGGCCGTCGAGCAGCGCGCCCGCCTCGGCCACCGATCTGCCGGCGATACCGCTGCAGAACGCGGTCTGCAGGAGCAGGAATATCGGCCGCACCGCGGCTGCGAAGACCGGCAGGTCCGTGGTGATCAGGTGGTCGTCGGGCACCTCGACCCGGTCGAATGTCAGCGCGGTCGAACCGGTGGCGCCCAGTGCGAGCAGCTCCGGCGCGGGCCGCACCCGCACTCCGTCGGCGGCAGCGGCGACCACCGCGACCCGACCGGAACCGTCGTGGCCCCGATACGGGAACACGATCAGGGCGTCGTCGAAGACGTTGGAGGCCCACGCGATCGGGCCGGAGACCGCCCGGCCGTCATCGGCCTCGGCCCGCAGCGGCAATTCGCCGAGCCCGGCGAGATGTTTGAGCGCCGCGGCCATCGCCGTGACACCTGCCGTGCGGCCGGAAGCGAGCTCGCCCAGGTACTGGCTCCGCACCGGATCCGGTGCGCGCCAGACGTATTCGAGTGTCATCCGCTGGGCCCACAGCGAGAAGCCGGCCGCGAGGCTTTCGGCCGCGACGTCCTCGATCAGGCGGGCGAATTCGCGAATATCGGTGTCGCCCAGTGCCGTTGCGAGCAGATCGTGTCCGCCGAGCTCGGCGAGATCGGCCCGGGTGTCGGTTGCCGCGGCGTCGAGAGCGGCGGCGCGGTCGCGCACGAAGGCCGCCACCGCCTGGCGGGCCGGCGCGGGCACGGTCATGTCCGCGGATCCGAGAGGGCGTGCAGCCGGTCGATCGGCGTGCTGACCGCGGCCCGGGCCCGGCGCACGGCGGCCTCGTCAGGCGCATCGTAGAAGCAGAGGCATTTGGCCGTGTCCTCGCGCACATAGGTGCGCAGGAAGTCAACCTCGGGGACGTCCGCGTACTTCGGCGCATTGGCTTTCTTGCGCGCGAGGTAGGTGTCCATATCGATCTCGGCGGGGATATCCCACTCGACCAGATACCCGGCGGCGGGGCGGGCCGCCTTGAGGGTCTCGAGGGCGGCGCCGACGAGACGCACCTCGTGCGGCCCGTCGACGGAGGCCGCGAACACCTCCGCCGCAGCCGGTGCGGAGGCTGCGCACCCGTCGAATTCCGCGATCGCGAAGATACGCGTGGAACCGCTGGTGACCTGCGCCTCGATGAGTTCACCCCCGGCCTTGTCGGCCAGGGCGCCGAATTCGTCCAGGGTGCGACCGGGGGCCCCGGTGGGGACGAGTTCGTACAGATACAGGGACATGGACAGCCGCCTTTCGGAACTGGCTCTGTGGTGGGCTCGACGGCCGCGCGCACAGCGCGACCGGAGATGCGCGAGACGAACGACGCCCCCCGCAGACGCAGAAGTCTGCGGGCAAAGGCGTTTCAGCGCTGGTGACGACAGGCGGCGCCCGCCACACGCACGAGATCTACGTGCAGTCGGCGGGTGAGGTTGCTGCGGGTCACGCATTCAGACTAAACAGAGACAGAACGTTCTGTCTACTCCAACTTGTGGCTATGGTGGAAGACGTGGCCACAACAACGGAGCCCGCCGCGCGGCAGCGGTCGCCGCGCGGCGACAAACCAACCCCGGCACAGCGCCTCCTGGATACCGCGACGGCGCTGTTCTCGCGCTACGGAATCCGCGCGGTCGGCATCGATCGGGTACTCGCGGAGGCCGGGGTGGCACGGGCGAGTCTGTATCAGAGTTACGGGTCCAAAGACGCACTGGTACAGGCCTATCTGGAACATCTCGACCACCGTGACCGCACCCGCTGGGACGAGGCGGTCGCGGACGTGCCGGAGCCGGCCGACAAGGTGCTGACGTTCTTCGACCTGGCTCTGGCATCGGCGCCCACCAAGGGTTTCCGAGGATGCCAATACGCCAACGCGGCCACCGAATTTCCCGATCGCGCGTTGGAACCGGTTGTCGCCCACCGCAGCTGGATGCTCGACACGCTGACGGGACTGCTTCGCGAATGCGGCAGCACCGATCCGGAGGGACTCGCTCGGCGCATTCAACTCGTCTACGACGGCGCGCTGTCGGGGTCGAAATTCGAGCACGGGCTGCAGCCGCTGCGGACGGGCCGGAGTCTCGCCGCGGAGTTGATCTCCGACTCGTTGCCGCACCGCCATCGCAGCGGAAGCACCACCACGCGCTAACATAACGCTTATACGGTTTAGCACCTCCGGCGAGTGGGAGCAGCCATGTGGGATCCCGAGAAATACCGCAGCTTCGGCGACCATCGCTCGCGACCGTTCTTCGAACTGGTGGCCCGCATCGACGCCGAGAAACCGCGCCGGGTGGTCGACCTGGGGTGCGGTCCCGGACAGCTCACCGGCGTGCTGGCTCAGCGGTGGCCGCAGGCGCGCATCGACGCGTTCGATTCCTCACCCGAAATGGTCTCGGCAGCAAGAGAATCCGGTATCGATGCCGAAGTGCGCTCCGCCGAGGAGTGGCAGCCGGCACCCGATACCGATGTCGTGGTGACCAATGCGGTGCTGCAGTGGGTGCCGACGCATACCGCGCTGCTACCGCGGTGGGTCGCGGCCCTGCCGTCCGGAGCCTGGCTGGCATTGCAGGTGCCGGGCAACTTCGACGCACCCTCCCATGTCGCCATCCGCGAACTCGCCGCGCGCGACGAGTGGCGACCGCGCCTGGAATCGAGCGGCATCCTGCAACCGCGCGACGTCCTCGATCCGAGCGGCTACGCGACGCTGCTCACCGCGGCCGGATGCACGGTCGACGCCTGGGAGACCACCTATCTGCAGCGGCTGACCGGCAACGATCCGGTCCTCGAATGGGTGACCGGAACCGCGCTGCGGCCGGTCCGGAGTGCGCTCGACGACCAAGCGTGGACGGAGTTCACCGCGCAACTCGCCCCACTCCTGCGCGCCGCCTATCCCCAGCGCGCGGACGGGACGACCTGGTTGCCGTTCCGGCGGGTCTTCGCCGTGGCGCACAAGTCCGCTGACTAGCGCCTCATCGAGCGCCTCTGCCACACGAGTGGCCGCACAGCCGTGTGACCTCTGGTATTCGATGGCAGCGGGACGACCGCATGAGCGCCGATCGGCGCGCGGCGGGCCTGCTGTCTCAGGATTGGTGACCCCGCTGCGAGCTTGCTGAGGCACATCGCTCGGCGGCAAAGATTTTGGTTTCGGGCGTCCGACTCGTGGTAGCCACCGGGAGTGGTGGCTGATGCCGGAGTGTGCGCACCGGCCACCTCGAGCGGGTTCCGGCAGACATCTGTGTTCCGGCTGGGTTCTGGACGCCACCGTCTCCCGTTCTTTCGACGCCCACTGGGCGAATGAGGAACTGTCAGGCGGTTGAGCCGTGAGTTCGAGCGGTTGGACCGACCAGCCGAACGCCGAAGCGGTATGCGCCGGCTCGGCGAACACCGAATCATCGACGCCGAGGAGGCGTGATGGCCGAGTCCAGCCTGGAACCTCCGCGATATATCCGAACGGACGTCATGACTTCTGTCCCTGTCGACCCACACGTGACCGCGATCCGGCCCGTCGCACCCCGGCATGCGAGCGCGCACGCTCACACTGTCGGCCATCCGATCGTCCAGTCGATGGAGCCGGGTGAAGATTGGCGGTGGTGTCATGTCGACCAGAACTTCGTCTGAGAACGGCGCTCCCGTACGCGACATTCCGGCTGTCGACGCCGAGACTCCGGACGAGCTGGGAGCCTACCCGCGCCTGACCGACGAGCAGGTCGCGACGCTCGAGGTCGGTGGCGCGCGTCGATCGGTTGGCGCCGGTGAGGTGCTGGTCCGCGAGGGCGAACCCAGCAACGACTTCTTCGTCATCCTCTCGGGCAAGGTGGCGATCATCGACGAGGGCGACGGAGACGGCGAACGCCGGATACTGCGCGTGCACGGTCCCGGCCGATTTCTGGGCGAGCTCGGGCTGCTGGAAGGCCAGGTGGCGTTCTTCACCGCCGAGACGATCGAGGACGGCGAGATACTCGTCGTCCCGGCCGAGCGGGTGCGCGAGCTGGTTTCCCACGATCCCGTCCTCAGCGATCTGATCCTGCGCGCCTACCTGGTGCGGCGGCATCTGCTGATCGGGCTCGGTTCGGGGTTCCGGATCATCGGCTCCTGTTATTCACCGGATACGTTGCGGCTTCGTGAGTTCGCCATGCGAAACCGGTTGCCCCACAGGTGGATCGATCTGGAGCGCGACGAACGGGCGGAGCAGCTGCTGCGCAGCCTGGACGTCTCCCCCGAGGACACTCCCGTGGTGATCTGGCACGGCGAGAAGGTGCTGCGCAATCCGACGAATGCGGAACTCGCCCGCGTCGTCGGGCTTCCGGTCCCGGATGCGGCCCACGACGTAAGCGACCTCATCGTGGTGGGTGCGGGACCGGCCGGTCTGGCCGCGTCCGTGTACGGCGCTTCGGACGGGTTGAACACGGTGACACTCGAGTCGTTCGCCGCGGGTGGCCAGGCGAGCACCTCCTCCCGGATCGAGAACTACCTGGGCTTCCCGGCAGGGATTTCCGGCGCCGAATTGGCGGAGCGGGCCGTGATCCAGGCCGGCAAGTTCGGTGCCCGCATCCTGGTGTCGGCGGAGGTGACCGGTTTGGAGTCCGAGGGCGGGGACCACGTGCTTCGGCTGGCGGACGGCGGCACGGTTCGCGGCCGGGCCGTCGTGCTGGCCACCGGGGTGCGATATCGCAAGTTGTCGGTTCCGGGAATCGAGGTACTGGAGGGGACGAGCGTGTACTACGCCGCAACTCATCAGGAAGCGCGGATGTGCGGCACCGACCCGGTGGCCATCGTCGGCGGCGGAAACTCCGCCGGGCAGGCCACCGTCTTTCTCGCGGACCGTGTTTCCCACGTGGACCTGCTCATCCGCGGCGGTGACCTCGGAAAGAGCATGTCCCGCTACCTCGCCGACCAGATCGAGCGCCATCCCCGCGTGACCGTTCACCGCGGTACCGAGATTCGCGAGGTCCACGGTGAGAAGTACCTCGACGAGATCGTGGTCGAGAACAATCACACGGGCGCGCGCGACACCCTTCGGGTGCGCGCGCTGTTCGTCTTCATCGGGGCGGTGCCGCACACCGGGTGGCTGGCCGACACGATCGCACTCGACGACCACGGCTTCGTCCGCACGGGCATGGACGCGGTCCGCGCCCGTGCGGACGGCAACCAGTGGATCGGCGACCGGCCGTCGAGGACGCTCGAAACGAGCCTGCCCGGCCTGTTCGCTGTCGGCGACGTCCGCAGCGATTCCGTGAAACGGGTCGCCTCCGCTGTCGGTGAGGGAGCGATGGCGGTTCGCCAAATCCATGAATACTTCGACAGGAGCTGACGACATGCCAGTGATGGGTACCGTGAAATTCCAGCAACTCTTCCGGGCAGCGGCCGGCCTGCAAGTCGACCGGAACGACCTCAAGCGCTATACGGATTTCATCGACGACAAGATCTACGATCTGATCCTCATCGGCAAGGCCTCGGCCAAGGCGAACCTGAGGGACGTGATCGAACCGTGGGACCTGCCGATCACCAAGGGGCTGCAGGAGAGCATCCACCGGTTCGAAAAACTCGACCAGGAAATCGAACTACAGGCTCTGCTCGATCAACTGACTGCCCGGCCGCCATTGGACATGGCCCTCTCCGAGGCGACCGAGCAGCGATTGCCGCTGATCGCCGGAGGCTTGAGCGTGGCGCTGGCGCAGACATTCGTCACGATCGAGCCGGACCGTAAGAACCCCGGTACCGCCGAATGGAACGTCGCCTTCGACATCTTCCATCTCCTGCTCTGACCACCGCCCGTCGTCAGTCCGTGTGGTCGAATCGCCGGCGTTGCCGAACCCCGTAGGTCGCCGCCTTCACGGCCTCGTCGTCCTCCATGCCCGATCCCAGCGCACCGCCCAGGGTAGCCACGGCGGCGACCAGCCAGGCCATCAGCAGCAGCGTCGCCAATCCCGCAGGCCCGCCGGTGTTTTCGGTGACCATCTGCGGCGGTATGGTCCACCAGGCGGTCAGCATCAGCAGGATGAACAGCGCGGCGTGGAAGACGACGACGCCGATCGTCAGGGTGATGACGGTCGATGCGTTGTACAGCGCCACGCGCTCTCGTTCGCTCCTCGAGTGCGGGCGTTCCCATAGATTGTGTTCGATGATGAGCCAGGCGATCAGCGCCGCGCTCGCGAGGGCCGTTGCCGCGCTCAATCGCCATGGACCCATCGTGGCCGACAGTCGCCACATCGTCCCATAAGCGAGGCTGACAGCCCCGGTGGCGAAGGCCGCCATCATCACCTTCGACATGCCGGTCACCAACCGCCATGGTCGATTGGCGTAGACCATGCCCGCGAGCAGCCGCAGCCGGGACAGGACCGACGGGCCGAGATAGTGGACGACATCGCCGTCCTGCACCCGGTTCAGTCCCTCGGTCGCAGCTTTCTGTGGGCCCGACCGGCTCGTCATCTCGGCCACGACCGCTCGCGCCAAGTCCCGCACCCGGCGCTGAATGAACGCACCACCCAGACCGGGGATGGAGATCACTGCGAACCGGTCCGGCACACTGATGTCGGCCAGGACCGGCGTCGTTCCCTCGCGGCGAGGCAGATCGGTGAGGTAGATGACGACGTCCTGGATCTGACCACCCGGGTCGATGGTGTCGACCACCTCCGAGAACCGGGTGTGCTCGTCGATGGGGTAGGCGTGACATCGCACCGACACATCCCGGCCCTCGGGCGCGGACCCGTCGGTCCGCTCATTCGACAGCGAAGCGGACAGATGCTCGGCGATCGCCGCCGGCGCTCCGGGGTCGGCGATCAGCAGAATTGACGACTGTTCCCCTGCCATAGGCCCGGCCTACCCTCGCCCCGGGCGACCAAACGTCTCCCTCCTCCACGCGCACGCGCACCCTTCACGGCGATGGCTCGCCATCGACGCGGAGGCCGCGCAGAGGGCTTCATACAACGACCATCACGGGCTGCCCATTGAGGTTGCGGCGCAAAACGACTCAGTTTGCCGGCGCCGTGATCGACCGCAGCTGGAATGCGTGACTCACCGATCATGCTGCGCGCAGCCTGGTTTCGGGCATCCGCCCCGCACCCCGGAACTTCCCGCAATGGTCGGCGTACCGGCTGAGCGGTGCCACCCCATCGGAGGGCTCAGCTGAAGTTGTCGCCCGCATCGGGGTCGGATTCAGCGTCGGACGCGATAGCGAATATGCGTAGCCGCAGGCGTATTGATCACCTCGACGATGTCGAGTTCGATCTCCGCCGGCAACATGTCGAACAAGCGACGTCCACGACCGAGCAACACCGGAATCACATGAATCTGCAGTTCGTCCAGTACCCCCGCTGTCAACGCCTCGCGCACAGTGTAGGCGCCGCCCCTTATCTGTAGCTCTCGGCGGCGGATTCCATGGTGGAGGGCAGTGCGGTGCGCGTCCAGTCACCGGCGAGGAACAGACCCCGCACCGGGGTGGTCTGCTCCAGGCGCAGGGATTCCGACGAACCGGCACCGCACGCCGGATATCGAGTCACGTCCCGTGACAACCCCTACCGCCCGCACCCCCGCACGAGGCGCAGCCGTAGCATCGAATGAGCTCCATCCATGTCTGATAGCCCCGACCGATCCGGAGGACATCATGACCACACCGGGCGATTTCACGTTCGAGGATGCGTACCAGGGCGATGCCGGCCCGTTCTCCGGCGCCAAACCGCCCTGGAGTATCGGCGAGCCGCAGCCGGAGCTGAAAGCGCTTGCCGAACAAGGGAAATTCCACGGCGACGTCCTCGACGTCGGCTGCGGTGAGGCCGCGATCTCGCTGTATCTGGCCGAGCGCGGTTTCACGACGGTCGGGCTGGACTCCGCCCCGACCGCCATCGAACTGGCCCGCGCCGAGGCCGCGCGGCGCGGACTGACCACCGCCACCTACGAGGTCGCCGACATCACCTCGTTCACCGGGTACGACGGCAGATTCGGCACCATCATCGACAGCACCCTGTTCCACTCGATTCCGGTCGACCAGCGCGACGGATATCAGCGCTCCATCGTCCGCGCGGCGGCCCCGGGCGCGTCCTACTTCGTGCTCGTCTTCGACCGCAAGGCGTTACCGTCCTCACCCGAGGGGTTCGGCCCCAATCCGGTGACCGAAGACGAACTGCGCGAGCTGGTTTCGAAATACTGGGTCATCGACGACATCCGCCCGGCCCGCATCCACGGCAACGATCTCCCCCGCGACGATCGATCACCGGTCCACTTCGAGGACGTGCGCGACGAGCCCGGCGGCCGCAGTTCGGTTCCCGCCTGGTTGCTGCAGGCCCACCTGGCTGTGGCCTGACCGGTGTTCGCGCGGTCCGCACGAGACTGCCGGCTTATCCGCCCTGCGGCACGAACTTCGATTCGGCGCGGGCCTGGTAGTCCGGCAGTTGGGCCGCTTTGTCGAGGGAACCCTGCGATTTCGCCCAGTCGGCCAGGGTCGTCAGGGTGCCGGCGAGCTCGGGTCGCAGCTGGAGGCGGAAGTCGAACTCGGGCAGGATCTTTCGGATGAGGTCCGCCGACAGCTGAGTCGAGGCGGCAACCGCGGTGATCGCCGGCTCGGCTCCGGAGGTCAGCTCGGTTCCCGCCTCGCCGAGGGCCGCGAAGAAGGCGGTCAGCGCATCGGGCTTGCGGGTGACGGCGTTGTCGGTGGCCAGGTACAAGCTGTGCTGACTGTAGCTGCCGCCCGCGAGTTCGACCGCGTCACCGCCGAGTGCGTCGATCACCTGGGCCTGGTACGGCTGGAAGATCGCGACCGCGTCCACATTGCGCTGCCCGGCAGCGGTCACCATCGCCTGCGGTGCCACCTGCACCAGTTTGGCGCCGATATTGCTGTGCGACAACGCGTTCGACGCGAAGTACGCCGCACTGGTACCCAGCGGTGTCCCCACGGATCGGCCGCCGAGATCCGCCAGCGAGGCGATTCCCGCGCTGCGCCGGGCGACGATTCGCGAACCCTCCCAGCGCGATCCGTCGCCGACGATGCGCAGTGCGGGCGAACGGGTCAGCGCCGCCGCGGCCGGGACATCCGCGGCGGTGGCGACGTCGAGTTGGCCGGCGGCGAGCGCCTGCAGCGCCTCGACCCCGGTGGAGAAGTTGACGACCTTCACCTTCACCCCGTGCCGGTCGAAATAGCCGGCCTGTTGCGCCACCGGCACCTGCGCCCAGGAGGGATCGACGACGAAGCCGACGGTGAGGGTGTGTGGATCGGAGTCGTCGGCGCCGGAGCACGCGGCCAGCGGGACGATCAGCGCGACGAACGCGAGGAGTGCGATCAGGGCACGGGACATCAGTGATTTCACGGGCTTCTCTTCATCTGCGGGTAGTGGAAGTCATTGCGGTACAGGGAGTTCGAGAACGTGTCAGGGCACCGTGCGCACGATTCCGAGTTCGTGGTGCAGGGTGCGGCGCAGACCGCTGTACCCGGGCTGGTCGGCGAGCGTATCGGCGGGCCGCGGGCGAGCCAGCGGATTCGTGATCAGATCGACGATCTGCCCGTCGCGCAACACACCGATGGTGTCGGCCAGCCTGATGGCCTCGTCCACGTCGTGGGTCACGAAGACGACGGTGCGTTGCAGCCGGGTCCACACATCGATCAGCAGGTCCTGCATGTTGAGCCGGGTGAGTGCGTCGAGGGCGGCGAACGGTTCGTCCATCAGCATGATGTCCGGTTCTCCCGCGAGCATGCGGGCGATGCCGACACGCTGGCGCATACCGCCCGACAACCGACTCGGCCGCTGTCCGCCGACATCAGCGGGCAGACCGACGAGGTCGAGCAGCTCCGCGATGCGGTCCCGCCGCTCCCGCGCGGCGACTCGGTGTGCGCGCAAAGCGAATTCGATATTCGCCGCGACGCTCATCCACGGGAACAGCACGTCACGCTGGAAGGCCACACCCCGACGCGGATCGGGACCGGTCACCCGCTGCCCCGCGTCGGTGACGGTGCCGGAGGTGGGTGACAGCAGGCCCGCGAGGCAGTGCAGCAGAGTGGATTTACCGCTGCCGGAGGCGCCGACGAGGACGGTGAACGAGCCGTCGGGCACCGTCAGATCGATACCGCGCAGCGTGGGTCGCTCCGTATCCGGGAAACGCACCACCAGTTCATGTGCGGCGATCGCCATCTCAGTTCACCTCCTTCGCCCAGCGCACCACCGGAGCGGTCAGCGCCGCGATCGCCAGATCGCAGGCCGCCCCGAGGACGCCGAGCACGATCAGGCAGAAGATCAGCCGATCGGCCTGGGAGAACAGCTGCGCCTGATAGATCCGATAACCGATTCCCGCTGTGGTTCCGGTCATTTCGGCAACGACGATCAGCACGAACGCCATGGCGGCACCGACCCGGATCCCGCCCACCACGTCCGGCGTCGCCTCCGGCAGCACGATCCGAGTGAGCGTGTGCCATCGGCTCGCACCGAGACAGCGCGCGGCCTGCAGATAGTGCTCCGGCGTGCCGGCGAATCCGGAGTGGCTGTTGATCCATACCGGAACGAACACCCCCAACGCGATGACCAGCACCTTGCTGTTCTCACCGAGCCCGAACCACAGAATGGCCAGCGGAACCAGGCCGATGGTCGGGATCGGTGAAAGCAGTCGCAGCACGGGCTGCAACACCGCGCGTCCCGTTCGGGTGGTCGAGGTGACGATCGCGGCGAGCACGCCCGCGGCCACGCCGACCACGAGACCGAGCAGTGCGCGCTGCAGACTCGCGGCGATATCGGGCAGCAGCAGACCGTCGCTCCACAGCGCCTGCCCCGCGCGCGCGATCTGCGGCACGGTCGGAAACAGCTGGCGCGGAAAGCTTCCCGAGGCGGCCACCAGCGACCACACGAGTGCGGCCAGCACCAGCCCGGCCGCCGTGCCGCCGACGGTCCGCCAGTGCCGCGGCAGCCGTACGAGACGGATGCGATCGCGGCGCGGCGATGCCGGGGCGGGTGGCCCGGCGGTGTCCGGTGTGGTTCGCAGACTCGATGTCATGGGTCGAACTTCCTCGCGTCGATGACCGGCGGCCCGGCCGGTGAGAACCGGGCTAGGCGCCCGGCGGAACAGTGCCGCGCAGGTCGACGGCGACCGGGGCGGATCGCGGCGCGCCGATCGGCACCCAGTCGAACGGAACGGCCTGCGCCCGATAGACCATCGGCGTTCTGCTGAGGCGGTCCACGCCGGGCACGCGCGGCTCCCGGACCTCCGGTTCGCCCGCGACGCCGAGCCCCTCGTAGGGCGAGACGTACTCCCAGACCACCTGGCCCTGCGGCGTCACCTGGAATATGCGCCCCTGCATGCCCTCGGTGATCAAGGTGTTGCCGTTGGGCAGCCGCTGCGCGTTGCTGACGAACGAGCTGAAGAACGTCCACGACGGCAGACCGGAATCCTCGGCGGTGTACTGCCAGACGATCTGGCGCGTCGACGGATCCACCTCCAGCACACGGGATCCCGCGTAGATACCCAGCGGTGCCGGCGGATAACCGGCCCCGCCCTGGTTGTCGAAGATCAGAATGTTCCCGGCGCCCGGCAGGCCGTCGGCGATGAGGTGCGGATTGTGCTGCCCGGAGATCTGATCCAGCGGCCGCGGCACCTTGTGCGCGTTGATCCGCTGATGTTGCGCCCCGGCCTCGGCATCGAAGTACGGGCCCAGCCGCCACACAACGGCTTTCGTGGTCTTGTCGATCAGGGCGATGACATTGGCCTTGCGGCAGCTGATGAGGATGTTGTCCGGGTGGAAGACCGTGTGCGGGTCCGCGCGGTGCCAGTGATTGGGGCCCAGCGATTTCGCGCTGTTGATCTCCAGGTAGCCCCATGGATCGTCGGGATCGCGAAGTACCGTGTCGCGCAGCGCATCCCAGCCCGCCTCGGAGAACCCCAGTTCGCGCAGGTGGTCGCCGGCGCGCCACTCCCACACGATCGCCCCGCCGGGATCCACCTCGTAGAGTCCTTGATCGCCGACCGGGTCGGGGCCCAGACCGGGCACGACCCGTGGGATGGTGACCAGCAGCAGCCGGTTGCCGTTCGGCAGCAACTCCCAATCGTGGTTCTGCCGGGCGGCGCCGCCGGGCGCCTCCCGCCCCCATTCCCACACTCGCTCTCCCGACCAGCTCAGTTGTCCCACAGTGCGATTGGCGTAGATGCCGCCGCGTGGGTCGTCGCCCGGCTCGAGTTGCACCCCGACATCGCCGAGTCGGCCGTCGTTGAGTGCGGGGTCGAGAATGCGCGGCGGCACCCCGGCGAACGGCCACTCCCGATGCACGTCGCCCTGGAGATCGATGAGCCGCGTGACACCGTCGGCGCCGGTGAAGAGGATGTAACTGTCGTGCGCAGGCTCCGGGTCGTGGTAGGTGACGCCGGTGAGTCGTACGAAGGCCATGCAGTTCACTCCATCAGTCACAGGTTGAGCGAGCGTGTCGCCGATGTTACGAATCTAATCGATTTGCGCCGCAGATCAGCCGTCCGGAGACTGTAATGATCCGGATGATTTCAAGTCTGGCCGAGCGAGGGTGAACCGCTGAGAATGGAGCGAACGTGACTGTCAAACGCGCGACTCTCGCCGATGTGGCCCGCCGGGCCGGCACCTCCACCGCTGTGGTCAGTTACGTACTCAACGACGGCCCGCGGCCGGTCTCCGAGTCGACCCGTGCCCGGGTGGTGGCCGCGCTGGACGCGCTCAACTACCGGCCGGATCGGGCCGCACGAGCGCTGCGCCGGCCCCGACGGTGGCGGCATCTCGGATTGCTCGTGCCGGATGTGCGGATGCCGCTGTTCGCCACTCTGGTCGGGCACATCGAGGCCGAGGCGCGCCGACGCGACCATCTGACCCTGATCGGCAATACCGGTTACGACCCGGAGCGGGAGATCGAATTCGCCTCCGCCTTCACCGATTCCGGTATCGAGGGGCTCATCGTGGTGGGCGGTGCCAACGGCCGTGCCACCGCAGAACTGTGCCGCCACGCGCGGATTCCGATCGTGTGGGTCCACAACAACCGTGACGAGGTCGAGCCCGACGTCGTGGGCGCCGACCACGTCCGGGCCGGCGCGTCGGCCACCCGGCATCTGACCGACACCCATCGCCGCGGCGATGTCGTGTTCGTCGGCGGCTTCACCGCCGGCGAGGTGGCACACGGCGACCGGGAGACGGTCGCGCAACGATACGAGGGATACCGGTCGGTCGTCGGCTCCGAGCGGGCGCGGCGGATCGCCACCGATCTCACCCCCGCCGGCGCCTATCACGCCGTGGGGCGTTATCTGGCCGACCACCCGGCCCCCGACGGACTGGTCATCGGCACCTACGCGCAGGCCGCCGCGACCCTGCGCGCGGTCGCCGACGCGGGGCTGGTCGTCCCCCGAGACCTGTCCGTGGTGGGCTACGACACCGATACCGCCGACACCTACGCGGCGGTCACACTCACCGCCGTTCGGCAGCCGATCGACCTCATCGCACGCCTGGCGCTGTCCCGCGTCCTGGATTCGGAGCAGACGCAGCCACTCGGCCCGCCGGAACCGATCGTGACCCATCTGGCGATCGGCGAAACCTGCGGCTGCGCAACCCGATAGGGCCGGGCCCGGTCCGGGCCCGGCTCACACCATCAGTGCTCAGCGTTCGTCCGGGTAGCGGCGATCGTCGTAGCGTCCCGGATCGGTGCCCTCGGTGTCGATGCGCTCCTTGCGCACGGTGTCGCCGACGGTCTCCTGTTCCTCGACCTCGTCGACGGCCAAGCGCACCCGCTCCACCGGCACCGTCTCCTTGTCCACGGTCACCCGGTCGCGGTGCAGGGTGACTTCCCGTTCCTCGTCACCCAGAGAGGTCCGGCCGTACGCGCCGGCGTCGGTGACCGGTTCGCGTTCCACCCGGACCTCTTCGTGGCTGGTGGGCACCGTCACGGTCTGATCCTCGGTGACGACGTACTTGCGCAGGCGCGCGGTGCCGACCTCCTCACGCTGCGTATCGACGTTCAAGCGTTCCTCGGAGCGGATCAGGCCCTTGTCGCCGGTGGGATCGGTGGCGGCGTGGCGGCCGGTCGGGGCGGCATCGGGACGCGCGGTCCCCTGCCCGTCGCGCATCGCCCGGCCGTAGGCGTCCCAGCCCGAGTGATTCGGGTCGACGTGATAGTGGCGGAACAGCTGTTCCTCGCCCTCCCGGCTGATATGCCCGTCCTGTTCGACGGCGGGCGCCGATTTGACCATTTCCTTGTCCACATTCACCCGCAACGCGTCGGACTGCGGATTGTGCTGCGCCCCGACCAGCGGGACCAGCGAATCGTGGCGGAACAGTCCCGTGGACACCGATGCCCAGGTCGGCGAACCGGTTTCGTTGTTGACGTAGATGTTCTTGACCTTGCCGATCTTGTCGTCGTGCGAGTCGTACACGGTGCTGTCCATCAGAGTGTCGAGCTGTCCGGTCATGGTTGCTCTCCTCTCGATCGGATGAGATGGATTCATCGGGGAATACGCCGGCGTGGGCCGGCTGTCGCCCCCGGCAGCCCAGCATGTTCGGCTACACCTCGGCAGGTACCCGGCAATCATCCAGCGAAACCCGCATGGCGGACACGAAATGCGATTCGATCAAGCTCGCGCCGGTCGATCGCCGGGCCGACGGCACCCTGCCGCACACGCCCCGCGACCGGATTAAGCTTGTGCCACCGTCGGATCCGGTCGACCAGCCGCCGATCACAGAGTCGCCGTCCGGGGGCGAATGCCGGGTGCAGGCGCGTCCCCGCCTGGAAAGACCGGGCCGCATGTCCCCACGCCGGTGATCGCCCAGCTACCGGCGGGCCGGAGCTTGACGATATCGCTAGGCCTTTCGGCAACCCAGTAGGAATCGGCCACCTGGCGAGTTCAGGCCGAGGGATACCCGCACCACATATCTATCGTCGTCACGCCGCGAACCCCTTGGCCGCCAGCAGTTTTCCGACCGATGCCACTGCCGCAGACCTGGCGGGTCCGCGCCCGCCGACAGGTAACGGCCCGAAGCGCCTCCGCCACGTGTCTCCGGGGCGAATACTGATCGGTGTCCCGGTGGCGTCATCACCGGGACACCGATTGTGCTGCATGTGGAGTTGCGATGAGGCTGCGAGTTTCGACCCTGACCGTCCTCGCCGCCGTGGGCATCGCGGCCGCCGCATTCGCTCCCGCCGCCGCGGGGCCACCGCTGCCGGGCACGGTGGATCTGCCCTGTGCGACGACGACCCTGCACCAGGACGCCGCGTGGTATCGGCCCGCGGACACGCCACGCGGCCTGGTCTGGCTGCAGCACGGCTTCGCCCGCACGGAGGGCAACGTCGCCGCGCTCGCCGAAACACTGTCGGCCGCAGGATATCTCGTCTTCTCCCCCAGCCTGCCGTTCCTGAACCTCGACGGCTGCACCCTGCAGAATCTCGGCGACAACACCGCGTTCCTGGATCAGGTGGCCCGGCTGTTCGCCACCGCCGCCGATCCCACCGGCCCGCTGGCCACCTCCGCGGCCCGCGCCGGAGTCGGCCTGCCCGCGCTGCCGCGCCGGGTGGTGTTCATCGGCCATTCCGCCGGCGCCGAGGCCGTCGAATACGTCGCCCACCGCCTGCACGACTCCGATCCGGCCGCGTGGGCGAACCTGCGCGGGCTCGTCCTGCTGGATCCGGTGAAATCCTTCCTCGGCGACAACACCGATGTCGCACTCGCCGACCTCGCCGCCACCGACCTTCCCGTCCTCACCGTCTCCGGTCCGCCCGCGCTGTGCAACAACTTCGGCAGCGGAACCGCCGCCCTGCGGGCACATCTCCATCGCCGGTTCCTCGGCGTGCGCCTCACCACCGGCGAACACACCGACGCCGAAGGGCCCTCGAGCGATCCGCTGGGCGAATTGCTGTGCGGGACACCAGAACCGGGGAACGTGGCAGCTCTGCAGCAACTCGCCACCAGCTGGACCGGTGACTATTTCGAGGGCACCACCGACTATCCGGCCGCCGCCGCGGCGGCCTTCGCCGCACACCTCGCCGTGCCCCTGGCCGGAGCCTGAAGGAACCGGCGATCCGCCGCAACGCCCGGATTGCGCTCGGCGGCAACCGGTTCCGGCGAGGGGCCGGCCGCACAATCACATAGTCGAGCGTCCAAAATATTCTTCACCTGCGAAAACATATGCGAGAGCAAGACGGCCGTACGGCGTTAACGGTATGATCACAGTGGGTTTACGGTCTCGCCACAACGGCCTCGGTACTCTGAAACGGTCTACAGCGACGTACGATTTCACGCTCACCGCACAGCAATTCATGCTACAAGGGGACGTTACGTGTCGAATCCTGTGTATGCCCGCGTTCTGGGCCCTTTGACCCTCGCCCTCGACAATCGCAATGCGACGCCGACCGCCCAGAAACAACGGCAATTGCTGGCGTTGTTGTTGATTCGGCATTCGACGGTGGTTCCGGTCACGACACTCATCGAAGAGCTGTGGAACGACGATCCGCCCCGCAGCGCGATAACGGTCGTGCAGACCTATGTCCTGGGAATCCGCAAGAAGATGGCGCAGTATCTGGAGGTCGATCAGGGCGAAATCGCGGACAGATATCTCCGCACCTGGAGCAAGGGTTATATGTTCGACGCCCAGGATTGTGTACTGGATGTGCGCGACTACCGCACGATGACCGATGCCGCCCGCTGCGCGTTGAATGCCGGTGACGATCTGCGCGCGGTGGATCTGTTCACCGCGGCCGAAGCACTGTGGACCGGTCCGGCGCTGCTGGACGTCGAGTGTGGCCTGCCCTTGTCGGCGGAGTTGTCGCATCTGGAACAGGTGCGGCTGACCGACCTCGAACTGCGCATCGAAGCCCAGCTGCGGCTGGGCCGCTACCGGGAAGTCTGCCCCGACCTGGCGCGACTGACCGCGGAACAGCCCCTGCACGAACGACTGCAGGCGTACTACATGTACGCGCTGTGCCGTTCCGGCCGCCGTCATCGCGCCCTCGAGTCCTACCATGAATTCGCCCGTTCCCTGCAGCGGGAGCTCGGCCTGGATCCGTGCGTCAAATTGCGCCGATTACACAGCGACATCCTCAACGCCTCCGACGAATCGGTGACCCTGATGCTCGAACGCCGGCACGCCGGATATCTGATCGGCTGGCAGGCGGGCGCGGAACGCTCGGCCACGCCCGCCTGATCCGGCCCCCTCATTCCGGGGCGGTACCCTCGAACATTTCCTCCACCAGAGCGGTCGTATGGGTACCGGCCCGGAATTTCGGCTGATCGAGGACGTCCAGCAGGAATTCGCGCGTGGTGCACAATCTTTCGCCGCCCACCCGGAATTCGGCCAGCGCCCGGTTCATCCGCGCTATCGCGGCATCACGATCGGGCGCCCACACGATGACCTTCGCGAGCAGCGAATCGTAGTCCGGCGGAACCGAATAACCCGCCCGGATATGGGTGTCGACTCGCGTGAACGGACCACCGGGCGCGGTGAATTCGGAAATCCTCGCGGGCGTCGGCGCGAATCCGGCCGCCGGATTCTCGGCATTGATCCGGCATTCGATCGCGGCGCCCTTCGGCTGAATGCGGTCCTGCGTCCATGCCAGCGGTTCGCCGGCGGCGATCCGGATCTGCTCGGCGACCAGATCGATACCGGTGACCATTTCGGTGACCGGATGCTCGACCTGGATTCGGCAATTCACTTCCATGAAGTAGTAGCTGCCATCCGAGTCGAGCAGGAATTCGACGGTGCCGGCTCCGGTGAAGCCGGCGGCGAGGACCCCGTCGACCGCGGAGCGGCCGATCCGGGCGGCCAGCCCGTCGGGCAGCCGCGGCGCCGGCGACTCCTCCACCAGCTTCTGATGCCTGCGCTGCACCGAGCAGTCCCGCTCGCCGAGATGGACACCCGCGCCGAAGGTGTCGCACAGCACCTGCACCTCCACGTGCCGGGCGCGGTCGAGATACCTTTCGACATACACCCGGCTGTCGCCGAAGAGCATGCGGGCCGTGGCCCGGGTGTCCCGGTAGGCCCGGGCGAAATCGGCGCCGTCGTGCACCACCGCCATCCCGCGCCCGCCGCCGCCGGCGACGGCCTTGATGATCACCGGATACCCGATCCGGTCCGCGAGCGCCTGCGCCTCATCGAATTCCAGAGCGTCGAGACTGCCCGGCAGCAGCGGCAGCCCGGCCTTGGCCATCAGCGTGCGTGCCGACTGCTTGTCGCCCAGCTCGGCCATGACATCCGCGGGCGGCCCGATGAGGGTGACTCCGGCGGCACGGCACGCGTCGGCGAAATCTGGTGACTCCGAAAGGAATCCGTAGCCGGGATGAATGGCATCGGCGCCGGTGATCTCGGCGGCTGTCAGGATTGCGGCCGCGTCGAGATAACTGCGTTTCGCCGCGGCCGGACCGATCCGCACCGCCTCGTCGGCGAAATCCACGACCGCCGAATCGTGGTCGGCCGCCGAATAGACCGCCACCGTGGGCACCCCCATCTCACGGCAGGTACGAGCCACACGCAGCGCGATCTCACCCCGGTTGGCGATCAGAATCTTGTCGAACATCGCGCCTCCCTCACGCCGCCGAGCGGGCAGCCACCGGAACACCGAAGCGACGGAACCGGGCTCGCCGTTCGGCCGCCAACTCCTCGCCGCTGCGCCCGATCAAGGCCCGCAACGTCTCGGCCAGGGCGCGGTGCAGCCGCTCGGCCGCCACGCGCGGCACGGCACCGTCGTGGCCGGGCAGGACACCGTCGACGATGCCCAGCCGCAGCAGCTCGCGAGCGGTGATATGCAGTGCCGCAGCGGCTTCGGCCGCGGCGCTCGGATCGTTCCACACGATGGCCGCACATCCTTCGGGGCTGATCACCGAGTAGACCGAGTCGGCCAGCATCAGCACACGGTTGGCGACCGCGAGCGCCAGCGCGCCGCCGCTGCCGCCCTCGCCGATCACCACACTGATCACCGGAACGCGCAAGGCCGACATCAGGCGGATGTTCTCGGCGATGGCGACGGCTTGGCCCTGCTCCTCGGCGGTCGCTCCCGGATAGGCGCCCGGGGTGTCGATGAGCGTGACGACCGGCAGACCGAGCTTTTCGGCCAGGCGCATGAGCCGAGCGGCCTTGCGATATCCCGGCGGCGTGGGCATGCCGAAGTTGCGGACCATGAGCTCCTTGGGATCGTGCCCCTTCTGCTGGCCGATCACCATCACCGGCCGGTCGCCGAGCCAGGCCGGACCGCCGACGACGGCGGGACAGTCGGCGCCGATGCGGTCGCCGCGCAGTTCGAGGAATCCGTCGAACGCGAGAGCCACATAGTCCAGGGCGGTGGGCCGGCTGATCTCGCGCGCCCGGCGGACCTGTTCCCAGGCCTCGGCCTCGGGCAGCGAATGCGGATCGGTGACGATCTCGGCCGCCGCACCCGGTTCGCCGGTGGGGTCGACCGGCCCCGCGATGCGCAGCAGCGCACCCAGCGTCGCGCGCAGGCCCGAGCGGGGCACGATCATATCGATGAGGCCGTGCTCGAGCAGGAATTCCGCGGTCTGGAACCGCGGGGGCAGTTCCTGGCGGATCGTCTGCTCGATGACCCGGCGCCCGGCGAAGCCGAGCCGGGCGCCCGGTTCGGCGATCAGCACGTCGGTCAGCGTCGCGAACGACGCGGCGACACCGCCGTAGGTCGGATCGGTGATCAGGCTGACGGTGAGGATGCCCGCGCGATCGAGCTGCTCGAGCGCGGCACTGGTCTTGGCCATCTGCATCAGCGACAGCGGCCCCTCCTGCATGCGGGCGCCGCCGGACGCGGTGATCAGAAGCAGCGGAATACGCTCGGCCAGAGCGTATTCCGCCGCCACGGTGATCATCTCCCCGACCGCGGTGCCCAGGCTGCCGCCGAGGAAGCGGAAGTCCATGGCGACGACGACGACCGCGGCGCCCTCGATGCGCGCGGTCGCGCACACCACCGCATCCCGCAGCCCGGTGCGCGCCCGCGCACCGGACAGCCGGTCGGCATACGGCACGACATCGTGGAAGTTCAGCGGGTCGTCCTCGGTGCCGGCGATCGGCAGCGGCTCGAACCGGCCCTCATCGGCCAACTGGCGCAATCGCTGCTCGGCGGACAGGGGGGTGTGCCGGCCGCATTCACCGCAGACGCCCAGGTCACGGTCGAAACGCTTGCGATACAGGGGAATCCGGCAGCCCGGGCACAGTACCCAGTCCGCGGTGTGGGAGCTTGGCGGCGTCTTCACGGGGTGTCTCCTGTGCTCGATCGGCCACGGTCAGCCGGACCGCAGCGTCCGGTGTGCTCAGGTTCGCCCCGCGCGCTCGAGGACAGCTCGATCGCGGTGCTCGAGCGGGGCTAGAGCGGCCCGCTTCACCCTGATCGTGATCTCGGGGACTTTCGGGACTCTTCGGCGAGAAGGGACAACAGCTGTGTACGCCAATGCATTCGGAGGTTCGTTATGAACCGTCGCGTCGTCGTGACCGGGCTCGGGGTGCGTGCGCCCGGCGGCAACGGCAAGGACGAATTCTGGAAGTTGCTGTCGGACGGGCGCACCGCTACCCGCCGGATCAGCTTCTTCGACGCCTCCCCCTACCGGTCCCAGGTGGCGGGCGAGGCAGATTTCGACGCGGTCCGGGAAGGGCTGTCGCCCAGGGAGATTCGGCGCATGGATCGTGCCGCCCAGTTCGCGGTGGTGTGTGCCCGCGAAGCGGTGGCCGACAGCGGTCTCGGCGTCGACACGCTCGATCCGCAGCGTATCGGTGTCAGCCTCGGCAGTGCCGTGGCCGCGGCGACGAGTCTGGAGCAGGAATATCTGGTGCTGTCGGACTCCGGCCGCGACTGGGTACTCGACGAGAAACACGTCTCGCCCTACATGTTCGACTACATGGTGCCGAGTGTGATGCCGGCCGAGGTGGCATGGAGCGTGGGCGCCGAGGGGCCGGTGGCCATGGTGTCCAACGGGTGCACGTCGGGACTGGACTCGGTCGGGCACGCGGTGCAGTTGATCCGCGAGGGCTCCGCCGACGTGGTGCTGGCGGGCGCCGCCGATACCCCGATCACGCCGATCGTGGTGGCCTGCTTCGACGCGATCAAGGCGACCACGCCGCGCAACGACGACGCCGAGCACGCCTCGCGGCCGTTCGACAACTCGCGCAACGGTTTCGTCCTCGCCGAAGGGGCGGCGATGTTCGTGCTCGAGGAGTACGAGAACGCCCGCCGCCGCGGCGCGCACATCTACGCCGAGATCACCGGCTACGCGACCCGCTGCAACGCCTACCACATGACCGGCCTCAAGGCCGACGGACGCGAAATGGCCGAGGCGATCCGGGTGGCCCTCGACGAATCGCGGGTCGATCCCACCGCCGTGGACTACGTCAACGCCCACGGGTCGGGCACCCGCCAGAACGACCGCCACGAAACCGCCGCGGTGAAGCGCAGTCTCGGCGAGCACGCCTACCGCACGCCCATGAGCTCGATCAAATCGATGGTGGGTCATTCACTGGGCGCCATCGGTTCGGTGGAGATCGCGGCCTGCCTGCTCGCGCTGCAGCACCAGGTGGTGCCGCCGACGGCGAATCTGCACGAGCCGGATCCGGAATGCGATCTCGACTACGTCCCGCTCACCGCGCGCGACCACCGCATCGACACCGTACTGAGCGTCGGCAGCGGATTCGGCGGCTTCCAGAGCGCCATGGTGCTGCGCCGGCCGCAGGGGGTGCCGGCATGAGCGTCGTGACGGGAATGGGCGTGGTGGCGCCCAACGGGCTGGGCCTGGACCACTTCTGGGATGCGGTGCTGGCGGGACGCGGCGCCATCGCACCGCTGACCCGCTTCGACACCACCGGATTCGGCGCGACGCTGGCCGGCCAGGTGGCCGAGTTCGACGCCGGTAAGTACCTGCCGAGCCGGCTGCTGCCGCAGACCGACGTCTCCACCCGGATGGCACTGGTGGCCGCGCAGTGGGCCCTCGACGACGCGAAGGTCGACACCACCGCACTCACCGACTACGGCATGGGTGTGGTCACCGGAAACGCTTCCGGCGGTTTCGAATTCACCCACCGCGAATTCAACAAGCTGTGGTCGCGCGGCTCCGAGCACGTGAGCGTGTACGAATCGTTCGCCTGGTTCTACGCGGTGAACACCGGCCAGATCTCGATCCGCCACGGCATGCGCGGACCGAGCAGCGCGCTGGTCGCCGATCAGGCCGGGGGCCTCGACGCGGTCGGGCACGCCCGGCGCACCGTGCGCCGCGGCACTCCCCTGGTGGTCACCGGTGGTGTCGATTCGGCGCTCGATCCGTGGGGCTGGGTCTCCCACATCGCGGCCGGAACCGTCAGCACCGCAACCGATCCCGCGCGCGCCTATCTGCCGTTCGACGCGCACGCGGCGGGTAACGTGCCCGGCGAGGGCGGGGCCATGCTGGTGCTCGAGGACGCCGCGGCGGCCCAAGCCCGGGGCGTGCCCGACTGTTACGGCGAAATCGCCGGGTACGCGCAGACTTTCGATCCGCCGCCGGGTTCGCCGCGCCCGCCGGGACTACAGCGGGCGATCGAGCTGGCGCTCGCCGATGCCGGACTGCGCAGCGACGACATCGATGTGGTCTTCGCCGATGCCGCCGGCGTGCCCGAGGCCGACCGTGCCGAGGCGGCCGCCCTCGACGCCGTCTTCGGTCCCGGCGGAGTCCCGGTGACCGCCACGAAACCGCTCACCGGGCGGCTGTTCTCCGGTGCGGGCCCGCTCGACATCGTCACCTGCCTGCTGGCCATGCGCGACGCGGTGATCCCGCCGACCGTGGCCACCACCGAACTCGCCGAAGGATGCCGGATCGACCTGGTCCGCGGCGAACCGCGCTCGGCCGACCTCGGCGCCGGGCTCGTCCTCGCCCGCGGGCGATGGGGCTTCAACTCCGCGGTGGTCGTTCGCGCGCACCCGCGCTGACCCCGCACAGCAATCGCAGTATCCCTTCGAACGCACTCAGGAGCACACCATGACCATCACCATCGACACCCTGCGCCGAATCCTGGTGGCCTGCGCCGGCGGCGACGAGGACGCCCCCGAACTCGCCGGTGACATCGCCGAGGTCGAGTTCGAGGAACTCGGCTACGACTCGCTGGCCCTGATCGAAACCGCCTCGCGCATCCAGCGCGAGTTCGGGGTGACGGTCCCCGAGGAACAGCTCATCGACGTCAAGACCCCGCAGGAGCTGATCGACATCGTCAACCAGCAGCTGGCGGGTGTGGCATGACGATCCGCACAACGCACACCCGGGTCGTCGAGGCGCCCGCGGACGAGGTCTACGGGCTGGTCGCCGACGTCGGTCGCTGGCCGGTGATCTTCGAACCGTCCGTGCTGGTGCGGCATCTGCACCGCGGCGCCGACGAGGAGCGGTTCCGGCTGTGGGCGACGGTGAACGGTCAGGTCACGGACTGGACCTCGCGCCGGACCCTGGACCCGGCCGGGCGGCGCATCACCTTCGAGCAGGAACGCAGCCGGGCGCCGATCGCCTCCATGGGCGGGCAGTGGCGATTCGACGAAACCGGCCCGCGCACAACGACTGTCACACTCGATCACCACTTCACCGTGGCCGACGGTGCGGATCCGGACGTGATCACCGGCGCGGTCGACCGCAACAGCGTCACCGAACTGGCGGCGCTGGCACGGATCGCCGAGCTGGGGCATCCGGTCGACGACATCATCGTCACCTTCGAAGACCGTGTGACGCTGGATGCGACGGCAGCCGAACTCTATGACTTCGTCTACCACAGCGACCGCTGGCCCGACCACGTTCCGCACGTCGGCCGGGTGGATCTCACCGAAGACGCGGACGGGGTGCAGCTGATGGAGATGGACACCGTCACCGAGGGCGGTATCCCGCACACCACCCGGTCGATCCGGATCTGCGTCGCGGCCGAACGTATCGACTACAAACAGCAGCTGCCGCCCGCGATGCTGTTCGGGCACAGTGGCGCATGGGAATTCGCCGACGGCCCCGCCGGTGTGGTGGTCCTCGCCCGGCACACGGTGGCGATCAACCCTGCCGCCGCGCGCGAAATCCTCGGCCCCGATACCGGACTCGCCGAAGCCCGCGCCTATCTCGGTGAGGCCCTGGGCACCAACAGCCGCAACACCCTGCTGTGCGCGGCGCAGTACGTCGCGGCCCGCCGCGCCGAATCCGCGAAATCACCGTCATGACAGCGACCGGAAGTGCGCAGCTCGCCGAGCCGGTGGTGCACGAGGTCGCCGACGGTGTCTTCGCCTACACCCATGGCCACGGCGGCTGGTGCGTCAGCAACGCCGGCGTCGTCGCCGGACCCGACGGTGCGCTGGTGATCGACACCCTCGCCACCGAGGACCGCACCCGCGGCCTGATCGCACACGTCGATCGGGTCGCCGGCGGACCGGCGCGCACCGTGGTCAACACCCATCACCACGGCGACCACAATTTCGGCAACCATCTGTTCGGGCCGGCCGCGGTCCTCGTCGGTCACGATCGGATCCGCGCCGAGATGATCGAGACCGGGCTGGCTCTGACACAGCTGTGGCCGCAGGTCCGGTGGGGCGACGTGCGAGTCACGCCGCCGACTGTCACCTTCTCCGACCGGCTGACCCTCCACGTCGGCGAGCGACGCGTGGAGCTGATCCATCTGGGTCCGGCGGCGCACACCACCAACGATGTGGTGGCGTGGCTGCCCGCGGAGAAGGTGCTGTTCGCCGGGGATCTGGTGATGTCGGGCGCGGCGCCGTTCTGCTTGTTCGGTTCGGTCGCCGGCACCCTCGCCGCGATCCGGACACTGTCCGAGCTGGGCGCGGAAACCGTTGTGGCAGGCCACGGCCCGGTCACCGGACCGGAGATCTTCGATCAGACGACCCGGTATCTGGAATGGATCGACAGGTTGGCGCTCGACGGCCGGGCGTTGGGGCTGACTCCGCTCGGCATCGCACTCGAGGCCGATCCCGGCGAGTTCGCGGATCTGGTGGATGCCGAGCGGGTGGTCGGCAATCTTCATCGCGCCTATGCCGAGGCGGACGGCGCGGCACCGGGCGCGCCGCTGGATGTGCTCGCCATCTTCGACGAGATGGTCGGCTACAACGACGGCCGGGTACCGACGTGCCTGGCCTGAGCGAGCGAGAGACGGCCACAGCCGAGACCGTCGATGTGTGCGTGATCGGCGGCGGACCGGCGGGACTGGTCGCCGGTGTATTGCTGGCCCGGTCCGGGGCGAAAGTTCTGGTGCTGGAGAAGCATCCGGACTTCCTGCGCGACTTCCGCGGTGACACGGTCCACCCGTCGACGCTGACGGTGATGGACGAACTCGGGCTCGCCGACGAATTTCTCCGGCTGCCGCATGTGCGGGCTCCGCGGCTGCCGATGGCGACCGCGCTGGGGCCGGTCGTGTTCGCCGACTTCGCCCGGCTGCCCGGCCGGTTCCCGTTCGTGGCGTTCATGCCGCAGTGGGACGTGCTGAACTTCCTCGCCGAAACCGGCCGCCGGTATCCGGGATTTCGTCTGCTGCAGCGGGCGGAGGTCACCGCACTGCTCGAGTCCGGCGGCGTCGTCGACGGCGTGCGTGCCGCCACCCCGGACGGTCCGGTCGAGGTGCGGGCCCGTCTCGTGATCGCCGCCGACGGACGGAATTCGTTGGTGCGCACCAGTGGCGCGCTCGCGGTGGCGGCGAGCCGGGCGCCGATGGACGTGTTGTGGTTCCGGGTGGGCAAACCCGAGGGCGAAAGCCTGCCGACCGTGCGCAGCGGCAAGGGTTTCTTCATCGTCTGCATCGATCGCGGCGACTATCTGCAGGTCGCCTACATGATCCCCAAGGGCGGTTTCGAGACGATCCGCGCGGCCGGCCTGCCCGGGTTCCGGGCGCAGCTCGCGGTGATCTATCCGGCACTGGCGCCGGGGCTCGAGACCGCGATCCGCGAGTGGGACGATGTGAAACCGCTCGACGTGCGGGTGGACCGGCTGCGGCACTGGTGGCGCCCCGGCCTGCTGGCCATCGGCGATGCCGCGCACGCGATGTCGCCGGCGGGCGGCGTCGGTATCAATCTGGCGGTCCAGGACGCGGTCGCCGCCGCGCGACTGCTGGCGCCGACCCTGGCCGCGGGCGGTGTGCCGAGTCTCGCGCAGTTGCGCGCGGTGCAGCGCCGCCGCGAATTCCCTATGCGCGTGGTGCAATTCGCGCAGTTGCGTCTGCTCGCCGATCTGTATCCGAACGCGGGGCGCCCGAGCACCGACAAGCCGTTGCTGGCCCGGTTGCTGCGTCGCTTCCCCGGCCTCTCGCACGTGGTGGCACGGGTGATCGGCCTCGGGATCCGGCCCGAGCACGTCCCGCCGGCACACGGCGACCATCTCATCGTTTCCAGTACCTGAATTCCCAGAACCTGATTTCAGCACCCAGGAGGACCTGTCGTGTCGACCTATCTCCTCGTTCACGGCGCGTTTCACGGCGGCTGGGCCTGGCAGCGGGTGACCCCGCTGCTCACCGCGGCCGGCCACCGTGTCTTCGCGCCCTCACTCGTCGGCATGGGCGAACGCGCCGACGAACTCACCCCCGACGTGGGACTCGACACCCACGTCGACGATCTCGCCGAACTGATCCTCGCCGAGGATCTGCGGGAGCTGATCCTGGTGGGCCACAGCTACGCCGGAATCGTGGTCACCGCGCTCGCGGACCGGTTCCCGGACCGCATCGCCGAGCTGATCTACGTGGATACCTTCGTGCCGCGAGACGGCGAAGCCGTCGCCGACATCATGCCGGAGATGGTCGAGGCGTTCACCACCGCGGCCGCGGCCGTCGGGGACGGCTGGCGGGTGCCGCCACCCACCGAGCCGATGGGCGACAGCGGCATCAACGGCGTCACCGAGGAACCCGACCTGAGCTGGGTGGCCTCGATGCTGACGGCCCAGTCGCTGAGGACTTTTCACCAGCCGCTGACCCTGCGCAATCCGGACGATCTGGCTCTCGTTCCCGTCACCCACATCCACTGCAGCGAGGGCGGCGAGGCCTTCAAGGCGATGCGCGCGGCGATGCCGCGGACCCTTCCTCCTGCGGACCTGCCCAGCGAACGGCTGAAGATTCTGCCGACCGGGCACGACTGCATGATCACCATGCCGCGTGAATTCGCCGAACTGCTACTGCAATCGGCGGCTCAGCGTTCGCCCGCGTCGTAGGCGGCGCGGGCCGCCAGCACCTGCGCCAAGTGCTCGTTCGACCACCGCGCGAGACCGTCGAACAACGGAGTCAGGGTGGCGGCCAGCGCGGTGGCCGCGTACTCGACGCGTGGGGGGACCTCGGGATGGTAGGTGCGCTGCACCAGACCGTCGCGTTCGAGCTGACGCAGCCGCTGGGTCAGCACCTTGGGCGTGACGCCCGGAATGCGTTGCTGCACTTCGTTGAACCGCATCCGGCCGTCGTGGATCAGCACCCACAGCACCTGGGTGGACCAGCGGCCGAAGAACAAATCGACCACCGGCGAGATCGGACAGGGATCGGCGACAGGGGGCGGCGTGACGGGCGTCATGATCACTCCTAGGCACTTTCCATTTGGTAACTACTATACTTTGGAAACTACTGTGTGACCAGAAGCCTTTACCGGCGCGAGAGGAGCACAGTGATGACTGCGACCGCACCACACGGAAACCTTCGCCTGCCGAGGCGGCGCGGCGAACGCCCGCTCACCCGGCCCCACAATCCGCATCAGCAGCTCACCCAGAATCCGGACGTCCGGCTGCAGGAAGCGCTGTGGGCGCGCATGATCACACTCGACGGTGTGCTGGCCGCCCGCAGCGCGGTCTCGCTGCCCGACACCCGTGCCCTGCATCTGCATCCCGATCTCGCGCACGGACCCGAGGACGCCTTCCTGGCCGGCACCGAATTCGTGCACCTGCACGGGCACGCCGACGGCAGCCTCCATCTGCGCCTACCGGAAACCGCTGCCGCCGAAGCCGTTTCGGCTTGCTGGGCCGAACAGCATCCGATGGCCCGCGCCGGCGTCCTGCCGGCGACACTGCTGATGGTCTACGGCCCCCGCGACGCCGACGAACTGGAACAGGTCTGGCAGCTGGTACGCGCCTCCTACGACTACGCCCGCGGGAACGCTCGAGCATGATTCGAGCGACGGCACGCATCGTGAGGCCCATGACTGCGACTGATCTCGTCGGCACCTGGGAACTGGTGTCCTACTACGACATCGACGACGCGGACGTGCGCAGCGAGGGGCCGCTCGGCCCGGCGCCGCGCGGTCTGCTGATCTACACCGCACAGGGCTCGGTCTCGGTGAGCATGATGCGCACCGGCGACACCACCGCGGCGCCCCCGTTCATGGGCTACGCCGGAACCTGGCGCACCGCGGGAATGGCGGTGGTGCACGCCATCAGCGTGTGCTCGAATCCGGCCTGGGCCGGCACCGAGCAGGTACGCCAGATGTCCCTCGACGGTGACGTGCTGACGCTCATCGGCGCCGCGCAGGTGGACGGGCGGACCCAGCGCCGCATTCTCACCTGGCGCAGGTCCGCCCGCCCGTGATCACTCCGGCGAGTACGAGAACAGAGGTTCGTCGAATTGCACCGAATCACCGTCCTGTTTGAGGATCGCGGTGACGACCCCGCCCGCTTCGGCCGTCACCGGGATCATCAGCTTCATCGCCTCGACGATGCCGACCTGACGCCCCGGCGACACCCGGTCGCCGACCGCCACGAACGGCTCGGCACCGGGCTGCGGGCTCCGGTAGAACACGCCCACACTGGGTGCGCGGATCACCGGATCGGTCACCGGCACCTCGGTCGCGATGTCGGTTGCCGGTGCCGGTGCCGGTGCGGCGCCGGCACTCACCGCAGCCTCCCCCGGGCCTTGCGGCCACTGCGCCTCCACGGTCACCTCACCGACCTGGATCCGCAGGCCGCTGGGCTGTGCCGGGAAGCCTGCCAGCAGCCGCAACGCGCCCGACTGGATGGCGTCGAGTATCTGCAGATAGTCGTGCTGGGCGGCATCGAGTTCCGCTGCGGGGGTGACGTTTTCGTCCATTGCTGTCATGACGGCACGCTCCGGTCAGTAGTTGCCCAGGCCGCCACAGACATTCAATGCCTGTGCGGTCACGGCGGCGGCGGCCGGCGAGATCAGGTAGTCGACCATCGCGGCCACCTCGTCGACCTGGACGTAGCGGCCGATCGGCACCCGGGCGCTCACGCGCGCGTGCACCTCGTCGGTATCGACACCCCACAGACCCGAATACACCTCGCGAACCCGTTCGGCCATCGGCGTTTCCACGAATCCGGGGCAGACCGCGTTGACCGTGATCCCGGTCTTGGCCAGCTCCAGCCCCAGCGCCTTGGTGAAGCCGACGACCCCGTGCTTGGAGGCCGAATACGGCGCGCCGTGGAGCACACCCTGCTTACCGCCGGTCGAGGCGATGTTGACGATCCGGCCGCTACCGCGCTCGAGCATGCCGCCGGCGGTGAGCGCGGCCTTGGTGGCGTAGAAGACGCTGTGCAGGTTCGTCTCGATCACGTCGAGCCACAACTGGTCCTCGATCTGCGCGGTCACGCCGCCGCCGCTGCGACCGGCATTGTTGACCAGGATGTCGACGGGGCCGAACCGCCGGACCCCGGCATCGACGTACTCCCGGATCTGCGCGGCGTCGCGAACGTCGCAGCCCACCCCGTCGACCGCGAACCCGTCGTCCTGCAACTGCTTGGCCGTATCGGCCACCCGCTGCTCGTCGCGAGCACAGATGAACACCGCAACACCCTGTGCCGCCAGGTTTTTCGTGATCTGCAAGCCCATTCCGCTGGTCGCTCCGCTGACCAGCGCCACACGCTGACTGTCCGCCATATCTCCTCCATCGGTGCTGGATCCGGTTACGCCGGCCCGTCCGGCCACCAGCGTCGCGAAAGGCCCTATAAGACCGGTCAAATCGGCGCGGGCTCGACCGAATCTCGAGTGCCGTCGGCGACCGTGGAGCGCGATCGAGGTCCGCCCGGAACACCGGCGGCCACACCGTCTTCCGAGGAGCCGTCCATGACCACTGTCGCCAGCCGTGCCGAGCTGTACGCCGAGGTCCAGCAGTTCTACGCCGATCAGATGCAGCGCCTGGACAACCGCGACATCACCGGATACGCCGAAACCTTCACCGAGGACGCCGAATTCGAGCACACTCCGGGCCGCCCGCCCGCGCGCACCCGAGCCGGGATCGTGTCGGATCTGGTGGAGTTCCACAAGCGCTTCGACAGCGATCCGATGCAGCGCCGGCACTGGTTCAACATGATCAACCTCTCCCCGCGCGACGACGGCAGCATCGGCGCCACGATGTACTGCCTGGTGGTCAAGATCCGGCCCGGCGCGGCGCCGGAGATCGCGCCGAGCTGTGTGGTCCACGACGTGCTCGTCCGCGTCGACGGTGAACTACGCACCCTTTCCCGCCGCGTCACCCACGACTGAACGAAAACTTCACCCCCACAAGGAGTTACGCTGTGAGCACCGCTCAGCCCACTACGCACCCGACCCTCGCGGCCGAAGCCCAGGACCTGTTGTTCCGCACGGCCCGCACCGCCAACACCTTCACCGACGAGCCGGTGAGCGACGAGCAGATCCGCGAGATCTACGAGCTGGTCAAATACGCGCCGACCGCGATGAATCAGCAGCCGCTGCGGATCGTGCTGGTTCGCGGCGCCGAGGCCCGCGCCGCCCTCGTCGAGCATATGCTCGACAACAACAAGCCCAAGACCGAAAAGGCGCCACTGACAGCGATTCTGGCCGCTGACCTCAATTTCCACGATCACCTGCCCAAGCTTTTCCCGCACGCCCCCGACGCCAAGGAGTACTTCACCGACGACGACTACCGGGCCGAATCGGCGCGGTTCAACGCACTGATCCAGATCGGCTACTTCATCCTCGGCATCCGCGCCGCGGGCCTGGCCGCGGGCCCGATGAACGGGTTCGACGCCGCCGGTGTCGACAAGGAATTCTTCCCCGAGGGCACGCACAGCGCGCTGGTCGTGGTCAACATCGGCAAGCCGGGCCCCGACGCCTGGTACCCGCGCTCACCGCGGCTGGAATACGACGAGGTCGTCACGACCGTCTGACCCGCGCCCGCCCGAAGCCCGATCGGAATGTCCGATCGGGCATTTCGTGCGTCATCGAAGGGACTTTCGCCTCTTGGGCGCCGCCCCGCGCCCCGGCACAGTTGTCGTGCGTCGAAACGGGTCGGGTGAGCGAGAGAGGTCGATCGGGTGGTGCGGGAATCTCAGGGATGGTCGTCGACAGCGTTCCCGGACATCGTCATCTTCGCCCGCGGGCCGGTGCCCGCACTCGAGGCCGAACGCGTGGCCGGCGCGGTGGGCCGGCTGCTGGCGCGCCACTGCATCACCGGCGGCGCCCGGGTTCGGATCACCGCCGCTGCCGGCGATGCCGAACCTCTTCTGGTGCAGGTGAATCTCGCCCGGCACGATCGCCCGGTCCGGATGCAGGTGCGCACCCGCGGGCCCAACGAGGTGCTGTCGGTGGTGGTCCGGCTCGAACGCCAGCTCACCGGCGGAACCGTCCGGGACTGGCCGGATCCGGCACGACCGGCGCTGGCGGAAGCCGCCGTCGGAAAGATCGTGCGCCGCAAGGTGTTCGCGCTCGACACCCTCCGCCCGAAGTCGGCCGTGGCGGTGATGGACGCGCTCGACTTCGACGTTCACCTGTTCGTCGACGCCGAAACCGGTGAGGATGCCGTCGTCTACCGGGCCGGTCCGTCGGGGCTGCGGCTGGCGCGCCGGTCGCGAATGCATCCCCCGTCCGATACCGGCGGCCGGATGTTCACGGTGCACTCGCGCCCGACCCCGGTCCTCACCGAGCCCGGCGCGGTGGAGCGGCTGTGCGAGCACGGCCTGCCGTTCCTGTTCTACCTCGACGCCTTCACCGGGCGCGGACATCTGCTGTATCGCCGCTACGACGCGGACCTCACCCTCGTCACACCCTGTGCCGAGGTCGAATTCGACACGGAAAGGTAGATCACCAGCGTGGCACGAGAGTTGACGCAACGGGAAATTCTCACCGAACTCGAACCGGTCGCCGCTACGGCGCTGAACCGGCATCTGTCGATGGTCAAGGAGTGGCATCCGCACGACTACGTCCCCTGGGACGCCGGGCGCAACTTCGCGATGCTCGGCGGAACCGATTGGGAGCCCGGGCAAACCACGCTCAGCGAGGTGGCGAAGGCGGCGCTGGTGACCAATCTGCTCACCGAGGACAACCTGCCCTCCTACCACCGCGAGATCGCCGAGAACTTCTCCCAGGACGGCGCCTGGGGAACGTGGGTGGGCCGCTGGACCGCCGAGGAGAACCGCCACTCCGTCGTGCTGCGCGACTATCTCGTGGTCACCCGCGGCGTCGACCCGGTCGCGCTCGAGAACACCCGCATGACCCATATGACCAACGGCTTCACCCCGGGGGTGGCCCGGCTCCTCGACGGCGAAGCGGGTTTCCTGTATTCGGTTGCGTACGTGAGCTTTCAGGAACTCGCCACCCGCGTCAGCCACCGCAACACCGCCAAGGTATGCGACGATCCGATCGCCGACCGCATGCTGCAGCGCGTCGCACTCGACGAGAACCTGCACATGATCTTCTACCGCACCCTGTGCGCGGCCGCGTTGGATCTCGTTCCCGATCAGGCGATGACGGCCATCGACCTCATCGTCGAGAACTTCAGGATGCCCGGCGCCGGAATGCCCGACTTCCGCCGCAACGGGGTGCTGATGGCCAAACACGGTGTCTACGATCTGCGCCAGCACTACGAGGACGTGCTCGAACCGGTGATCCGGCGATGGAACATCTTCGGCCGCACCGACTTCGGGCCCCGCGGCGAACAGGCCCGGGAACGACTGGGCGCCTTCCTCGAGAATATGGAACTGGTGCAGATTCCCCGCTTCGAGGAACACCGCGACCGAGCCCTGGCCCGCGAGCGCGCCCGCGCCTGATTCAGCGGGGACGGCCCGGTATGCGGGTGTGGACGGTGAGCAGCAGATGGTCGAAGGCGGTGAGTGTCTGCGGCTCCGCGTCCGGAAGGGTCGGCAGTTCGGCGATCAGCTGGGCGGCCAGGTCGCGGAGTTTGGTGTTGGTCTCCTGGGAGCGCCAGGACAGGATTTTGAACGCCTGCTCGGCACTGACCCGATACATCCGCATCAGCACCCCCTTGGCCTGTTCGATCACCGCGCGATGCTCGATGACGTCGGGCAGAGCCGCCGACAGCGTCTCGCGTTCGCTCTCGGCGAGGGTCTCGGTCAGGTCGATGTAGAAGCCGGCGGTGCCGGTGACGGCACCGGCCTCGTCGTAGAGACGGTCGGCGACCACCATCACGTTGTGCACAGTGCCAGCGGTATCGATGAACCGATGCCGGCTGGAGAACGATTCCCCCAAGTCGACCGCGCGGGCGATGCGCGCGGCCACATCGTCGCGGTCGTCGGGATGTTTGTGCGACAGCAGCAGTTCGGTGGTCGGCACGACGCTGCCGGGGGTGTAGCCGTGCATCCGGTACACCTCTTCCGACCATTCCCAGCGTCGCGTCGCGAACCAGAACCGGAAGGATCCGACCCGCGGCACGCCGATCGGCTCAGCCGGTGCCGTCTCCCCTGCCGTGTGATCGTGTTCGTTGTCCATGCCGTTGCGCCGCACGAAACGATTATGGCCGGTGGAGACCGTGCGGGTAGCGGAGTCCGGGACGGCAGTGCCGAAAACCGCGCGTCGTTTCGCGATGCTGCTCACATGAAGGGCCACAGGTCCGCGTCGCGGTGAGTGCTCCGCGCCAAGCGGGGGTCGTCGGCGGGACGCAGCCACCGCACCGGCACCCGGATCGGTTCGATCGAGGGCAGGCACGCGACGTGTCCGGTGCGGTCGACAAGCGACCCCACGACGCGATATCCCTGCTTCGGGGCCAAGCCCAGAGCGGCGGCTTGGTCGTCGGTGAGCGTGACCTCGGTGTGCGAGCGTTCGATGAGTCGCAGTCCCTCGACCGTCACCGGATCGGTGTCGTAGTCGACGTTGGAGGCCGTGAGCCGGAAACGCGCACCCGTCAACAGGCTCGCCACCCACATCGAGGTCCCCAGTCGCTCGCGATCGGGATAGCGGGCGACCGGCAGTCGATGCGGGACCAGCACCACATAGGTATGCCCGATCTCCACGTCACGGGCGCGCATGGCATCCAGAGTGGTCCTCGCGGCGGACCCGCGCAACGTTGCCGGTACAAGGTCGCCACGCAGGAATAAGGTGTGGTGCATGAGCGAGTCTGCCGCCCGGCGCGCGGGCGAGCGTGCCGCGCAGGCGGCCGAGCGGGCCGAGGAGCTGGCCGCGCGGCAGGCGGAGCTGAGCGCCGGACGACCGATCACCCGCAAGGACGTGGACAGGGCGGCCGAACGAGCTCGACAGGCACTCGAGCATGCGGAAAGCGCGCATCGCGCGGCCGCGGATCGGCACGAGGCCGCGGCACGTGCCCACGATCGCGCAGCCGCCGCCTACGACAAGGCCGCTGCGGACAAGGCTTCTGCGTACGGCCACCGCTCGGCATTCGGCAAGAACTCGGCGCCCGGCAAGGACTCGACGTCCGCCGATCGCGCCGACCGGTCCCGCCGGGACGCCGACTTCCATCGCGCGGCGGCGGCACACGATCGCGCGGCCGCCCGCGAACAACGAGTCGAGGCAGCGCGCGAGTCCGGGAACGACCTCGCCGAACGGCCCGTCGACACTGGTGGGCCACGTCACAGGCCGGGACGGAAATAGCGCGCCGGGTATCGCGGTTGAACCCCCTGTCGACGTCCGAACAGCCCCGGGCCGCACCCTTCAGTCGCTACGAGCGACCACTCGCCGAGAGGCGCTTGTGGGACGTCGACCAGATACGGACGCCGCCGGGAATGCCACCCGGCGGCGTTCTGCTGTCGGCTCACCCGGTGTCAGATCACCCAGCGACCACACCTGCGCTGGGCAGATCGTCGTACACCGAGACCATCCGATCCAGACCGGTGACCTGGATGACGCGTTTGGCCGCACCCGATGCGACCACGCGCAACCGGCGGGGAGTCACCGTGGTCGCCGCCGCGTGCAGCACACTCAGCCCGGCCGATCCCAGGAAACCCACCCCGGACAGATCGATCACCGGCGCGGCCTGATCGGCGTCCTCGAATGCCTCGCTCATCCGGTCCAGCACACTCTGCAGTTGATCGGCCGTCATCGCGTCGACATCACCGTGCGCCGATATGACGAGCGCGCCGCCGGTCCGGTCGACCTCGACGCTCAAGCCGCTGTCATCCACCAAGACACTCATCTCCTCGTCACCGCCGTACCTCACACTCGTATACAACCCCCCTCACGCGAGCCCAAACCTCTTTTTTTCGCAGCACTCGTCCGCGGTCTGTGTGCTGTTCCGACTTCGGCGCCGGATTTTCGTGATATTCACGCGAGTGGAGCCGGACGGCCGAACACTCGCGGGCGGGCCGGTAGCTTGGCCTCGCCTCGCCCCCACATCGGTCCGGTGCGGTGAGCGGCACGCGCCAGGTCCGAAGCGATGGAGGTCGAGCAGTGAGCAATCGGGTCCCCCACGGCCGCATCTCGCGCGGCAGCAAGATGGGCCGGCTCGCCGCGGGACAGGCGCTGCGCGGGGTCGGCTCCCGGCTGTCGATGGTGGGCCGCACCGAAGAGGCCCGCCGGCGCTTGAGTGAACGCTCGGCGATGCAGGCCGCCCAGCAACTGGTCACCGTGCTCGGCGGCATGAAGGGCGCCGCGATGAAGCTCGGGCAGATGTTGTCGGTGCTCGATCTCGATCTGCTGCCGGAAGAACAACGCGAGATGTTCCGCACCAAACTCGCGCAACTGCGCGATCAGGCGCCGGCGTTCCCGTTCTCCGCCATGCGCACGGTGATCGAGAACGACCTCGGCCCGATGGCGCGCATCTTCGCCGACTTCGACGAGACCCCGATCGCCGCCGCCTCCATCGGGCAGGTCTACCGCGCCCGGCTGCGCGACGGACGAGCGGTCGCGGTCAAGGTCAAATATCCCGGTGTCGACCGCGCGGTCGAAGCCGATATGCGCAATCTGATGTTGATCAGCCGCCTCTGGAAGGCGGTCCTGCCCAGCGCCGCCGACGAAGAGGTGCTCGCCGAGATCGCCCGCAACATCGGCAGCGAACTCGACTACCCCCGCGAGGCCCGCACCCAGCACCACGTGGCCACCCGCTACCGCGGCCATCCCTATATCAGCGTGCCCGACAGCATCGAATCCTGCTGCGGCCCCAACGTTCTGGTCACCGAACTGGTCGACGGCGAGCCGTTCGGGCACATGCGCGCCCTGCCCGACGCCGACCGCACCCGCCTCGGGGAGCTGATCTACCGCTTCTACATCACCTCCCTGTTCACCGACCACGAGTTCTGCGGCGACCCGCATCCGGGCAACATCATGCTCGCCTCCGACGGGCGGCTCGCCTTCGTCGACTTCGGGCTCTACACCGCGATGAGTCCCGCCGACGTCGAACTCGAACGCGACATCATCTGCGCCGCAGGCGAATACCGCGCCGAGGATATCTACCACGCCTGGGTGGCACAGGGCATCGTCGATCCCGACGCCGGAGTCACACCCGACGAATGCCTCGGCTACATCTGGGCCGCGACCGGCTGGCATCTGATCGACGAGGACATCACCGTCACACCCGAATTGGCCACCAGCGCAGTGGTACTCGCCGTCGACCCCCGCGCCGCGGAATTCAGCGGCATGCGTCACCAGCGCCTGCCACCCGAGCACGTGTTCTCCCGCCGCGCCGACCTGTTCACCTACGCCGTCCTCGGCCAACTGCACACCACCAACAACTGGCACCGCCTCGCCCGCGAATGGCTCTACCACGAACCCCCGGCCACCGACATCGGCGCCGACATCGCACGCTGGCGGCTCACGGCACGATCGTCGTGATCGGTACCGCGCCGGGATAGCCCCGGTCGCGGGCATACCAGCACAGGAAGCCGTCGCTGTCGGCCGCCAGGTCGGTCACCCACCAGCGTTCCATCCCGTCGCACAGATCCATATAGGTGCAGCAGTCGCGCAACTCCGCGAACGAACCGCGTTGCCGCGCCGCGCAGACGAGTGCGGCGACGATCCTCCTGGCCGGAGGATGCCCGTAGACGACCCAGCCGTATCCGTCCTCGAGCGGTTGCAGCCGGACGCCGTGGAAGTGGCGGCCGAACAACCGGCCGACCGTGGGATCGATGGCGTAGCAGTGCAAGTCGCGCATGGGTACCTCCGGGTTCGTCGTCGACACCGAACGCCTCGGCCGCGCGGTGGCGGGCATCGAGAGCCGAGATGCCCACCGGGTGGTGGTCGATCCACCCGGTGGGCACGGCCGCCGCGATGGGACGGCTGCGATGGGGAGTGTCGGTAACACCCACCGCGGTCCCGCGGCGGAGGATGCCCGCCGGTGCGCCGGGAGGTCCACGACTCCTCCCGCGCACCGGCGAGCAAGCATCACGGGGTCAGAGCTTGCCGCCGCCACCCACCAGCCACGGGTTGAAGCTGCAGGTCAGCGCCGGGGTCTGAGCAGGATCGAGGGCATGCAGGATGATCGAGAGCACCCGCGGCGAATACATCATCGTCAGGTGATCCGACACGTCCTGCTCACATCCGTCCTGCAGGGTGATGTTGTCGACCGTCGCACCCGGGCCGGGCTTCAGGAACGTCAGATCGTAGGGGTTGGTGATCTCGTCGTAGCGACTGCCGACCACCGTGTAGTCCACACCCGGCATCGTGTCCCCGCCGGCGTTGAGCTGGTTCACGAAATCCGAGCCGATCGTCTGCTGAATGCCCGCGTGGCCGACGAAGATCTCCACCAGCCCCAGCACGTCGATGCCGAGATTGTTGATCATCCGTCCCAGCGCGCCGATGCCGTCCAGTGAGGTGCCGTGGTTGGTGGCGCCGAAGGTCATCATGTGATGCACCTTCGCCGCACCACCGTCGAACTTCAGATACCACCGCGACATCGCGCCACCCTGCGAATGGCCGACCAGATTCACCTTCTGCGACCCGGTCGCCGCCAGCACCCGATCGACGAACTGCGCCAACTGTTTCGACGAGTCCTGGATGTACCCGGTGCCGTTGGTCCCCGGCAGCACCGACCCCAGGCCGCCGCCCTGGATCAGGTTCGACTTGCCGTAGTTGAAGGTGAACACGCAGTAACCGGCGTCGTGGATCGGCTGGCTGATGTAGGAGAAGTTGTCATAGGCGTTCTCCCACGTGCCGTGCACCAGCACCACCGGCTCCGGATGCGCCGCGGTGGGTTTGCAATTCCAGTCGTTGGTCCCCGGCGGCGCGACATCCGGATTCAGCAGCCCGTACCCGAAGGCGGCCAGGAACGAACTCTGCGCCGGACCGTAACCCACTGTGTCACTGGAGGTTCCACCGGAGGAGCCCGAACTCGAACCCGAACCGCCGTAACAGTCACCGGACCCGTTGCCCGATCCGGCGCCGCTGCCCGAGGTGCAGGCCGAACCGGTGCCGGAGCTCCCGGAATCGGCGATCGCGTGCGCGGAGGGATTCTTCAACCCGTGCGTGATCATCTCCGCGAGCTGCTGCTCCTGCTGCTGATCGCCGACGGGATCGGCGCCGGCGCCGACGCCGGTGAGCCCTACCGTGAGTGCGGCGGCCGCCGCGACAATGGCCGCACTCGTACAACTGCGGCGAAGACTTTTTTTCATGGTGTTCCTGACATCGTCGAATTCGCTGCCCGGAAAGTCGCCGATCGACGTTTCCGGAATTCGCGAGCAAACGCTACGGAGACGATCGAGCGCGCGGCGACCGTTACGACGATGTCTTCACGGGTTCACGAAACAATTCCGGGGGCGCCATGACTCCACACAGTCGGTTCTTTCACTGTGCCGATATCCCGGGACGACCGGACGGACAATTCATCGCTTACCTGCGCGACACGCATTGTCGCCCGCGCGGTTACGCCCGACGAGTCGCAATCGGGCGCGGGATTCGGCCGCGCTTCGGACGGGCGGATCCCGGCGCGGCCCCAGGCTTCGGAGCGGCACGGGCTTGCGTCGCCGGCCACGGGGTCGCGAGGGTCCATCGAACCGCGCGCAAAAGTGAGCGGTCGGACAGTTATGTGCGTTCACCGCTCTGGATACTGCGTCCAGTGCAGCTGTTTACGCAGTTCAGAGCAGTAACAGATACCAGCAGGAAAGTCTGCGAATCCGAGTAGAAGGTGAGCCAGAACTCGCATTATCTTCGAATCCTGGACGACGGCAGCATGCCGGCGGCCGGACACCACCCCGCAGTCGTGACGAGGAGGTCACCTGTGACGACCCGATCAGCGCCGCGAGCCCCGATCGCGCCCACCCCGAGTCCCGGGGCCCTGACCGCCGGCGACGCCGACCGCCTGGCCGAGCTCCTCCTGTCGCATCTGCGCACGAAAATCCACCCCTTCACCGCACTGCCGCGCCCCCTGCTCGACGGCGACGTGAAAGCCATGATCCGCGTGTGCATGCGGTGGGCGAGCGAGCGTGGAACCGCGGCCGCCACCGCCGATCCCGCGGCGTTCCTGCAGGTCGCGGCCGCTCGATGGGCTCGCGCCGACCTGCCGATCGAGAAGGTGCTACACGCGATGCACGTCGGATTCGGCGAAGCCCTCGAGGTCGTCGTCGCACGCGCGGGCGAGCCGAGTTGCGACCGCCTCATCGCGTGGACGAGCGCCGCGGTGGAGCTGTCGGACCTGTGCACCGGCGCCATCAGCAGGGCGTACGTGCGCGAACTGAAGGCCACCTCCGGCGACCACCACACCGCAGTCCACACCCTCACCTCGGCGCTGCTCGCCGGGCAGGCCAGCTCGAAAGTGGCTCGCGAATGCGGCATTCCGATCGCCGACGAGTACTACGTGCTCGCCGTCCACGTGGGCGCGCATCCCGACGAGAACCGTCCCGGTCTCGATCGGCACGTGGTCGCCGGACGCAAGCTGCGCCGCATCCAATCGGCGCTGACCCGCCAATTCCAGGACCGCGCACTGGCGATGCTGTCGGTCGACGGCGGAACGATCCTGCTGCCCGCCGAGGTCTGCGGCGAGCCCGAACTCGACCGCGCGGTCGAGGTGGTGGCCGACTACGCCGCGGCTGCGGTCACCGCGGTCATGACCCGGTGCGCCACCGGCGCCGTCCCCGCGGCCGCCCGACGAACCCACGAACTTCTCGACACCACCGAATCGATCGGAATCGGCCCCGGATTACACAAATTCGACGACCTCGCGCTGCAATACCAATTGACCCGCCCGGGAATCGGCCGCCGAATATTGGAAACGCGTATCGCGCCGCTCGACGATCACCCCGAACTGCTGCGAACGCTGCATATCTTCTTCCACACCGATATGAATCGCCGGCGTACCGCACGGCAATTGAATATCCACCCGAATACCATCGATTACCGGCTCCGGCGCATCGGGCAATTGACCGGCTTCGACCCTTCCCGAAGCCAGGGGCTGTGGTATCTGCGCTCCGCACTCATCGCTCGCGGCGGCACCTCGTCGACGGCCCCATCGACGTCCCTGGATCGGGCGGGACAGTCACGCCGCTCCGCCTGAGCCGCGACGCGCGGCTCAGGCGCCGTGGTCGATGCGCAGCGTCATCATTTCGGGCCAGATCTGCGACCAGGGACGAATCGGGTTGGCACACAACGACACCCGGATGCCGTAGTTCACCCCTTGGAATCCGCTCGGATCGTCGAGACGAGCCACCGGGACGACGGTCGTGAAGCGAGCCGGCAACTCCCGCTGCAGATCTGCACCGCCGACGTACAGCACCACGGTCGCGGAATCCGGTGGCGGCCCGAAGTAGCCGTAACCCCGGCTCGCGCTGTACACCGACGGGAGATCCGCGGACCCGAGCACCGCCAGAGCACTGGCCTGCCAATAGTTCTGGGTCACGATCACCACGCGGGCCCGCGCCGCCTCCGGTACGGCGTCGACCGCGTGGGAGACGGTGTCGACGAGTTGCGGCCATCCCCGCAATCCGAAGAACTGCGCGCGAATCGCCATGTCGCCGTTGCGGATCGCGGGCCCGTGCAGCCAGGACTGCGGGAGCGGAAGAATACATACCGCCGCCACCACGACCACCATTCCGGCCGCGCAATAGCCCGCGAGCGCCTTGCCGACCCGGCCCCGCAGCCCGTCTCCGACGAGATGGACCGCGGCCGTGGCGAAGAAGAGCGCGAACCCGTCGCCCAGGTAGTACGGACGCAGTCCGGCCACGAGCACCGCCGCCAACGGCACTAGTCCCAGGGGCAGGAGAAACCGCACCCACCGCAGGTCCGGTGCCCGGAAGACCGCCCAGATCCCGATCAGCAGCAGAATCCCGCCCGGCCCCGTGGTCAGCACGAGTTCACGCACCGCGGAGGCGAATCGCCCGTCGACCATCGTCGTCTGCTCCCCTCGATCGCCGCCCCCATGGCGAGCTGCGGCCAGCCGTGCCGCGCCTGCCACACCAGCGCCGGCACCATGGACACCACGAGGATCGCAACGCCGATCCAGAGAGCGGGACGACGCAACACCTGCCGCGGTCCCCACGCCAGCACCCCCAGCCCGAGCAACGCCCAGACCGCCAGGATCAGCCATTTGACTTGGAAATCGACCGCGGAAGCGAGCGCGGCCGCGATCAGCAACGCATCCCGGCGCGCGCGCACCCACCGGATCACCAGCCAGCAGACGAGCGTCGTCAACGCGGCGTCATAGGCGAATGTGCTCAGCGCGGCCGACTGCTGCACCGCGAACGGCGTGCACGTATAACCGAGCGCCGCCGTCACCTGCGCGGCCCGTCCTCCACCCAGTTCCCGAGCGATCACCGCCGCGAGCACAACCGTCGCAACCGTCAACACCACCACCGGCAGTCGCAACACCATCGCCGAGCCGGGAGCCACCAGATCCGACAGATAAGCCTGCAACGGCACCAACGGTCCCTGATCGGCATAACTCCACGCCGGCCGCCGCCCCGCCGGGACCATGTACAACTCGTCCCCCCACAACGGGTACCGCCCCAATCGCGCGGTCGACAGCACGAGCAGGCCGCCGGCGAGGATGGTCAGTTCACGTAATGCGAACGGGGGCAGGGTTTCCGAGATGCGGGAACCGGTGGCATCAATGGCGGCGCTCACGGGCGACCCTCCGACAGTGCAGACACGACGGGCGCGCATTCGCCGCCCGGTGAAGTAAATCCTATGGCAGACAAGGGCTTTCGACGCAGCGACTACGGTTCGTCACAAAGCCTCACGTTGCCGTTCGTGACGACTCCGAAGTCCCGCAACACACGTCGGTCACCCGCCGGACCTGTAGCCGCCGGTCGTCCTGCTCGGATGGGTCGCACCGACGACGAACTACCCTCTTGACCTGAACCATAGTTCAGCTTCTACGGTCGGTTCCATGAGCGATGCGCTGATCGTGGTCGATATGCAAAATCTGTTCGTCGATGTGGTGGGACCAGACGGGCCCCGAGTCGTCGCAGCCGTGAACCAACAGGTGGCGCAGGCGGTCGAGCGTGGCCGTCCGGTCTTCTACACCCGAGACTTCGCCCCGATCGATCTTCCGGACGGTGATCCGCAGCGTCGGACCGCGCTACATCCCGACCTGGATGTCCGAGGCACCATCGTCGACAAGGGACCCGGGAAACGCGGTGGTTTCTCCGGCTTCGTGCTCGGGCCGGTCCTGGAACCGCAGCAACCCTACGGAGGCGGCAGCCTGGGACCGCTGGCCGGGTTGCTCCGCGACAGCGGGGCCGGCTCGGTGACCGTCGTCGGTATCGCCACCGACGTGTGCGTGGCGGCAACGGCGCGCGATGCGGTACGCCTCGGCTACGAGGCGACGGTGCTCGTCCGAGCCAGTGCCTTCGTACACGCTCATCCCGAGGGCGACCGGGCAGCACTGGCCGAGTTGCGAGACGCCGGGGTCACCGTCATCGAGTGAGCTTCGGGCAGTGAATTTTCCCTCCGCACCGACCTACGGCACCCGCACCTCCAGGATGCCGCGCGCGAGTTGTGCCAGCCCCGCGGCGATCTGCTCGGAGCCGAGCCCGCGCTCACGCTGATGCCGATACACCTCGGCGGCGAGCGGTGCGAGCAGCGCGTCCACGAGCGAATCAGGTTCGGCCACACCGGCTTCGGCGAGCAGCGCGCGTACGTGCAGCGCCCAGAATTGATAGGCCCCGGTGCGGAACCGCGCGCCGCCGGTCTCCGCGCCGAGGACCAGATGGGCGTGGGTGTCCAGCAATTCGACCATCGCGGCGTAGAACGCGGCCAGCCGTTCACCGGGCGGTGCGCCCGGCCCGAGCGGTGGTTCGCCGCGCAGCAACTGCTCCTGCAGTGCCCGCTCATGCTCGTCGAGCAGGGCGACGGCAATGGATCTCACGTCCGGATAGCGCCGATACAGCGTGCCCCGCCCGACCCCGGCAGCCTTGGCGATGTCGTCCATGGTGACCGTGCGCGGGTCGCTCCCGGCGAACAACGCCGCTGCGGCGGCCAGCACCTTGGCCCGATTACGAGCGGCGTCGGCGCGCTCGGCGGGCGCGGGCGGGTCGTTGAGCAGTGGGAGGCCGGAGCTGTCCATGCAGCTCACTGTAGCCCCGAGGGATCAACTGGACAATCTGTCCAGTTAGGTTCTAGCATCGACGGAGTAAACGGACATGCTGTCCAGTTGATCGGAGACTCGACAATGACCACCCTGCTGCACCTCGACGCCAGCGCCCGCCGCACCTCGATCAGCCGCGAACTGAGCGCCGCCTTCGCCGCCGCCTGGCGTGCCGAACACCCCGACGCCACCTACACCCACCGCGACCTGGCCGCCGATCCGATCCCATTCATCGACGAGGGCTGGACCGAACTGTGCGACCGCGTGCTGGCCCACGGCGCCACCGACCTCGATCGACTGGGCGAGCTGGTCGATTCCCCCGCCCAGCAGCGGGCCTGGGAGATCGTCGAGCCGCTGCTGGCCGAGCTCCGAGCCGCCGATGTCGTGCTGATCGGCACGCCGATGTACAACTACTCGATTCCGGCCGGCCTCAAGGCATGGCTGGACCAGATCACCTTTCCGCGAATGTCGCTGGCCCCCACCCGATTCGTGGTCGTCACCGCGCGCGGCGGCGCGTGCTCACCGGGCGCGCCGAAGGCGATCTACGACTATCAGGAGCGCTATCTGCGCGACTTCTTCGCCGGCCATTTCGCCGTCGAGGACACAGTTTTCGTCAATTCCGAACTGGTGAACTCGCGCCAGGACCCGGCACTTGCCCACCTACGCGACAAGCACGACGCCTCCTACGCCGCCGCGCTCGTCACCGCCCGCACCCTGGGCAAGGAGTACTGAAATGAACTGGCTCGTCCTGAGTTTGGCCGGTGTGGTGGAGATCGCGTGGTCCCAGTCCATCAAACCGACCCAGAATTTCACCAAGCCGCTGCCCACCCTGCTGTGCTTCGTACTCGCGGCGATCGCGGTGTACCTGCTGTCCCACGCCATGCAGACACTGCCGGTGGGCACTGCGTACGCCATCTTCACCGGCATCGGCGCGGCCGGCGCGATCGCCCTCGGCATCGTCGTGCAGAAGGACCCGGTGAGCGCGGGCCGGATGCTGGCACTGTCCATGATCATCGGCGGAATCATCCTGGCCCGGATCACCAATCCCGGGTGAGCGTGGTCGCCCGCCTTCAGGCGGCGCCGATGCCGGCCTCGTCGCCGTCGATGTCGATCAGGCCGAGTGCGCGGGCGTCAGATCAGGCCGGCGGCGAAGCCATCATCACGCGGGCCGCAGCTGGGCGCCTTCCTGGTGATGAGGGCCGCGGGGCCCGTAGTCGAGTTCGGCGCCTCTGTTGCTGCTGGAGGTGACCGCGGCGGGGGAATCGAAGCGATCCATGATCGATTCGACGAAGATCAATCTGTCGTTGGGTGCCGCCAGGGCGTTGTGCAGGTCCGCGGGCGTCTCGGCGACGAACGAGCGTGCCGTGGTGTCGGGGCGCAGGACCTTGGGCAAGGCCGCGTAGGCCCAGGTGGCGATGTCGTTGTAGCTCTCGGTCTTGCCGAGGTATCCACGCTCGATGGTGTATCCCCCGTTGTTGATCAGGAAGATCACCGGCTTGTGGTCGTGGCGCAGGATCGTCGAGAGTTCCTGGGCGGTCAGCTGGAAAGAGCCGTCGCCCACGAACAGCAGATGACGCCGTTCCGGTGCCGCCGTGAGCGTGCCGAGCAGGGCCGCGACCGAGTAGCCGATCGACCCCCAATTCACCGAGCCGACGAAGGTGCATCCCGGCGGAAGCTGCAATCCGAACAGGGCGTACGAGGTTCCGTTGTCGACCAGAAGCACATCCCCGGGCCGGATGTAGCTTTGGATGGCCTGCCAGTACGCGGCCTGGGTCAGCTCCACTTCATGGTCGAGATGAGCGCGCGGGGCGGCGTCCGCGGGCTGGCGTGCGACCTGCGCGTGACCGGTGGCGTAGGGCAGTGCGGCGATGACACCGCGGAGAACTTCCGCGAGGGCCACTGCCTGATAGTTGAAATCGCCGACATCGGCCGAGTGTCCGCGCAGGTGGATCGCGTCGGCGGGCAGCGCAGCCGTGAAGTCGCCTGTGGTCACTTCGATCGGCCGGTAGCCGATACAGAGCAGGCAGTCGCTGCCCTGTATCGCGTCGAGCGTCGACGGCGCACTCGCCTTGCCGTTGTAGACGCCCACGTAATGAGGGAACGTCTCGTCGATCACAGCCTTCGCCGTACTGCTCACCGCCACCGGAATCCGCAGCTTCCCGGCCAGTTCCATGACCTCGCCGGCGACACCGAATCGGTCCGCGTCCAGATCCACCAGAATGGCCGGCGACGAGGCTGCGGACAGGCGCCCCACGATCGCGTTGATACACGACTCCAACCGTTCGGGGTCGCTGGACGGCTGCTCGAGTACCAGCGACTCGGCCGGAACCTCGATGTCGAGGTAGGCGATGTCGGAGGGCAGCTCCATGTACACCGGCAGCTTCTCCCGCCACGCGGTGAGGATCAGCCTATCGATCTCGATGCTCGCGTTGCACGGGGTCAGCCTGGCCTGCGCGGCGGTCACCTGCGCGAACGCACCGAGAAATCGGTCCCAGGTTCCGTCGGCCATCGTGTGGTGCATCCCCAGGCCACGGTCGATGGACCGCAACGGAATCGACCCGCAGATACAGACCACCGGAACGTGCTCGGCGTAGCTACCGGCAACTCCGTTGATCGCACTCAAGGCGCCGACCGCATTGGTCACCAGCAGCGCGCCCATACCCTTCAGCCGCGCATAACCGTCCGCCGCATACGACGCATTCAACTCACCGCAATTACCCACCCACTCCAACGAGCTGTGGTCGTCGAGTTGGTGCAGCAACTCGAGGTTGTAGTCACCGGGGACACCGAAGAGGTGGCTGATTCCAGCCTCTTCCAGACGTCGGAGCAGAAAGTCGCCGATTGTCATTCGCTGGGTCTCGCGCCTGGACATCGTGAACGCCTCCGCATCGTTTCACGCTGACATCACCGTCTCGAACGTCGACTCCACCGAGTGCGAGCCTCGCGACCGCTCGCCGCCGGACGCCCGCCACGTGCGGAGCATCGGGCCCATAGCCCGGAGTAGTGATTCGAGGACACCTCGTCGTGATCGGATCACGGGTACGGCCGGTAATTCACCTGGCAAACCTCAAAGCCACGGCGCTGATCCGGCCGTTGTCAGGCAGTTTCAGGAATTGCAGCTAGAGCTATGATGGTACAGCTAATTTTCCGCATCGGCGCCGGTGCGCCAATGGCGATCGGCTGGTAAGCCAGGAATTGGCCCCGCTGATTCTCCATCCGACGGAAGGAGAGCCGGAAAGATGACAACCATGCGGTCTGTCGTCGCCGAGACGGTGGGCGAACCATCCGCGGTTCTGAACCTGCGGGTACGCCCGATTCCGGAGCCCGGTCCCGGCGAGGTCCGGATCCGGGTGATGGCCGCGCCGGTCCATGCCAGCGATCTGCACACCATCCGCGGCCGATATGGATTCACGCCGGAGTTTCCCGCGGTACCCGGTATCGAATCGGTGGGGGTGATCGACGAACTCGGAAGTGGCACAACCGGTCTGCGCGTCGGGCAACGCGTCGTCACGATCGGAGTCACGGGCACCTGGCAGGAGTTCGTCGTCGCCGAAGCCGCTCGGGTACTGCCCGTGCCCGCCGGCATGAGCGATTTCACGGCGGCCCAGATCCTCACCAATCCGCTCACTGCCGTGGTCCTGACCGGTGATGAACTCGACGTCCGACCGGGTGAATGGCTCCTGCAGACCGCTGCCGGTTCCACCGTGGGCCAGTTGGTCATCCAACTCGGCGCCCACATCGGTTTCAAGACCCTCAACGTCGTGCGCCGCCGCTCGGCCGTCGACGAGATCCTCGCGCTGGGCGGCACCGCGGCGATCTGCACCGAGGACGAGGACCTGCGCGAACGGGTCGCGGACATCACGGGCGACACCGGCGTGTCCAAGGCGATCGACTGTGTCGCCGGCCAGGTGGGCGCCGATGTCTCGCGTGCGCTCGCACCGCATGGTGAGCTCGTCGTCTACGGTGCGCTGTCGACGCACCGCCACACCGAGCCCGGCAAACTCGCTATCCCGATCTTCGCGCGCTCACTGATCTACGAAACCAAGACGGTCCGCGGGTTCTGGCTCTTTCGCCGGCTCACCGAGACTCCGAGGGATCGAATGGCCGCAGCGATCGACCGGACGCTCGAGCTCGCCGACAGCGGTGTGCTGCGTGTGCCCGAGGGTCGGCCGATCCCCTTCGAGCAGTTCGGCGAAGCCGTCTACTTGGCAGAAGCTCCCGAACACGGGGGCAAACCGCTGCTGATATTCGAGCAGTAGGAGCCAGAAGCCGCCTGACCGTGCGGGCAGGTGGACAGGCTGACCGCGCCGACCCGGGATCAGGTCGTGGCGATGGGCGCCTGCAGCTCGGCCACGGACTCGTCCGGATTCTGCGAGACATTGAGCGTGATCTCCCGCGCATGGCCGTCGAACCGGTAACCGTGCGCCTCGACCCACCGGACGAGCAGCTGGCTGGTGCTCAGAAAACCGTGTTCCATGCCGCGATGCACGACCGTAGCGGCGCATTCCACGGCGGGCAGCGAGACGACTCGAAAATCTGCGCCTTCGGTGACTTGCGCGGGCACCGGGACACCGACGTGCACGACGATCCCGACGTCGCCTTCCTCAGGAGTCTCGAAGTAGATGGTGCGGGGGCCGGTCGCGGTGACCCCGACCGAGTCGAGCCGCCGACGCAGCTCGTCGAAGAGCCGCGCGATCAGCGGGCCGGTCTCGTCGGGGCTGAAACTCGTGGCCGTCGCGTTCAGCTCGGCCACACGGACCGCGGGCAGTCGCTTGACAACGACGTCTTCCTGAGGCATGCAACCCTCGTCTTCGATCGACCGGAGCCTCGCCTCGACCTGCGCCAGCCTCGACGCCGCGTCCGCCAGAGCCGCTTCCAACTCCGCGCGCCGCAGACGCAACATCCCACGTAACTGTTCGGTGCTGACGTCCTCGTCGAGAATCGTCTGCACCTGCTGCAACGTGAAGCCGAGATCCTTCAGCGCGACGACCCGGTTGAGCCGCGACAGCTGCGCCGCCTCATAGAAGCGGTAACCGCTGGACCGGTCCACATGCGCCGGGCGCAGTAGGCCGAGGGCGTCGTAGTGCCTGAGCATGCGGACGGAAACACGTCCGTGCCTGGCGAAGTCTCCGATGGTGAACATGACTCCTCGAGTGTCGGCCCTGACACCGTGGCAGGGTCAACAGGATCAGGTCACGATTCGCCGGTGATCTCCCTGCTCTTTCGGGTGAGCGCGGCGAGGGCCGAGAGGTGGTCGTGGTAGGCCGCGCGGCCCCGCGCGTTGAGGGCGAGCCAGGTTCTCGGTCTGCGGCCTACGTAGCCCTTGGTGACGTCGAGATATCCCGCGCTCTCCAACGTCGTCACCGCTTTGGACAGGGTGGGTTTGCTGAGGTCGCACATCTCGGCCACGACGAGGAATTCCGCTTCGCCGCAGCCGTCGAGGAAGGCGACGAGTTTGAGACGCGGCAGGGAGGCGAACAGCTCGTTCAGCGCTTCCACGGTCGCGTCTCCCGCGACAGGATGCGCGGCCGTGCCTGCGTGAACCAGATCCATCCGCCCATGACGACGCCGGCCGCGACCCGAATCCATCCGTCCGAACCGGACATCGCGTAACCGGCCAGCGGCACCACCAGGAGCACGACCAGCAGTGCCACGTTCTGCTTCCACTCCGCAGGCGGCCGGGGGACCACCCCGCGGGCACGCTGAGTTCGGCGCTGTTTCTGCAGGAGTACGGCGAACGCGCAGCCCGAGCCGATTCCGCCGATCAGCACGATCCATCCGAATGGTCCGCCGACACCGTCGGCAATCGCCGTGCACAGCAGCAGGACCGCGAGGGCTCCCGTCACCGCGGCGGCGACAGGTTGCCACCTGGGCAGCGCGGCGGCCTCGTGCGCCTGCCGCGTGGTAGCGGTAGCCAGATCCAATGCCTGCTGTGGCGTCTGCGCGTCGTACATCGACCGACCATATGTCGGACGGTTTCCATTTGGCAACCTATTTCCATGAAGATACAGCCATCTCAGCCACGGATGGCTGGGTTCTCCAGGAAATTCGTGTGTGACGCGCCGGGCGGGAGGTTGGGCACCCTACGACGGCTGACGAATCTCGGTGACGATGGTGTACAGCTCGATGATCATGCCGGCGGCGGTGCGGGCGATGTCCATGCCGCTGACCACGGGCGGCGCACCGGCGGGCCCGTACTCGAAGGCGAGCTGGCCGATGTCGTCGAGTTCCACCGCGGGACCGGCGGCGCGGAATACCCAGTCCGGATTCTCGGCACGCAGTTCCGCGGCTCGACGTTCGAAGTCCTTGCGTCCGAGGATTTTCCGGTCGGGTTCGTGCCACACCACATTCTCGGCATAGCTGTCGGCGATCACGGTGGCGCGGCGAGCCGGGTCCGGCTCGTTGAACACCTCGAGCAGATTGCGCCGCATGAGTTCAGCCGGTGAAACAGTCACAGCAGATCCTTTCGAACACAGGAACAGCGAAGGGCGCGAGGGGCTGAGGCACGCGTCCGGGTCGGTTCGACGAACGGGGTGGTACGCAACCCATGCCGCGAGCGCACCGGCTGAATGAAACCACAGCCATGTGGCGCCGCAGAGTAACGACACCGCTGCGGTCAGTCGACCGGCCGAAGGCGTCGAGCGGACCTCACCGAGCAACCCGGACCAGTACACGGAACCTGAACCGAGCCAATACGATTCGGCCCGGCCCCCTGGCACGCGAGAGCCCGGGGAAGCGACGACCGGCGGAGCGATTCAGATGTGGAACAGCGGTCCCGTGAGAGTCAGGCCGAGGTCACTACCGACGTGGGAGAAGAAGGCGAACAGCATCAGGGACGCGCCGGCGAGCCCGATATCTTTGTTGAAGTGGATCAATTCCTGCCCGACCCGGAACCTGGTCCAGGGCAGGTGCTGATCCGTGTGGAGGCCGCTGCGGTCAACTTTTCGGACGGCGGTGGCGCCGACCCGCAAGGCGTCGCTGGCGGGTGCGACGCCGCCGGGATGGAAGGTCAGCGGGTGTAGTCGATGGAGGCGGTGGTGAACGCTGGCGAAGGATGCGGCGGACACTAGGAAGCTGGCCGAGCAGCTGCTGGCCCAGGCCAAATAACAAGGCATCGACCTGGTCAGGCCGGGCGAGCCGCTCGACCAACTCACCAAAACCGTGCTCGAAACCGCACTGGAGGCTCACGCGGCTTGAGAGAGCGTATGCCAGGTGCCGGACTGTTCCATTTGCCATGACGGCTTGACCCGATGTGGAGAAGTGGATTCGATCCGGCTGAGTGGGTTCGCCCGGTCGTTAACCGGGTGATTCCACACGCATGGCAAAAGATGAAGGCGATGGAGCCCTCGCCCTGTGATGTCTGCTCGTCTTCGGTCGACGGCCGGCCAATCGGATTTGAACTGGTGGTACACCGCCGCTTTGGTGGCACCGATGTACTCGGCGAGCATCGGGATTGTATTCCGCAGGAACTGCCACGTCAGCACCCGGCGCGGCGGCGGAGGTCGTCGCCCGAAGCCGGCCGACGGGATGCGGCTGGTCATCGGCCCGGCCTATGGCAACTCGACTTTGCTCGCCAGCCAGCGACCGCCCGAGTCGATCTTCAGACCGACATGGCGGATCGAAAACGACCGGGCGACCGCCCCCGACTGGGCCTGCTCATGTCGAGCACTACTTCGCCGACCGGACGCCCGAACAGTGCTGTCAGAGATCGCCCGAGTAGTCCTGGCTGATCCAGCGGTCGGGGCGGATGGTGAACAGTACGGAGTCGTTGCCGTCCATCCGGTCCGCGAAGGCGCGGCCCTCCTCCGGACCGAGATAGCGGCTGGCGATGCTCACCCGCGCCTCCCGGGGCGAGGGAGTGGCGGCCTCGACGACCGTGCCCTCGACGATGACGTACTGATAGGGCAACTCTTCGCGCTGCACCGTCAATGTCACCACGCCGGCTTCCCGCATCAGCCTGGCCTTGCGGCGTGCCGCGCCGGTGTTGATACGGATGTTGCCGCCCGGGGTGTAGTCGTACCAGATCGGCGCGGTGGCGGGCGGACGCCCGTCGCCAGCCGCGACCGACAGCACTCCGATGTGCTTGCCCGCCAGGAACTCTTGACGCTCGGCTTCCGAGAAAGGTTTCGGCATAAGACGTCGAACGGAGCGGGTTGCGCCGTTATTCCGGTCGAACGCGCGAATCCCACTGGGCAAGGACGGTCCGCAAGGTGGCCACCAGCGCAAGCGGCTGATCCATCATCGGGTGATGACCGGCCTCGGCCAAGTCGACCACCGTCGCCGCTCGCCCGAACAAGCTCGCGATCTCCAACGCCCGCTCCCGAGCCACCAAACCACGTTCGCACCGAATGTAGAGCACGGACGCGTCCACGGCCCGCAGCGAGCCCAGCGGTGGGATACGCCCGTCCTCGAGGCGCTTGCGCAACATCTCGGGATCGAACTTCCAGCCCCACCCCGCACCGGTGTCCCGCACCGATTCCTCCGCCACGTGCCGCGCGACGTAAGGAAGCAGAACCTCCTGGTCCGGGACCGTTCGAAACCGGCCACAGATCTCAGCCCGCGTCGGGTACGTCTTCGGCCGGCGCAGCAACTGCCCGACGATGGACTCTTCCGACGGCTCCTGAAACGGAGAATCGACGACGACCAGACCCGCCAACGATTCCCGATGCCGAGCAGCCGCCACAGCGCTCACTCGCCCACCCATGCTGTGCCCGACGACATACGGCCGGCCGGCTATCCCGCCGGCCTCGGCAGCGGCCATCACCTCGTCCGCCCAGCCCTCGATCGGATACCGAGATCGCACAGCGCTGTCACCGTGACCGGACAAATCCAGCGCCACCACACGATACGTACCCGCCAACAGCGGACCGATGTGGTCCCACCAGCCCGAATGCGCCGATCCGCCGTGCACCAGCACCACACCGGCCGTCCCCACCCGGCCCCAGCACCGCAGATGAACGACACCACCCGCGACGTCGACCTCGCGATGTTCGGGCAGTTCCGCAATGGCTTGGGTAAACCATCCCGGCGCCGCGACACCCGCTTCCGCCGTCACTACCACCGCCGCCTCCTTCGCCCGAGCCCGCTCCGCTCCCCGGACAATATCGGCGGCTATAGGAAGCGACAGCGCCAGCGGTGGCGCACCAACGGTTTTCCTCGATCCCGAGCACCATATCCCGCCGTGCCCGACACGGATCGGCGCTGACACGCGACAACTACGGCAGCGATCCCGAGCCGCAGAAACAGCGAACTCCGACAGTTCGCCCCACAACTCAACTTCCCTGTGCAGCAGCACAATTCGGAGACCGAACCAGCAACGGGACGTCGAATGCCGCCACCGCTCGGTGCGCCAGACCGCGCGAGGCGAGATTTACACCTGGGTGACAGCCAAACGTTCCGCCGAGCGGTCAGCACCGTGGCCGAGGACGCCTGTAGTGACCCCGAGAGGTCCGCGTGAAAGAGGTTCGACGCACCGAAGGAACCGTGAGCCGAACCACCAGCGACGGGACGGTGCCGCCCTCGCGCAGTTCGCGGGCAGCATTCTGCGCGTTGGCACACTCTTGGCACACTGGCCGTCAGCCGGGGCCGCTTACCGAAACGAAAAATCCCCTCCGACCCTGGTCGGAGGGGGTTTTCTCGGTCGGGCTGACAGGATTTGAACCTGCGACCACTTGACCCCCAGTCAAGTGCGCTACCAAGCTGCGCCACAGCCCGTGGCTCCCGCTTGCGGGTGCTCGAAGAGATTACCTCACTACCCCCTTGTTGGACCAAATCGGCTGCGTGCGGCAATCTCGTCCCGGAGGCACAGGCGGAGTGAGAGTCCGTGACGCGGCTCATCTGATCGACGGCTGCCGGGCGGACGTCGACCACGAGGCGGCGACGGCGGGAGCGCCTTCGCCGCTCCGCGAGCACGACGACGAGCCGAATCAATCTGCGGTCCTTTCGAACTCGCCCTATGGCAGTCTTGCAGTCGTTCCATGCGCGGCATGGAGTCTGCCGTGGGCTACTGGTTCGTCGCCCTCGTCTTCTTCGGCGTGGGCTGGGCGAGTTGCCTCTAACTGCCAATGCGGCCGGTTCGGTCGGCGCTTCGCTCGGTCCTCGCGCAATCATGGGCACGGTGACAAAGGTGCTCAGTAGGATTGCCGAGACCTGACAATGCGGGTGCGTGGACGAAAGTGGACGACCGGATGGTGCGTACCGGGCTGGTGTCGGAGCTGACCAGCTATGTCGGCCGGCGCGGCGAGTCCGCGGATGTCCGCCGATTGCTCGGGTCGGCGCGCTTGGTCTCGCTGACCGGGCCCGGCGGGGTGGGCAAGACGCGGCTGGCGTTCCGGGTCGCCTCGGACACCGCGCGCGCGTATCGCGACGGGGTGTACTTCGTCGAACTGGCCGAGCTGCGCGAGCCGGCGCTTCTGGCCGACGTCGTCGCCGACCGGCTCGATCTTCAGATCCGCTCCGAACAGCCGGCGATCGGCCGGGTGCTGGAGTATCTGCGCGAGCGCGAGGTCCTGCTCGTGCTGGACAACTGCGAGCACATCCTCGGCGCGTGCGCGGAATTCGTTGCGGCGCTGCTCACCCAGTGCGGCAAGGTCACGGTTCTGACAACGAGCAGGCAATCGCTGGCGGTTCCCGGGGAGAGGACGTTCCGGGTGCCGCCGCTGCCGATCCCACCGGACACCGCCGGGCCGTCGGAACTGCTGCGTTACGACAGCAGTCGCCTGTTCGCCGACCGGGCCGCCGCCGCGCAGACCGATTTCGACATCACCCCGCACAACGCCGCCGACGTGGCACGCCTGTGCCGGCAGTTGGACGGAGTCCCGCTGGCGATCGAGTTGGCCGCGGCGCGCATGCGTTCGCTGCCACTGCACCAGATCTGCCGGCGGCTGGACCGGAGGCTGACGCTGCTGACCACCGGTTCGCCGATCTCGCCCGAACGGCAGCAGACGCTGCGCGCCACCATCGTGTGGAGTTACGAGTTGTGTTCGCGCGCCGAACAACTCGTCTGGTGCCGGGCGTCGGTGTTCACCGGATCCTTCGACCTCGAGGCCGCGGAATTCGTCTGCGGCGGTGACGGAGTGGATCCTGCGGCCGTGCTCGACATGATCGACGCGCTGGTCGACAAGTCCGTGCTGGAGCGAGACGGCACGGACGACGCCCGGTACCGCATGCTGGCAACCCTGCGGGAATTCGGGCAGGAAGAACTCCACGCGGCCGGCGACGACAATCGGATCGCCCGCAGACATCGCGACTGGTTCGACCGGCTGACGGCGCGGGCGGATGCCGAGTGGATCGGTCCCTCGCAGTCGTCGTGGGTGTGGCGGTTGCGGCGCGACCACGCGAATCTGCGTGCGGCACTGGAGTATTCGCTCACCGAGCCCGGCGAGGCGGATATCGCCCTGCCGATGGCGCAGCGGATCGTCGAATACTGGACGTTGCGGGGCACGAACCGCGAGGCGCGCACCCGGCTCGACCGCGCCCTCGCCGCCACCTCGCCGGACCATCCCGCCCGTGCCTACGGCCTGGCGACCAGTGCCCAGTTCTCGGTGTGGCTGTCGGACATTCCCGGCACGCTCACCAGGCTGGACGAGGCCGACAAGATCGCCGCGGACCGCGGCGATCGGGTGGCCGCGGCGTTGTCCGATGTGGTGCGCGCGCAAGTGGCGAAGATCCGCCTCGAGGACCGGCTCTCGGCCGGGCTGGCCGGCGCGGCGGTGCCGGTTTTCCGCGCCCATGGCGATCGACGCAACGAACTACGCGCCCGGTTGCATCACGGGATCGCCAACACCGCGAGCTCGCCCGCGGAAGGTCTTCGCCTCCTGCGGGATATGACGGCGCGCAGTGACGAACTGGGCGATACCTACTACCGCGATATGGCGCTGTTCGGTATCGCCATGATCGAGGTGATGGCCGGCAGCCTGGACGCCGCCGAAGCCGCTGCCCGTACCGCGCTGGCCTCGACTCGATTGCGCGACAGCCGTTTCGGTGACGCCTACCATCTCGAGACGCTGGCCTGGTGTGCGGCCCGGCGCGGCGAATGCGAACGGGCGGCGACATTGTTCGGTGCCGCGGCGACAGCGTGGGACCTGCTGGGCTCCGACCCGGCGGCGATCATGCCGCGGCCGCACGGCAGATTCCGGGATCTGGCCGCCACCGCGCTGGGCGCCGACGCGTTCGACAGCGCCCATGCCGCCGGGCGCGCCTTGCCCCGCGAGCGGGCGCGTCGGTACGCCCTGCGTGAAGAGACCGAGGACTCCGCGGTCCGGGAGCCGCAGTCACCGTTGACGGCGCGCGAACTGCAAGTCGCCCGGCTGGTCGCCGACGGTCTGACCAACCGCGAGATCGCTGTTCGGCTGGTCATCGCTCCACGCACCGCCGATACCCACGTTCGCCATATCCTCACCAAGCTCGGCTTCGGCAAACGCGCGCAGATCGCCGCGTGGATGGCCGCCCGAACACACCCGTAAGGCGCGGATATACGTCGTTTCGCCGATGTGGGCGACCCTGGACGCCGGGCACGCTGGCACTCCCGGCAGATGGGAGTGAACCTATGTCCGAACCGACCACCGACCACCCGGCCCGACGGCTCCAGGGCGTCCTCGCCGTCGAGGACCGTCCGGCTCCGGCCGCACCCGCCGGCGCTCGTGACACAGCGCGGGCGATGATCGGCCGACTCCTCGCGCGCGTCGCGGCAGACGCGACGCGAGCCGGCGATGCCGAGCGGGACTGTCTGCGGCTCGCGGTCGAGATCCTGCACGCACCCTCTTCCCGCGACTGCACCACGCGACTCGAGGATGCCGCGCGGACCTGGGCACGCGACGGGCTGTCGACAGACGTCGTGAACGCTCTGCACGCCGCGGTGCAGGAGGTGCTGCACCGGATCGGCCAGGGCGATGCGACATCGGGCCACCGGCACTACGACGTCGTTGTCGCCGCCGCCACGCTGGTCGGGGATCTGTTGGACACCATGAGCACCACAATCATCGGTGCCTGCGTCCGGCAGTTCGACCGAGCCGAAGACGGCCACGAGGCCGCGCTCTCGGCTCTGCTGGAGGGACGATCGGTGTCCGAGATCGGGGCTCGGTACGGCGTGACGATCGCCGAGCGCTATCGAGTCCTCGCGCTGGCAACGCAGCCGGACCGGCACTGCGACGGCGACGACGTCATCGGCAAAGACCTTCGGGTGCAACGACTTCGGCACGCACTGGCGGAACGGGCCGGCGGCGCGACGCTGTCGACGTTGTCGGCGACCGGCGGCACGGTTCTGTTTCCGGCAGCGGAGGTGGCCGCCACCGGTGTCGAGCACCTGGTCGCCGAAATCGGTCGGGCAGCACATCTTTCGATCGCCGCCACGGTGGTGGAGGCATCGATCACCGACATCGCCGACGCCGCCGAGCGGGCACACGAACTTCTGGATATCGTGCAGCGGCTGGAGCTGCCCTGCGGGCTGTACGGATTCGACGAGCTCGCACTGGAATACCAGCTCACCCGTCCCGGACCGGCGCTGGCGCATCTGCGGGCTCTGCTCGCACCGCTCGACGGGCACCCCGACCTGCTGGCGACGTTGCGCTGCCATATCGCCGCCGGCCTCAACCGGCGCCGCACCGGGAAGACGCTGAACCTGCACCCCAACACCGTCGACTACCGGCTGCGACGCATCGCCGAACTCACCGGCTTCCACGCGCACCGCTATCCGGACCTGTGGTACCTGCGGTCCGCGCTGGTCGTGCACAGCGTCCGGCCGCACCGAGACTGAGACGTCGCCGGCGCCACGGCCGTGCGGGCCCGGCTGCTCGGTAGTTGCGGCCCCCTGTGCACCCGACCAGCGATGCCGGAGGGCCTTGGTGACAATCACGGAGACCGTCTCCTCGGCTCTCCTGACCTCGTTCGCGGTTCTAGCGTCTGACCAGCATCGGTACCGCTCGGGTACCCGGTCGATCAGCAGAGGAGACTTGCAGATGGCACTGTTCGACGGGAAGAGGCCGCGCCACGTCCGCGAGATAGCTGCGGCCTCCGCGGTCGCGTCGATCGCCGCTACCTTCGCCGTGGCCGGGATCTCGGCGGCCACCCCCGCGGCGGCGCAGACGGCCTGCGCCGATGTCGACGTCGTCGTCGCTCGCGGCACCGGCGAACCGCTCGGCGCCGATCCCGGTCTCGGCGCGGTCGTCGGCAACCCGGTGTATCACGCACTCGCACAGCGCTTGTCGAGCTCGCACAGCGCCTATCGCGTCGAGTACCCGGCGAGCCTGGTCGAACCGTGGTCGGTGCAGCAGGGCAATCGCGACCTGGTGAAACATGTGACCGACGCGGCGAAGGCCTGCCCGAGTCAGCGCTTCGTCCTGGTCGGGTACTCGCAAGGCGCGAACGTGGTCGACAATTCGATCGGCGTCAGCAGTGTGGGCGCGAAGGTCGGCGGGCCGATCGTTGCCACCCTGCCCGCGTCGGTGGCTTCGAAGATCGCCGCGATCCTGTTGTTCGGCAATCCCATTCGCGGCATCGGTCACAGCGTCACCGGCCCCTACGCGAGCCGCACCTACGACACCTGCACCGCGAACGACCCGGTCTGCGACCCGAAGGGCACGAGTTGGAAAGTGCACCGGACCAGCTACACCGCCAAGGCGGGCGAGGCGGCGGACCTCGCTGTTGCACATCTGTGATGAACGCCGCCCCTCTGCGATGAGCGAAAGGTGTTAAGACCGTCAGGAAAACGTCGCAGAATCCGAAAAGGGTGATGTGCTGGAAAGCTTTCAGATAGAACCACCCGCCCAACCGCATCCCGTGCGGTTCGGCGGGTGGGTGAGGGACCGGAGTCAGATGCCGATCACGCCGCGCATCTGATCGAACCAGTCCACGACCATGTTCACGACCTGAGACAAATCACCGATAATCATCGGGTTCCTCCTTTCGGTAACACTTGCGGACTGCGTATTTCGTCATACCCGGCAGATCCGGGAATTAACATCTTCTGCCCCTCGCCGGTCAGGGCAGGTTTCACGCCGCATCGCGGAAACGACCGGACGGCAGTTGGACATTCGATCACCAGCATCCCCATCGACCGCCGAGGGCCCGGGACGGTAGCCGACAAAACCGCTCGGAAACAACCACTTCCACGTCGAGCCGGAAATGTTTGCATGACAAACCGTTTCGAGCAGTCGATCGGGGGGCACGGAGTGACCGCCCCGGCGGCACTCGTGGAGTACGCCGGTACGGCCGCGGTCCAGTGCAGACCTACCCGCACTCGCCCACCGCCGCTCTCCCGAGCAGGGCTGGCCGATCCGGCGACCAAGCGGCGACACTGGACGGTATGCGCTTGAACCAGGTCACCGTCGGCAGCACGAACCTCGATCGCTCCGAGCGTTTCTACCGGCTGCTCGGCCTGCGACTGATCGTCGAGAACGATCACTATCTGCGGTTCGAATGTCCCGCCGGTGAGAGCACCTTCTCGGTCGACCGCGTCGACGCCGTCCCGGCCGGCGAGGAGATCACCCTGTATTTCGAGACCGACGACCTCGACGGCGAATATCGGCGCCTGTCCGACGCCGGCATCGCATTCGATCAACCCCCCGCCGATATGCCGTGGCTGTGGCGCGAGGCCCGATTACGTGACCCCGACGGCCACCGGCTGTGCTTGTTCCACGCCGCCGGGAACAGGCGCAATCCGCCGTGGCGGCTGCCCGGCTGATCGGTGGGCGCAAGCAACTCGGCACTTTCCTTGCTTGCTAAACTTTGCAACCAAGAGCGACGGGGCAGGCCGTGCGGCCGCGGACCATAGGGAGTGATTGCGTGCCCGGACTCAGCAGGCCCCTCTATCAGATGAAAGCGGAGTTCTTCAAAACACTGGGACATCCGATCCGGATTCGCGTGCTCGAACTGCTCAGCGAGCGCGAACACGCGGTCTCCGAGATGCTGGCCGAAATCGGTATCGAACCGGCGAATCTGTCGCAGCAGCTCGCGATTCTGCGCCGAGCCGGCCTGGTCGTGGCCCGGCGCGAGGGACTGTCGGTCACCTACGAACTCACCTCACCGCAGGTCGCGGAATTGCTGGCGGTCGCACGAGCGATCCTGACCGGCGTGGTCGCGGGCCAAGCCGAGGCGCTGGAAGAGCCCGCCTGACGATCCAGCAGTAGCAGCCGGAACATCGACGCCGACCCCGGATACCGGCACTGATTGCAGGTTTTCTAAACTAACTACATTGCAGCTTTATCAAGGAGGCAGGTCTCGTGTCCGACAGTTCACGTGTCATCGCATGGCTCGACGAAGTTCCGGTGGCTCACGAGAGCGTTCTGGCGTGGATCGCCGAGGTGGCCGAGCTGACGGCCCCCGAGCACATCGTCCTGTGCGACGGCTCCCGCGCGGAGTGGGATCGGCTGACCGGACGATTGGTCGAGAAGGGCACCTTCGTTCCGCTGACCGGGAAGCCGAACTCGTTCTGGTGCGTCTCCGATCCCGAGGACGTCGCACGGGTGGAGGATCGCACGTTCATCTGCTCCGAACGCGAGACCGACGCCGGCCCGACCAACAACTGGGTCGACCCGGTGGATATGCGCACGGTGATGACCGAGCACTATCGCGGCGCGATGGCCGGTCGAACCATGTATGTCATCGCGTTCTGCATGGGGCCGCTGGATGCGGATGATCCCAAATTCGGTGTGCAGATCACCGATTCGGAATACGTGGCGGTGTCGATGCAGATCATGACACGGTCCGGCGACGCCGTATGGGAAAAGCTCACTGCCGCACCGGACTTCGTCAAGTGCCTGCATTCGGTCGGGGCACCGCTGGGCGCCGGCGAGCCGGATGCCGCGTGGCCGTGCGATACCACCAAATACATCTCGCACTTTCCCGAGCGGCGCGAGATCTGGAGCTACGGATCCGGCTACGGCGGCAACGCTCTGCTGGGCAAGAAGTGTTTCGCACTGCGCATCGCCTCGGTGCTCGGCCGGGACGAAGGTTGGCTGGCCGAACACATGCTGATCCTGAAACTGACTTCCCCACAAGGGAAGACGCACTACGTCGCCGCCGCGTTCCCGTCGTCGTGCGGCAAGACGAACCTGGCCATGCTCGAACCCGCGCTCGACGGCTGGACCGCCGAGACGGTCGGCGACGATATCGCCTGGCTGCGCTTCGGCGCCGACGGCCGGCTCTACGCGGTCAATCCCGAGGCCGGATTCTTCGGTGTCGCCCCCGGCACCGGCGCCACGACCAACCCCAACGCGATCGCCACCATCGCGAAGGGCAATTCGATCTTCACCAACACCGCCCGCACCGACGACGGGGACGTGTGGTGGGAGGGATTGACCGCCGAGGCGCCCGCCCATCTCGTCGACTGGCACGGCAAGGACTGGACGCCAGCATCGGGAACGCCCGCCGCGCATCCGAATTCGCGGTACTGCACGCCTATTCGGCAGTGTCCGTCGGTGGCTCCGGAATGGGACGATCCGAACGGCGTGCCCATTTCGGCGATCTTCTTCGGCGGCCGCCGCGCGACCACCGTCCCCCTGGTCACCGAAACCTTCGACTGGGCGCACGGCGTATTCACCGCCTCGGTGCTGTCCTCGGAGACCACCGCCGCCGCGGCCGGGACGGTCGGTGTCGTGCGGCGCGATCCGATGGCGATGCTGCCGTTCCTCGGCTATCACGTCGGTGACTACTTCGCCCACTGGCTCCGGCTCGGCGCCGCCGCCGACCCGGCGAAATTGCCGAAGATCTTCCAGGTCAACTGGTTTCGCCGCAGTCCGGAAGGCGAATTCCTGTGGCCCGGGTTCGGCGACAACGCGCGCGTGCTGAAGTGGGCACTGGACCGTCTCGACGGCACCGCCGAGGCCATCGAGACGCCGATCGGCTACGTGCCGGACGCCGCGGCGCTCGATCTCACCGGTCTCGACGACAGGCAGCGCGCCCGGGCTGCGGCCTCGCTCGCGGTCGACATCGACGAGTGGGTGGCCGAGGTGGCCGACATCGACCACTGGTACGCCACCATCGGCGGCAATCGACTGCCCGAATCGTTGCGGGAACAGCTCGCCGCGCTGAAACTGCGTCTGGCGGCACGGTTGTGAATATCGCCGCACTGCGCCCCCGCTGGTCCGATTGGCGGCCGGCGGTGGTCGCCCCGGGCGCGGATCTGTTGTCGGGGCTGATCGTCGCTCTGGTGGCGCTGCCGCTGGCACTGGGCTTCGGCATCAGCTCGGGACTCGGCGCCGCGGCCGGATTGACCACCGCGGTCGTCGCGGGCATCGTGGCCGCGATATTCGGCGGCTCCCGTTTCCAGGTGTCGGGACCGACCGGGGCGATGACCGTCGTGCTGGTTCCGATCGTCCACCAGCACGGCGGGGGCGGGGTGCTGGCCGTGGGCCTGATGGCCGGCATCGTGCTGGTGGCGCTCGCGGTCGCCGGGGCCGGGCGTGCGGTGCGATACATGCCGGCCCCGGTGATCGAGGGCTTCATCGCCGGCATCGCCGTGGTGATCGCGTTGCAGCAGTTCCCCAACGCCCTGGGAATCGCGCACGCGCACGGGGACAAGGTGTGGCAGTCGGCCTATGATGCTGTGTGCCAATATATTTCGCATCCGCATCTCGCGCCGGTCGCGATCGCCGTGGCGGTGGCCGCGGTGATGCTGGTGGGCGGTCGGTTCCTGCCGAAGCTGCCCTTCGCGTTGCTGGCCGTCGCCGGCGCGACCGTCGTGGTCGCGGTCTTCGATATCCACACCGCGGCCATCGGCGCCCTGCCTGCGGGGCTGAGCGCACCGACCCTGGACTTCCTCGATTGGGGCAGCCTCGGATCGCTGGTGGCGCCGGCGCTGGCGGTCGCCGCACTGGGTGCCCTCGAATCACTGCTGTCGGCGACCGCCGCGGACGCCATGGCCGTCGGCACGCGCCACGATCCCGACCGCGAACTGTTCGGACAGGGTTTGGCCAATATCGCCGCACCGCTGTTCGGCGGGGTGCCCGCAACCGGCGCGATCGCTCGCACCGCCGTCAATGTCCGCTCCGGCGCCCGCACCCGGCTGGCCGCGCTGACGCATGCGGTGGTCCTGGCCGCGATCATCTATCCGGCCGCACCACTGGTCGCCGATATTCCGGTCGCCGCGCTGGCCGGTGTGCTGCTGGCCACGACGGTTCGCATGGTCGAAACCGCGTCCCTGACCGCCATCGCACGCGCCTCCCGCGGCGACGCACTCGTCATGGCCGCGACATTCCTGGTGACGGTCGCCCTGGACCTGGTGACCGCGGTCGGTGCCGGCGTCGCGATCGCCGTCGTGCTCGCGCTGCGTTCGGTAGCGAAAGAGGCTCGGCTGCACCAGGTTCCGCTCGACGAGACCGATCACCTCACCGAGGAACACGGCCTCCTCCACGACCGCATCGTCGCCTACCGCATCGACGGGCCGTTGTTCTTCGCGGCCGCGCACCGCTTCCTGCTGGAGTTGTCCGAGGTCGCCGACGTCCACGTGGTGGTGCTGCGCATGTCGCATGTCACCGCACTCGACACCACCGGCGCACTGGTGCTCAAGGACGCCGTCACGAAACTGCAGCACCGCCACATCACGGTCCTGATGTCGGGCCTGCGCGACGACCACCGCCGCCGGCTCGCGATGCTCGGGGCCCTGCCCGCGGGCGGAGAGACGCGGATCTTCGAGCAGACGCCCGACGCCCTCGCGTACGCCCGCGCCATGTGATCGCCGAGCCGAAAGGTACCGGCGCTGCGGTGATCTCGCCCGGCAGCGGGGCGGGCGCGCGTCGAATTCTTCCGCCGCACGCCCCACGGATACTTCGACACCGATCGGATTCGCGGTGAGCTCGTCGAAGCCGGCTTCGAACAGCGACCGCGATCGCGGCCGAGGCGCTACGCGGCCGATACGGAAGCGACGAATTCGACGCGCCGATGCGGTGGCTGCAGATGACGGCGCGGCGGCCGGACCGCGTCCCCGAGACGCGGTCCGGCCGGCGCGAGATGTCAGATTCGGTGCGGATCCCACGTGGCGATCGCCCAGATCACCACGATGTCGAGGGCGATGACCAGTATCGACCACCACGGATAGTGCGGCAGCCACAGGAAATTGGCGATGATGGACAAACCCAGTAGCGCGATCGCCAGCATCTGTCCCCACGTCGAACGGGTGAACAGCCCGGCGGCCGCCGCCACCATCAGGATGCCCAGGATGAGGTGGATCCAGCCCCATCCGCTGATGTCGAACTTGTAGATGTATTCCGGTCCGGAGACGTAGACGTCGTCCTTCGCGATGGCCGAGATGCCTTGCAGGATGGACACCACTCCGGTGACGGCCAACAGGGCCGCCGCGGCCAGCGATGTACCGGCCGCTACCGCGTGCCGGGTGTCGGATCGCCCGTTCCGTGTTCCGTGTTCCGTAGCCGTCACGACGGCTCACCCCTTTTCGTGAACCTCGCCGGCGGGCCATCCGCCGGCGTGCACCGACATGCGTCGGGCCTGGTGGGTTGTGACATGCGGCCCTGCGCTGCCTCCTGACCAGCCGCCGCGGCGGATGATGGCCCCGGTTCGCTCACCGACCTGGTACATCCCTCGATGGACGAATTCGGCGAGCCAACCGGGCATCTAACGATTCGTCGCGGAAAACGTCGCGGATAATCGCGAACCGGTGGACCGGTCGATCGACCCCGAAACGTAACCGAATTGCCGGTTCCGGCGTCACCCGGCAGTCGACGAGTGCTCCGGACCCGCAGTGGTTTCCGGTGAGGCAGTGGTTTCCGGACCGGCAGTGGTTTCCGGTGCCGCGGGTCGCGCGAGAATTTCGATGATCAGCAGCAGCGCGCCCGCGACCAGCGCGATGCCGATCACGACCAGGCCGGTGGCGTAGGGCCACAACACCAGGACGAGCACAGCGCCGGCCAGTACCGCGAGGCGCAGCGGTGTCCGATAGTGCGCGACGAACGTCTCGACCACGTTGGGCGGGCGCCGACGCCGGCCGCGGGCGGCGACCATGAGCCGGCCGAAACCGGAGCGCACCGACTGCGCCGAGTGCGACGACCCGGCCAGATATCCCACCGCGGCCACGACCAGGCTCACGACCGCGACCGCGCGCAGCGACACCCGCAGCGGGTGGATCACGGTGTCGAACAGTGCGCTGGCGGCCGGTGGTGACAAGGCATCGGGCGGAACGGAATCGAGGTAGATGCTGCGAGCGATCACGACCCCGATGGCCAGCAGCACCATCGCGACCGCGCCGGCGACGCCGACCAGCGCGAGCGTCCGCAGCCGCCGCCCGCGGGGAGCCAGCCACACCGCGCCCGCCGCGGTGGCCAATGCCACCCACGGCAGGATGTTCGCCGACCGATCGAGCGTGCGCATCCACGACTGGTACTTGGGCAGCTCGGTCGCGTGGAAGAGGACGAATTGCGCGTCTACGTCCGGGATCCGGTCGGCGAGGCTGACTCCGCGGGCATCCAGGCGCTCGCGCACCGTCGCCAGGATCGGCTTCAGGGAGATGCTCACGGTGCCGTCGTCGCTGACCTCGATCCCGGGCCGGGTCTCCCCCTTGAGCACGTGAACCAGCGCGTCGTGCGCGCGGCGGTTGGCGGTATCCCATGCCTCGACGAATTGATCGCTGGTCACCACGGCCGTCGCGGCCTGGTGGATGTAGTTCTCGGCCTGGTCGGCAACCAGCGCGGGCAGGCTGTTGAGCGCCGCGACCGCGCGGGGGCGATCCGACAATTGCCCGGCGTTGCGAGTGAGCGCGTCGACCGCGTCGGCCGTGTACGCCTTGATGTCGACGCGAGTGACGATCGCATCGGTGATCTTGTCGGCCAACTCGTTCTGGATCGCCGGATCGGTCGCCAGCGGTGCGACGGTGGTGACGTAGCGGTCGGTATCGAAGATCTGGCTGCGCACGAACCGCGTCGTCACCGACCCGATGATCAGCACCGCGGTCAGGATCAGCAGCAGCACGACTCCGGTCCAGCGCCACGCGTGCCGGCGAGACGGATGCGGTGGATGCGCCGCGACATAGGCGCGCAATCGCTCGAGTTCGGCACGATCGTCGGAGGACAGTCCCGCGTTCGACTCCGGTGGGCGGGCATCTGGATCATCGGCGGACATGACGGCTCATACCCTTCCGGGCCGATCGGCACGGCCCAGAACTGATTCGGCGCCGTTGCCCTCGAAAGGACAACGCATTCACCGCCGTCCCCGGATCGATCCCGCTCCGTGACCGATCGTTGTCCGCTACGCCCGGGCGCTGCTATTCGTGCGGCAGTTCGCCGGTGACGATGTGGTCGGCGAGGTTGAGACCTTCGCGGGCGAGGCGGGCGAGGTGGCCGTCGCGGATGCGGTAGATGATGCGGCGTCCTTCGCGGCGGGTCTCGACCATGCCGGTGAAGCGCAGTTTCGCCAGGTGCTGGCTGACCGCGGTGCGGGAGCCGCCGCAGGCCTCGGTGAGGGCGGTGACATCGGCCTCGCCGTCGGCGAGGACCCAGAGGATGTGCAGCCGAGTCGGATCGGCGAGCATCCGGAACACCGAGGTGGCGGCCTCGAGACGGGCCGGGTCGGGTGCGACGAGGTGCACCAGGCTGGGCGGCAGGGCGTCGACTGCGGGGGTTTCCTCACCGGTCATGGGCTGGTTCACCGACTTCCTGCTGGGGCCATCTGCGCACCCGACGATACGTGGACCGGCCACATCCGCGCGGCAACCACGGCGGCGACCGCGGTCAGGACCGTCGAAGTCACCGCCGCCCAGGCTTGTCCGGCGGCGGCGCCCAGCCAGCCGGCGATCGGATAGGTCACCAGGAAACAGGCGTGCGAGAGCGAGAATTGCGCGGTGAACACGGCCGTGCGGTTGCTGCTGTCGGATTGGGCGCGCAACAGCCGCGCCGAGGGCGTGTTGATCAGCGAGGTGCCCGCGCCCATGATCGACCACGCCACCACCAGCAGCATCCAGCCCGCCCGCGGTCCGGGCTCGAGCGCGGCAAGCAGCGCGGCGCCGGCCAGGCCCACGGGCAGGATCGCGCAGCCGGTCAGCATGAGGCGGCGATCGGGAATGCCGGTGAGCAGCCGCGGAATCGCCAGCGCGACGATCATCGAACCACCGCCGAAGCAGCCCAGCGCCACCGCGACCGCGGGCGTTGGCCCGTGTAGCAGGCCGCGAACGTAGACCACAGTGTTGACGACGACCAGCGCGGTCGCCGCGGCGACGGCGACGTTCATCGCCAGCAGCCCGCGCAGCACCGGACTCGCCGCCATCAGGCGTGCGCCCGAGGTGATCCGGGCGGGCAGCGAACTGGTCCGATCGGCCGGCACCGATCGAGGCAGCGTGGTGCGCACGACCATGATCGCCGAGGTCGCGAAACCCGCTGCGGTGCCGACGAACAGCAGGTGGTAGCCGACCACGGTCAGCAGTGCCGCCGCCACGACGGGACTGAGCAGCGATTCCAGGTCGTAGGCCAGCCGTGAGAGCGACAGCCCGCGGGTGTAGTCCTCCTCGTCCGGCAGGATCGACGGGATGACCGCCTGGAAGGCCGGAGTGAACGTGGCCGAGGCCGCCTGCAGCACGAAGATCAGGACATAGATCTGCCAGACGTGCGTGACCAGCGGCAACAGCAATGCGACGACCAGCCGGACCACATCGGCCGACACCAGCAGCACCCGCCGCGGCACCCGGTCGGTCAGCGCCGAGATCACCGGCGCCACGAAGACATAGGCGACCATCTTGATCGCCAGTGCCGTGCCCAGCACCGCACCGGCATCGGTTCCGGCCAGATCGTAGGCCGCCAAACCCAGCGCGACCGTCAGCAGACCGGTCCCGACCAGCGCTACCACCTGCGCGGTGAACAAGCGCCGGAAACGGTCGTGCCGCAAGACCTCCAGCACTTCGGGACCTCCGGAATCCGCGGTACGCATCGAACACCGCCAGTTTAGGACAATAGGTGCGCAATTGCGAACCTATTGTCTCCTCCCGTTCGATGGCGCCGCGCCACAATTCGATCTCCGCCGAGAACTGGAGGTAGGTTCGGGACGACAGGCCGGAGAGTCGCCATCGGCGAGAGCGCAAGGAGGTCCAGCGTGCACGGGATCTCGCTCGAGGCGGACCGGTGGCGGGAACGGCTACGCACCAATCTCTGGTTCGTCCCGACGCTGGAAGTTCTGGCCGCCGTCGCGCTGTTCGCACTGACCTTCACCCTCGACCGCGCGGCCTACCACAGCGGAACGAACCTGCCCACCTGGGTGCTGGGCGGTACGCCCGATGCGGCACGCCAGGTACTGACCTCCATCGCCGCCGCGATCATCACCGTGGTCGGTGTCGTCTTCTCGATCACGATCCTGGCGCTGACGCTGGCCTCCACCCAGTTCGGGCCGCGCATGCTGCGCAATTTCATCCGCGACCGCGGCACCCAGCTGACCCTCGGCACCTTCGTCGCGACCTTCGTCTACGCGATCGCGGCGCTGGTGTCGGTCGGCGAGGATTTCGTCCCGCACATCAGCGCCACGGTGTCGATCGGTTCGCTGGTGGTCGATCTGGCGGTGCTCATCTACTTCATCAATCACATCGGCGGGCAGATCCAATTGCCGAATGTGGTCGCCGACATCGCACGCGAAGTGCGCACCGCGGTCGACGCCAACGCCGACACCACCGCGAGCGGGACGAAACACGGTCCGTCGGCGCGTGAACTTCGCGATCTGCTGGCCCGGTCCGGCGGCGAGGTGCGCACCTCCAACAGCGGATATCTCCAGTACATCCGCTACGAGCGGCTGGTCCGGCTGGCCGCCGAGGCGGATGCGGTCATCCATTTGCCTTATCGCCCAGGCCATTTCGTGACCGAGGGGCAGGTGATCGCGCGAGTGTGGCCGGCGCAGGCCGCGAAGGGGATCGAGAAGAAGTTCTCCCGCGGCCACGTCACCGGCTCGATGCGCAGCCTGGTGCAGGACGTGTCCTTCGGTGTCGATCAGATCGTCGAGATCGCACTGCGCGCGCTCGCCTCCGCGACCAACGACACGTTCACGGTACTGACGTGTATCGACTGGCTCGGCGACTGCCTGTCGCGGATCGCGGTCACCTGGGAACCGAATCCGGTGCGCCGCGACAAGGACGGTCACATTCGGGTGCTCGCCGCACAGGTCAGCTACGAGCGACTGGTCCAGCGCGCCTTCGAGAAGATCCGCCAGGCCGGCGCCGGGCAACCGGCCGTGATGATCCGCCAGCTCGACGCGCTGGCACAGATCGCCGACCGGGTCACCGATCCCGATCGGCTCCGGGTGATCCTCGAACAGGCGACGATGATCGAGCATGCGGTCCCGCTCATACCGGAGGAACCCGACCGCGCCGACGTCCTGCGCCGATGCCACGCCCTGCACGTCCAGATCTCGGCGGAACGCTCAGCGCTCGCCACTCGACCGCGACAGTCCACGCCCGCATCGAATCCGGCACCGTGACCGCGCCGACGGTGCTCAGATCGTGTGGTCGCCACCGGTTCGACAATTCTTCGCCCGATGTCGATTTCGGCGACGGCCGTTCGTATGGGAGGTGAGGGTCGCGATCGTGCGCGTCCCCGGAATCGAGAGGAGCAGCGCGATGCGAACGATTACGGTGACGATGAATGTCACGCTCGACGGTGTCGTCCAGGGGCTGGGCCGCGCGGACGAGGACACCCGAGGCGGGTTCCCGTTCGGCGGCTGGGGGCAGCGATTTCACGACGACGTGCTCACTCGGGAGATGAGCAAAGATATGGCCGAGCCCGGCGACATGCTGTTCGGGCGTCGCACCTGGGAGGATTTCGCCACCGTGTGGGGGCGGGCCGACGACAATCCGTACAGCACGCATATGAACGCGGCGACGAAGTATGTCGCATCGACCGGCCTCCAGGACGTCGACGCGTGGCAGAACTCGATCCTGTTGCGCGGCGACGCGACTCGGACCGTGCGCGACGTGAAATCGCGTCCCGGGAAGAATCTGTCGATCATCGGCAGCGCGGCCCTGGTGCGCAGCCTGCACGCCGCCGGGTTGATCGATCGGTACACGCTGGTGATCCACCCGCTCACCCTCGGTGCGGGAACCAGGTTGTTCGAGGGTGCCGCGCCGTTGACCGAATTTCGCCTCCTCGGTAGCGTCGCGACCACCACGGGCGTGATCATCGCTCGCTACGCCCGGCGCTGAGGAGAGGGCCGTGCCCGAGTATCTGCTCTCGATCTACCAACCCGACACCGGTGCGCCCGATGCCGAGACCATGGACCGGATCATGGCCGACCTGCACCGGCTCAACGAGGAACTGCGCGACAGCGGGTCGTGGGTGTTCACCGGCGGCCTGCACGGGCCCGGCAGCGCGACCGTGGTGCGAGCCGACGGGTTGATCACCGACGGGCCCTATCTGGAGGGCAAGGAACATATCGGCGGGATCTGGGTGATCACCGCGCCCGATCTGGATGCGGCGCTGGCATGGGGACGCAAGGCCGCGGCGGCCACCACGTTGCCGATCGAAATCCGCCCGTTCCAGGACGTTCCGCCGTTCTGACGCGATGACACCGGAGCAGATCGCCGCCGTCTTCCGTGCCGAATACGGCCGGGCCGTCGCCGTGCTGATTCGCGTGCTCGGCGATATCGACCTGGCCGAGGACGCGGTCGCCGACGCCTTCGCCGTCGCGCTGCACCGCTGGCCACAGGACGGGCCGCCGCCGAGTCCGGCCGGCTGGATCATCACCACCGCTCGGCGCCGAGCCATCGACCAGTTGCGCCGCGAATCGGCGAGGGCCGGCAAGTACGCCGAGGCGGCGATCGTGCACGCCCCGCCCGACGACATCGAGGAGAGCGCCGTGCCCGACGAGCGACTCCGGCTGATCTTCACCTGCTGCCATCCGGCGCTGAACCGGCCCGCGCAGGTCGCGCTCACTTTGCGGCTGCTGGGCGGGCTGACGACCCCCGAAATCGCTCGCGCGTTCCTGGTCCGGGAGACGACGATGGCGCAGCGGCTGGCCCGCGCGAAGGCCAAGATTCGCGACGCCCGGATCCCCTACCGAGTCCCCGGCGAGGCCGATCTGCCCGAACGGCTCGACTCCGTTCTCGCCACCCTGTTTCTCATCTTCAACGAGGGATATGTCGCCTCGTCGGGCGCGGAGCTGCTGCGCGCGGACCTGTGTGAGGAGGCCGTCCGGCTCACCCGCGCGTTGATCGCGTCGATGCCCGACGAACCGGAGGCTGCGGGCCTGCTCGCCCTCATGCTGCTCACCCACGCTCGCCGCGACGCGCGCACCGATGCGTCCGGCGCTTTCGTCCGGCTCGGCGACCAGGACCGCGGCCGCTGGGATGCCGCTCTGGTCGCGGAGGGCCGGGCCATCGTCCGCGCCTGCCTGCGCCGCAACCGGCCCGGCCGCTACCAGTTGCTCGCCGCGATCAATGCCGCGCACACCGATGCGGTCACCGACTGGACGCAGATCCTCGCGCTCTACGACCGGTTGACGCGCCTCGACCCGAATCCGGTTGTGGCCCTTCATCGAGCGGTGGCGGTAGCCGAGGTCGACGGACCGGGGGCGGCGCTGACTCTCGTCGACGGCCTGAACCTGACCGAGCACTACCTGTTCCATGCCGTCCGCGCGGATCTGCTCGCCCGCCTGGGCCGGGCGAACGAGGCGCGACGCAGCTTCGGGACCGCCGCCCGCCTCACCGACAACCAGCGCGAACGCGACTACCTGGCCGCCCGCAGTGCAGCGCTGACGCGTTGACCGGTCACCGCGACCGTGCCACCGCCCGTATGGCCCGCAGTCGCCCGTCGGCCAGCGCGTCGGTGAGATGCGCTGCGCGCGTGGCGAAGTCCGGTACGAAGGCATGCAGGCCGAGCGGGCTCGGCGGCAGCTCCCGCACCATGCGCATCACGGCCACGGCCTCGCCGGTGCGGTCGTCCCACCGCTCGACGGCGAATCCGGTCGCCTCGATCGTCGCGCGCAGGGCGGCGGGGGTGACGAGATGCCCGAAGCCGGGACTGTCGGCCCACGGGAGCGGATAGTCGGGTTCACCGGCGCCGGAGGTGGTGATATCCCAGAGTGCGAGCTGTCCCCCACGCCCCAGCACCCGGCGCATTTCGCGGTAGAGGCCGTCCTTGTCGGCGATATTCATCTGAACGTGCTGGCTGAAGACGACCTGGAAGGCGCCGTCCGGGAACGGCAATGCGGTGACATCGGCGCACCGCACGGCGATGTGATCGTCCAGGCCGACGAGCCGGTCGAGCCAGCCGGCGATCTCGCAGTACTCCTCCACCATGTCGACGCCGGTGACCCGGCATCCGAATCGGTCCGCCAGATATCGGGCGGTGCCGCCGATGCCCGTCCCGGCGTCGAGAACCTCTGTGGCAGAGGTTATTTCGACAAGGTCGGCCAGCTCGCCGGTGGCGATGCGGCCGCTGGTGTGAAAGTCCTCGAGCATCGCCAGATCACCGAGCCGCAGGTGGTCGAGATCCTTGCCGGCGGCGAGCAGCGCCCGTTCGATATCGGTTCGGGCCGCGCCGGTGGCGTACTGGGCGGGGATCTGGGTGCGAGTCATGCGCTTACTCCGATACAGAGGACTTCCCGGCCACTCGGCGACCGACCTTGCCTTTTTCATGCTAGAACCGCGAAGTAGAATTTTTCAACTAACAAATTCAAAAACTCTACTTGAACCGATACAGTGGACGCATGCGAAGCTACGGCCAGTACTGTTCGATCGCTCGCGCCCTGGATGTGGTCGGCGATCGCTGGACCCTGCTGATCGTGCGCGAACTGCTGATCCAGGGGCCGTGCCGATTCACCGACCTGAAGAACGGGCTGCCCGGCATCGCCGCGAATCTGCTGTCCACCCGCCTCCGCGAACTGGAGGACGCCGGGCTGATCGACCGCGAGGATGCGCCGCCGCCCGTCGCGACGGCGCTCTACCGGCTCACCGAGACCGGGCGGGAACTGGAAACCGCACTGCGCGCACTCGGGCGCTGGGGGCTGAGGTACATGGATACGGTCGCCCCGACGGACACATTCCTCCCGCAGTGGCTGGCCTACGTACCCACCTGGTTCACCGCCGACGCCCACCCCGCGGCCGCACCGGTGGTGATTCAGCTGGTCGTCGACGACGTACACGCCGTCGTCGACATCGGCGCGGGCCGCGTCGAGACCCGCGTCGGCAGCACCGGCGCCGCCGATCTGGTCCTCGACGGACCTGCCAATGCGGTCCTCGGCCTGCTCACCGGCGTCATCGATCTCGAGGTGGCACAGCGGATCGGCCTCACCACACGCGGCGACCGTGAGGTGCTCACCCGTCTGCGGCCCATCGCGGCACAGTCATAGCCGCCGCACAGGCCGGACCGCGGGCGCACACATCCGCACCGCACAGGATCGGTGCGCACCCGAACGGAATGTGCCGAATGCCCTGACACCACGCCCGAACACCCGCGCCGCATCATCGCGGCGCGGGTGTTCTGCTGTCTGCGAGCGGATTTCAGAGATGATCGGCGTCGATCACGGCCTGCGCGAAGGCCGCGGGCGCTTCCTGCGGGACGTCATGGCCGACCCCGGGCAGCATGCGGTGCTCGTACTTGCCGGTGAACTTCGCGCGGTAGCTCTTGCCGTCGGCATTGGCGCCGTCGAAATCGCTGCCGATCGTGACGGTCGGGACGGTGATCGCCGGGCCCTGAGCGAGGGTGGTCTCCTCCGCGGCGTACTGCGGTTCACCCGGGACCAGGCCCAGGCGCCAGCGGTAGTTGGAGATCACGACGCCGACATGGTCGGGATTGTCGAACGAGGCGGCGCTGCGGTCGTAGGTGGCGTCGTCGAAGTTCCACTTCGGCGAGGCGGTCTTCCAGATGTACTTGTCGAAGTCGTGGACGTTGCGGCGGTAGCCGAGCACGCCGCGGTCGGTGGCGAAGTAGTACTGGTACCACCAGCCGGCCTCCGCGGCCGGCGCGAGCGGCTGCTGATTGGCCGCGACATCGGTGATCAGATATCCGCTCACGGCCACCAGCGCCTTCACCCGTTGCGGCCACAGCGCCGCGATCACGTCGGCAGTCCTTGCGCCCCAGTCGTATCCACCGAAGACCGCCTTGTCGATGTGCAGGGCGTCCATGAGCGCGATGACGTCGTGCGCCACCGCCGCCTGCTCGCCGTTGCGTGCGGTGTCCGGGGACAGGAATCGCGTCGGACCGTAGCCGCGCAGATACGGCACGATCACCCGGTAACCCTGGGCGGCCAGCCGCGGGCCGACGTCGATATAGCTCGCCGGATCGTAGGGCCAGCCGTGGATCAGCACCACCGCCGGCCCGTTCTCCGGACCGTATTCGACGTAGGCGGTGTCGAGGACACCGGCGTCGATGTGCTTGATCGGGCCGAGGGCGGTGTGTTCACCCGCGGCGCTCGCCGGAGCGTCGGGAGCCTGCGCATCCGTCCCCGGCGAGCACGCCGCCAGTGACGCAACTACCGCCGCCGCCGCGATGATCTGCGCGAACCGCTTCTTGGTGAACATCTGCTCGTCTCCCGTGTCCTCGTCCGCCGCGCCCGCTGCCACGGCTTCGATGAAACGAACGGTAGGCGGCACGGGTGTGCGGTCGCGCCCGTCGGATGACGGTATGTGCGTACGTCATCGCACCCGGACTACGTCACCGGATCCGCCGTGGTGCGCAGCGCGTCTGCCAGTTCGGCGCGGGAGGTGACGCCGAGTTTCGGGAAGATGCGGTGCAGGTGGGTGCTGACGGTGCGATGCGACAGATACAGTCGCTGCCCGATCTCGCGATTGGTGAGCCCTTCGGCGGCCAACTGCGCGATACCCAGTTCGTGCGGGGTCAGGCTGTCGCGCGCGTCGGGGTCGCGGCGCGGGCTGGTCTCCCCCGCACCCCGCAGTTCGCGGCGCGCCCGGTCACCCCACGGCCGCGCGCCCAGGGCGTCGAAGGTGTCGCGGGCCGTGCGCAGATGTGCGCGCGACTCGACGATGCGCCGCTGCCGGCGCAACCACTCCCCGAACGCGAGCTGGGCGCGGGCGCGTTCGAGCGGCCACCCGTCCGGATCGGCGTCGAGTGCGGCGGCGAACAATCCCTCCGCGGACTCGGCGGAGGCGAGCAGAGCGCGGGCATAGCGCAGGCCGACGTGCAGGGCCGGCGACGGAGTGCGCGGCGCCTGTTGCTCGAATTCGCGCACGATCTCCTCCGCCTCCTCGGCGCGCCCGGCGCGCACCGCGGCTTCGACCAGATCGCCGACGATGTAGGCGCGCAGGGCGAGCTGGTAGGCCGGGTCGGCGGGGTCGAGAATCCGGCGCAGATCGGCGAGCGCGTCGTCGTAGCGGCCCTGTCCGAGCGCCACGAGGGCGCGGGCCCGTTGTACGGTCGCCAGCACCGGTCGCGCGCCGGCGGCCGCGCCGATCCGTTCGGCCTCCTCCGCGCGTTGCACCGCCTCGTCGAAATCGCCTCGCAGCGCGGCGATTTCGGCCGCGACGGCGACGGCGAGGCCGTACATGAAGTGCTGTCCGGTTTCCGGTCCGAGGCGCCCGGCCTCGGCCGCGGCCGCCGCACCGCCCGCCAGATCGCCGGTGCGCGCACAACTCCAGGCCCGCACCGCCAGCGCCCTGGTCAGCAGGCCGAGCCTGCCCTGTTCCCGCAGGCCGGTGATCGCCGTGGCGGAGAAGCGGCCCGCCAGCGCGAAGGCGCCGATCTGCAGCGCCGCGCTGCCGAGGTAGCGGTCGACCTCCGGATCGGCGCCGGTTCGCCCGGCCAGTGCGCGCAGTTCGTCGAAGACCGTCGCCCCGCGCTCGAAAGGGGCCACGTAGGCGGTGATCGCCACGATCCGTGGATCGCCGGCGGGCAGGCCCATGCCGTCGGCGACCGCCAGCAACGCGCGGCGCGCGTCCGGACCGGGCTCGGACCAGAAGCAGCGCATGGCGGTTCCCCACAGAATGCGCATCGCGAGGCCCCGATCACCTTCCGCCGCAACGGTTTCGGCCAGTGTCGCGAGTTCGGTGGTGCGGGCCGGATCCTCGCCGACGCCGTCGTCGAATCCGCTCACCAGCCATGTCGCCAAGGCGCGCCCGCGCGAGTCGAGATCCTGGCGTCCCGCTTCTCGCAGCAGCCGATCGACCGTTTCGCGCCCACCGGATTCCACCGCCAGTTCGGCCGCGCGCAACAGTCGCCCCACCCGCACCGCCGGTGTTTCGGTCAGGCGCGCGGCGTGTTCCAGGGTCGTGATCGCCGCCGCGACCCCGCCCCGGCGCAGCGCCCGCTCGGCTGCGGCCTCGAGTTCCGCGGCGGCGGTGTCGTCCGGTCCGACGACGGCGGCCGCGTGATGGCGCGCGGCGCGATCCGGCTGCTCGCGCAGGGTCGAGGCCAGGGCTCGGTGGGCGGCGCGCCGGGCGGCCGGTTGCGCCGCGGCGGGGATCGCGGAACGCATCAGCGGATGCCGGAATCGCACTGCGCCGGAATCGATCTCGATCAGCCCGGCGGCGACGGCGGGGGTCAGCTCCGCGTCCTCGACCGGGCCGTCGGTCAGCACTGCGGCGGCCGCCAGGGTTTCGGCCACCGAGAGTTCGTCGAGAGCGGCGAGCAGGAGGGCGGCGCGGGTCGTCTCGGGCAGCTGATCGGCCCGCAGACCGAAGGCGCGTTCCAGTCGCTCGGTGAGCGGCAGCGGCGCGTCCGGCCGGTCAGCGGCCGACGGTAATTCCCTCAGCGCCAACGGGTTTCCGGCCGCTGCCGCCAGTACCCGTTCCCGCCGCTGATCGTCGAGGCCGGGCGCGACGCTGTCGAGCAGCTGCCGCGCCTCCTCCTCGGCCAGCCGCGACAGCGCCAGCGTCGCATGTCCGGCCGGCGTCAGCGCCGTATCCGCGTCCCGGGTGGAGGCGATCAGCAGAATCGGCTCGGATTCCAGTCGGCGCGCGAGGAAGGCGAGCACCCCGGCGGTGGCGGCATCGAGCCAGTGCAGGTCCTCCACCACCAGCAGCAAGGGTTGTTCGGCCGCCCGATCGCTCAGCAGGGTCAGCAGCGCCGAACCGATCAGATATTCGTTCGGCGCGGCCGCGTCCACGAATCCGAGCGCGGCGTTCAGCGCCGCGGCGTGGGTGGGTGGCAGCGCATCGAGACCGGACCGCAGCGGGAAGACGATCTGGTGCAATCCCGCATACGGCAGTTGCTGTTCGGCCTCGGTCGCGGTCACGGCCACGGTCCGGACACCGGCCAGCGTGGCCATCGTCGTAACTGCCTGCAGCAGTGCGGTTTTACCGATCCCCGCTTCGCCCGCGATGACGACGACGCCGCCACGCTCCTCGATGCCGGCGATCGCTTCGTCCAGATATTTGAGTTCCGATTCCCGGCCGACCAGCGACATCCGTGAACACTCCTGTCCGGTCCCGGCGCCCGGCGACGCCGGTCACCGCGGGGCGATAGCAACACGCCGAGTGACCTCGGCACACTGTCGACACTATCGGTTCTCCGGATGGCCGAGCGGACTCCGGGCGCGAGCACCGGCCGGGAAACAGATCAGAACGCCGCCGCGATGGCAGCGGCGATGAACACCACCTGCACGGCCGTGCGCAACGGCAGCGGCATGGTCTTGATCCCCAGATCGGCTCGGGCGGCCCGCACATTCGCCGGGAACATCGCGATCAGCAGCACGACCAGACCCGCGGCCGCGACGGGCGCGACCGGCGGTATCAGGAGTCCGACCGCGCCCGCCGCCTCCAGGACACCGGTCAGCGTCACCAGCCCGGCGGCCGACGGCAGCCCGGGCGGGACCATCGCGATCAGCGCGTCGCGCCGCGGCTGCTGGAAGTGCGCCGACGCGGTCAGCAGGAACATCGCGGCCAGTCCGACGCGCAGGGCGTGCGGCCACGAATCGAGCCAGTCGGCGAGGTCGATCGCACCGGCGAGCCGGGCCAGCGCGGTGACGACGGCGAGTACGACGAGCGGGGCCATGGGACACCCTCCGGATCGGTTCATCTTGACACTGTCAAGATTAAAGCTGTCGCGGCGACCTGTCAACGGACCAGGGACCGATCCGACCTCACCTTTTCCGCGAGATACCGTCCGGCTGTTATCGTCGGGGCGGAGTCGGTAGATCAAGGAGACCAGACATGGTTGGTGAACTCGACATCTCCGGATAGACCCGGAAGTCACGGCCACCGGTAGGCGCACGCGGCGCCGCCGACGTGGCCATGTCGTCGTTCACCCGATCACCTCGTGGCGCGGTCGCGCCGTGCCACAACGACTTTCGAGGTCTCACTCATGTCCGATGCCTTCATCGTCTGTTCGAATCTGTCGTTCACCTGGCCCGACGACACTCCGGTGTTCCAGGATCTGTCCTTCAGCGTGCCGGGCGGGCGGACCGGCCTGGTCGCACCCAACGGCGCCGGAAAGACCACCCTGCTGCGGCTGATCGCCGGCGAGCTGACCCCCTCGGCGGGCAGCATCACCGTCGACGGCGTCCTCGGATACCTGCCGCAGAATCTGCCGCTGACCGGAGAGCTGACCGTCGCCGAAGTCCTCGGCATCGCACCGGTGCTGGCCGCGCTGGCCGCCGTCGAATCCGGCGACACCGACGAGCGGCACTTCACCACCATCGGCGCCGACTGGGACATCGAGGAACGCACGCGCGCCCAACTCGACCGGCTCGGACTGGGCGAGTTGCCGTTCGACCGGCGGCTGCACGCCCTCAGCGGCGGGCAGATCGTCTCACTCGGACTGGCCGCCCAGCTGCTGCGGCGACCGGACGTGCTGCTGCTCGACGAACCGACCAACAATCTCGACCTGGAGGCCCGTCACCAGCTCTACGACGTGCTCACCGACTGGAACGGCTGCCTGCTGCTGGTCAGCCACGACCGCGCCCTGCTCGACCGCACCGATCGCATCGCCGAACTCCACGACGGCGAAATTCGTTATTACGGAGGCAGTTTCACCGACTACGAACAGGCGGTGCAGGCCGAGCAGGCGGTGGCGGAAAAGAACATCCGCACCGCCGAACAGGAGGTCAAGCGCGAGAAGCGGGAATTGCAGCAGGCCCGCGAACGCGCCGCGCGCCGGGCGAGCAACGCGCAACGTAATCTCGGCAACGCCGGACTGCCGAAGATCTTCGCCGGCACCATGAAACGCAACGCCCAGCAGTCGGCGGGACGCGCGAACGAAACCCACGGCGCCCGTCTCGACGCCGCGAAGAACCGCCTCGACGAAGCCGGCCGGGCGTTGCGTGAGGAACAGCGCATCGTGCTGAACCTGCCCGATACCGAGGTCCCGGCCGGGCGCACCCTGTTCGCCGCCGAGCACATCCGGTTCCGTTTCGGCGACCGCGAATTGTTCGCCGGCGAAGGCGCCGATCTGGCCATCCGCGGACCCGAGCGCATCGCCCTGACCGGTCCCAACGGCGCGGGCAAATCCACACTGCTGCGCATCGTGCACGGCGACCTCACCCCCGACAGCGGGAGCGTCACCCGCGCCGACGGTCGCATCGCCTATCTGTCCCAGCGGCTGGACATGCTCGACCCCGACCGGACCGTGGCGGAGAATCTGGCCGCCGCCGCGCCGCATCTGCCCGCCGCGCAGCGGATGAACCTGTTGGCGCGCTTCCTGTTCCGCGGCTCCCGCGCCCACCTGCCGGTCGGTGTCCTCTCCGGCGGGGAGCGACTGCGGGCCACCCTGACCTGTGTCCTGTTCGCCGAGCCCGCGCCGCAGCTGTTGCTGCTCGACGAACCCACCAACAACCTCGATCTGGTGAGCGTGGGACAGCTGGTCGGCGCCCTGGAGTCCTATCGGGGCGCGATCGTGGTCGTCAGTCACGACGAACGGTTCCTCGCCGAGGTGCGGGTGAGCCGCCGGCTGCGACTCGCGGACGGCCGCCTGCTCGACGACAACGCCACCGCGACACCAGGACACGAACCGCCGCACCGGTGATACTCGGCCGGTACGGCGTCCCCGGACACGCGAACGGCCCGTCCCTTGC
>NZ_CAWMPM010000032.1:0-109088 GCF_963869435.1 Nocardia violaceofusca NBRC 14427
CGCGCGGGCGGACCGCTCACGGGACGGTGCCGCTGCGGCCGAGCCGGCGTCGCGGCCGGATCCGGAGTCGAGGGTTTCGGTGTCGTTCATGTCGATTCGACGGTACCGACGGGCCCCGACACCCGGTGTCTCCCGCACCCCGTGCGGGTGAATCCGCGCGGATCAGATGTCGCGCGTGCGCAGGTACCACCAACCGGCCGCCCCGGCGGCGACGGCCCAGATCACCAGCACCACGGCCGAGGCCGCATTGGGCGGCAGGAACGGACTCTCGGGAAAGGAGCCGACCGCGACCGTGCCGATGGTGGCCGAACCCGGCAGCAGCACCACGACGCCCGCGATTCCCGCCCCCTTGGCGACCAGCCAGATCAGCGGTTCCAGAATGAACAGCCATCCCGCGATCGCGATGACAGCCAGGTTCGGCGATCGCACCAGCAACCCCAGGCTCACGCCGATCACGCCCCAGCACACCGCCGCGAGCAGGCCACCGCCGAACACCCCGACCAGTCGCCAGCCGAATTCGACGGTGTGCCGCCCGAACGCCAGCAGGCCCACCGCCGCGCCGACCTCCGCACACGCCGCGAGCACCAGCGAATAGATCGCGGCCACACCGGCTTTCGCGCCGAAGAGCACATCTCGGTCGGGCGTGAACAGCGCGGTGAGCCCCATGCTGCGGTAGCGGTACTCGTCGCCCGCGGTGACCGCGCCGCCGATCGCCGCCGCGCTCACCGCCACCGCGATCGCCAGATACAACCCGACGGTCGCCGTCCCGGTCGCCAGCGCTTCGTGCGGTTGCGGACCCGAGCCGCGCACCGCGGACGCCGAGGCGACGACGAAGGCGACGGCCGCGAGCACCGGGGGCAGCAGCCATCCCGAGCGCACCGCGGTGATCTTGCGGAGTTCGGCGGTCGCCGCCCGGCTCACCTCGGCGGGAACGGTGGGCAGGGTCGGCAGCATCATCGCGTTCCGTACATGGTCGCAGGGGCGGGGGCGGGATAGGCCGGGGGCGCGGACGATTTGGTGAGGATGGCCAGGACCCGATCCGGATGGACGGGTTCGGCCACCACCTCGCCCAGGTGGACCCGCGCCAGCGCCGCGGCGGCCTCGATCTCGCTGCGCGACGCGTCGGCGACGGCGAGCCTGCCGTCGCTGCGCATGACCGCGTCGGTGAAACCCTGCGCGGCCAGCGTCGTGGCCAGCGCGATCGGACTCGACGCCGCGACCACCAGCCGATCCGGGTGGTTGCGCCGCAGCCGGCGCGGACTGCCCTGATAGGCCACCGAACCGGCCGAGAGCACGATCACCTGATCGCACACCGGCACGGCCGCGGCGAGGCTCTGCGAGGTGAACAGGGTGGTCCCACCACGCCGGGCATGAGCCCGCAGATAATCGAAAAGCCATGCCCGCTCGGCCGATTCGAGACCGTCGAACGGGTCGTCGAGCACCAGCAGACGGGGCTGCGCGAGCAGTGCCTGCGCCAAGGCCAGCCGCGTGCGCAGGCCCTCGGGGACATCGCGCACCCGCGTCGTGGCGGCCTCGCCGAGGCGCAGCGTCGCGAGCATCGCGTCCACCCGATCGTCGTCCACGCCCGCCGCCGCCGCGTATACCCGCAACTGGGCTCGCACGGTCCGGGCCGGATGCAGACCGCGCGGCTGCAGTACCGCGCCGATCCCGCCGCCGCCCGGGGCCTCGGCGCTACCGGAATCCGCGCGCAGCAATCCGAGCAGGATGTCGATGAGCGTGGATTTTCCGGAGCCGGGCGGGCCGACCAGGGCCGCGGTGGTGCCGGCCGGAACGGTGAACGAGACGTCGCGCAGGGCCACGAGACCCTCGAACTGCTTGTGCAGTCCGCTGATCGAGACGGCGAGCGAGCGAGCCGCGCTCATCGCTGCTCGGCCGTCGAACCGGAGGCGGTGCCGTCCGGATCACCCAGTGCCGGAAGTGGATCCGCGTCGATCACGGTGCCGCGCGCGGTACCGCCGGACCACCGCATCGGCGCGGGCCCGAATGCCTTGTGCGAGTTGGCGATCACATTCTTCCCCAGCGCCCGGTTACCGAATCCGCCGATGGCCGCGCCGATTCCGGCCGGCAGCACCTTGCCGAACATGAGCATGCTGCGTTTGGTGATGAACTGGACGACGAACCGCCTCATCAGTGATTCGTTCATCCCCTTGATACCCGGTATCCGCTCCGCCAGCAGCGTGCCCCAGTTCTTGGCCGAATGGCCCACGCTCTGCTGCACGATCTCCATACCGCTCTCGCCCAGCACCACCGCCAGTACCAGCGCGCGCCGGCGTTCCTTGTCCTCGGGGGCGATGCCGTGCACGGCGGCGACGGCGAGGGTGAAGACGGCCGAGGCCTCGATGAAGAAGGTGGTTTCCGCGCTCATCGCCGCGAGCGAGGTCAGGGTTCCGACACCCGGGACGGCGGCGGTGGCGCCGACCGCGGTGCCGCTGCCGGTCACGGTCGTGAGGTAGATCTTCTCGAGCCGGTCGAGGATCTGGGCCGGACTCTCGTCCGGATGGGATCGGCGGAACCGGTCGACGTACTTCGCGACCGCGGGAGCCTGCACTTGTGCCCCGTTGTCCAGCAGTGACCGCACGGCCTTTTCCACGCCGCTGTCGAACATCGGTAACGCACCCCTCTCGTCCGGTCGGCACAAACTCTAGTGGTGCCGGTCCGACGGCCGCGGACGAAGTCGGCGACGGTGGCCGATACGGCCGTCGACCGTGCAACGAATCGCGCCCGGGTCCGGTTCCGCCGGGCCCGCGCGACGCCTACCGTGGAGGAGGTGAGTGGTGTCTCCGCGGGAGCGCGCCGGTTGCCGGCCCCGTCGTTGCGGCCCTACCTCGGCCGCTACGACGGATATTTCCTGCACGGCTTCGACCCGGGCGTGCACGTCGGTATGCCGAGTACCACGATCACCGTGATCCTCACCATCGGCGAACCGATCGATGTGCCGGTGTCCTCCCATCCCGATCAGGCCGGCGGCCGCTGGGACGCGCTGGCCGGCGGACTGACCCTGCGACCGACACTGATCGCGCACAACGGCTACCAGCACGGCATCCAATTGGCGGTCACACCGCTGGGTGCGCGGGCGCTGTTCGGGATTCCGGCCGGTGAGCTGGGGGAGTGGATCGTCGACCTGTCGGACCTGCTGGGGCCCGACGCCGAGCGAGTGCGTGAGCGGATCGCCGCGACCTCCGACTGGCGGGCGCGGTTCGCGGTGCTGGACGAGGTCTTCTGCGCGCGGGTCGCCGCGCTCGATCCGCGCCGGCTCGAGATGGACGCCAATCTCCGCCGAGCCTGGCGGCTGCTGACCGACCCCGCGGGCGCACCCGCGGTCGCCCGGGTGGCGCACGACATCGGCTGGAGCAGAAGATATCTGGCCGCGCGATTCACCGGTGAGTTCGGCATCACGCCGAAGGAGGCGGCGCGGTTGACCCGGTTCGAGGTCTCCCATCGTCTGTTGCGCCGCCCCGAGGTGAGCATCGCCGAGGTGGCCGCCGCGACCGGCTACTACGACCAGGCCCATATGGCCCGCGAATGGCGCGAATCGGCCGGTTGCCCGCCCTCGGTGTGGCGTGCCCGCGAGGTGTTCCCATTCGTCCAAGACGACGGGATACCGAGCGAGAAAGGCTGGGAGCATGACCGAAACAACCCATACCGCAACGACCGAAACCGCAACCACCGAAACCGCAACGACGACGGCCCCGGTGTGGCCGACGTTCATCTACCGTGACGCCCCGGCGGCGATCGATTTCCTGCAACGGGCCTTCGGCTTCGTCGAAGTCGCCCGCTACGGCACCGGCGACGTGGTCCAGCACGCCGAACTCGGCTGGCCCGGCGGCGGCGGGATCATGCTCGGTTCGCAGCGCGACGATTCCGCGCTCTGCGAGCAGCCGCCCGGGACCGGTTCGGTGTACATCGTCGTCGACGATCCGGACGGCCTCTTCGAACGCGCCCGCGACGCCGGGGCGACCATCGTGCGCGGACTTCGCGACGAGGACTACGGCTCGCGCGGGTTCACCTGCCGCGATCCGGAGGGCGTGTTCTGGAGCTTCGGCACCTACGCGGGAACCACCGCATAACGAAACGACGATCCGGTGCGGAGGCGGACTGCCGCCTCCGCGCATCGGTGACCGTCAGACCCAGTCGGCGGCCGGAACGCGTTCTGCGGGCAGGGGCGGCGGAGGTGGGGTGCCGTCGCCGAAGGGCTTGCCGCCCAACGCTTCTCGCCCGTGCGGCGTGAGCCAGCCCGACAGTTCCGGCCCCTTCGGCACGATTCCGGTCGGATTGATATCGCTGTGCACGACGTAGTAGTGCCGCTTGATCTGGGTGAAATCGACGGTATCGCCGAAGCCGGGAGTCTGGAACAGGTCGCGGGCGTACGCCCACAGCACCGGCTGTTCGGTCAGCTTGTTCCGATTGCACTTGAAATGGCCGTGATACACCGGGTCGAACCGCACCAGCGTGGTGAACAGCCGCACATCGGCCTCGGTGATGGTGTCGCCGACCAGATAGCGCTGGTCGCTCAACCGTTCCGACAGCCAGTCCAGCGCGGTGAACAGCCGGTCGTAGGCGGCGTCGTAGGCGTCCTGGCTGCCGGCGAAGCCGCAGCGATAGACGCCGTTGTTGACCTCGGTGTAGACGCGCCGATTCACCTGATCGATCTCGGCGCGCAGCGGTTCGGGATACAGCTGCGGCGCGCCCGGCCGGTGGAACTGCGTCCATTCGGTGGAGAAGTCGAGCGTGATCTGCGGGTAGTCGTTGGTGGCCACCTGTCCGGTCGGCACGTCCACCACCGCCGGAACCGTGATGCCGCGCGGATACTCCGGATCGCGCGCGAGGTAGGCATCGCGCAGGAAGTGGATGCCGAGCACCGGGTCCACCTCGCCCGGATCGAGGTCGAAGGTCCAGCTGCGTTTGTCATGGGTCGGCCCGCACAGCCCCAGCGAGATCACCTGTTCCAGGCCGAGCAGCCGCCGCACGATCAGGGTGCGGTTGGCCCACGGGCAGGCCCGCGCCGCGATCAGCCGATAGCGCTGCGGTTCGACGGGATAGCCGTCGCGGCCGTCGGCGGTGATCCGGGTGGTGATGTAGTTGGTGTCGCGCTTGAATTCGCCGGGCTCGACATAGGTCGCGGTGTTCGAACCGGCGTTCTCGGTCGGCGAGGTATCCACCGCACCAGTCTGGCAGACCGGTGGCCGGGGTACCGGTGACGTCCCCTTCTGGATAGATTCGGCCGATGAGCGATTCGAAACCCACCCGGTTGGAGCGGACCGAGACCGAGGCCGGCGCCCAGCTCGCGATCATCACCATCGACCATCCGCCGTTGAACCTGTTCGATTCGGCGCTGCTGGGATCGCTCGCCACCGATCTCGCCGAGCTGACCGCGAACCCGCCGCGGGCGCTGCTGATCCGCGCCGAGGGCAAGGTGGTCTCCGGCGGTGTCGACGTCCACGAATTCGACGGATTGAGCGCGGATCAGGGCGCCGAGCTGTGGCAGCGCCTGTTCCAGGGCATCATCCACCCGGTCGAGGCGCTGCCGTGCCCGGTGGTCTTCGCCGCCCATGGACTCACCCTGACCGCCGCCTTCGAGATCTCGCTGGCCTGCGACATTCTGCTGGCCGCGCCGAAGGCCAAGTTCGGGCTGGTGGAGACGGTCGTGGGCCTGACGCCGTCGATGGGCGGCCCGCAGCGACTGGCCGAGCGCGCCGGTTCCGGCCGGGCCCGGGAACTGGTCATGACCGGTGACCTGTACGACGCCGCCACCCTGGCCGACTGGGGTGTGGTCAACGCGGTGCACGAGGATGTCGACGCCGCGGCCCGGGCGCTGGCCGCCCGCCTCGCCGACGGCCCGACTCGGGCGCACGCGGCCACCAAGCAGATCATCGAGGCTTGGCGGTCCGGCGGCGTGGAACATGCCGATTCGGTGACGCCCAAGGTCTCCGGCGAACTGTTCGACACCGAGGATTTGCGGGGCGCGGTGCGCAGCTTCCTCGAGGTGGGCCCGGGGAAGGCGAGCTACACCGGGCGGTGATCGCTCGGACATCTTTGTCGCCTAACGCCCCACGATTGTGATCTGCGTCATATAGTCACAGGTGCCTGTTGATCGAGGCATCCGGAGGGACTTGATGACGCAGCTTCTGATCGAATATCCGCAGACGCGAAATCCGTGGTGCGGCAACCCTCTTGCTCGCGGAGCCGACGGCGTGCTGCGGTACGGGAATCTGAATCCGGCCCTCACCGAACTACTCGATGTGCAGGTACACGCGTTCTCGGCCCGGGAGGCGGTCGTCGAAATCGGCGGGCCGCGGCTGACCTACCGGCAGCTGTGGCATGCCGCTTCCCGGATCGCCGGCGGGCTGCAGGAACACGGAATCGGCTACGGCGACCGGGTTGCCGTGCGGATGCCGGTGGGTGCGCGCTGGGTTCAGGCCTTCCTCGGCGCCCTGCTGTCCGGTGCGGTGCCGGTGCTGGTGCACGACGGACTGCCCGATACCGTCGCCGCCCAGGTGATCGCGGACAGCTGCGCGGATTTCGTCCTCGACGGCGGCGGCGCCGAAGCCGGTTACGCCGATTTCCCCGACGGTGCGGCCTTCATCGACGACGGCGCCTCGCTGACCGAGCTCGCTTTGTTGTGCTACACCAGCGGCGCCGCGGGCCAGGGTCTTTCGGAGGCGCCGGGCGGTCCGCGCGGTGTCGAGCTGACCAACGAGAATCTGCTGTCGGCGGTGCGTTCGGTGGTGGGGGCCTTCGATCTGCCGACCGAGGGATTGCGCAATCTGGTCCTGATGCCGCTGGCCCACGCGAGCGGCTGCGTCGATCAACTGCTGCCCACCTTCGCCGTGGGCGGCACGGTCGTGCTCGCCCCGGACCCCGCCATGATCGCCGAGACGATCGTCGCCGAACGCATCGATATGGTGGCCGCGACGCCCCGCATCTTCGCGGGCCTGCTGCCCGAACTCGCCGGATTGCGGGCGGAGGGCGTGCGCCAGGTGTGCAGTGCGGGACATCGCGCCGAACTGGCCGCGACCGACGCCGGCACCGCGGAAATCGTCGCCGAGGCGCTGCGCGAGGTGTTCCCGCTGGCCCGGCAGTGGTCGGTCTGGGGTGCGACCGAAACCAGCGGTATCGGACTGGCACGGGTGGACAGCGGCGCGACGCCCGGCCGCGACGTTCTCGGATTCCCGTTCGGCGGTACGGAATTGGCGCTGTGGGGGCCGCGGGCCGGGGTCGGTAGCGGCGAATTGCTCTGTCGCGGACCGAATATCACCCCGCGCTACTGGAACGACCCGCAGACCACCGAATCGCGGTTCACGGGCAGCTGGTTCCACACCGGAAATCAGGTCAGCATCGATACCGACGGTCTGGTCCACCGCACCGGATAGCCGTTGCGGTGCGCCGGTACCGGTTCACTCCAGCAGGCGGGTGTGCAGGGCGGCCCGCAGCTGCGGCGTGATGCCGATGGACTCGAGATAGCCGTCGATGGTGCCGTAGTGGCGGTGCATGGCCTCGGTGCCGGCGGCGAGGTATTCGATGCTCACCCCCAGCAGCGCGGGCGGCAGCGGCTCGCCGGAATTGCGCGCGATGTCGGCGGCCAGCGATTCGACCGCCTCGTTGCTGAGCAGGTAGTCCGCCAGCACGTCGTCCTCGGTGACGCCGACGGCGCGCAGCAGGGTGGCGATCGCCCAGCCGGTGCGGTCCTTACCGGCCGCGCAGTGCACCAGCACCGCGCCGTCGCCGCGGGCCAGCGACCGTGCCATGGCGGTGATCGCGACGCCCGCCTCCGGCATCGAGGGGAATTCGGCGTAGACCTCGAGCAGATCGAGATGGCGGCTGGTCGTCGAGGCATCGTCGCGCGCCGCCGCCTCGTGTGGTGGCAGCGCCGGTTCCTGCGGGGCCTCGTGCGGGGCCCGGGCGGCGCCGACGCCGGAGTGGAACGGTGTCACCTCCAGGCGCACGTCGTCGGGAAGGATGTCGACGCCCATCCGGTCGGCTTCACCGGGCCCGCGCAGATCGTGCACGGTGGCGACGCCGAGCCGGCGCAGGATGTCGTGTCCGCGTTCGTCCAGCCGGCACAGCTGGGCCGACCGGAGCAGAACTCCGCTGCGAATCCTGGTCCCGCTCGCCGTGCGCAGGCCGCCGACGTCGCGGTAGTTGAAGGTGCCGGGAATGTGGAGATGATCGGGGCGCACCGTTGTCACGACTCCAGGTTATCGGCGGGTTCGCGGCGGTGGGGTGGCGTTGGGTCACCTGTGTGCTCGCCCACATCGATATAACGATTCCGGCCGGGAGGCCGTAGAGTTTTGGGCGTTTGCGCCCGGGCGCCGCCCACGCTGACCGTGGCGGATCCGCCGCCGAACCACCGCGCGGGGTGTGTCGGGGAGGTAACAAAACAATCTTTCAGTACGGAACGGCCTATCGAACCTGGTCACGATCCCCGAAAACCCTCTAACATTGACGGATGTTGAACGGGTCGCCCGGGGTAGAACTCGGAACAGGTCACCGTGGATCGGATGCCCGTTGAACGAGCCGCGCAGGCGAGGTGCGCGAGTTCTTTCGCCGAGGGAGTCGTCGTTGAGCGCTAGTGGAGAGATGATTCAGGTTCGGCCGCGGCCGATCGTGCAGGAGGCCATCGACGCCGCGTCGGCCGCCTGCGATTGCACGGGCACGCGCGCGTTGCGGGTGGTGCTGCATGCCGGTGTGAGTGCGATGTGGTCGGCCATCCGGGCCACGCCGCAACGGCAGGTGCACACGCTGGATCTCACGATCAGCGCCTTACGTCGCCGCTGGGAGGGGGAGGCCGACTGTTCCGGGCTCTCGGCGACGGAGTGGCTGCGCGATCTGGACGCCGAGGTCGGTGCGGCGCTGGACGCCTGCGCGGAGCGCTCGAACACCCAGTGGATCGAGCCGGTCACGGCCATCTCGGCGTATGTGCTGGCCGTGATCCAGGGCGCGGTTCTGCGCTGGCTCGCCGACGGTGACGACGAGACCACACTCGTGGTGCTGGACGATCTGGTCGCGACGCTGATCACCAAGGCGGTCGATCGGTAACGACGCGCCCAGCACTCCTGGACGTATGACCAGTTTCGTGATTGGCTGATGTGGTGACAGACGCGTCGCCCATCGCCGACCTGCACGCCGCCACCGCGGACCTCGATCCGCCCCTGGCCGCGCTGGACCTGAGCGCGCTGCGCGCCAACGCGGCGGACCTGGTGCGCCGGGCCCGCGGCGTGCCGATCCGGGTGGCCAGTAAATCGGTGCGCTGCCGCGCGGTCCTCGAGGAAGTACTCGGACCGCAGCTCACCGGCCGCGGCGGATTCGCCGGCATCATGTCCTATTCGTTGCGTGAGGCGCTGTGGCTGGCCGGCCACGGGGCGCGCGACATTCTGCTCGGTTACCCGAGCGTCGATCGCGCCGCACTGGCCGACTTGGGCGCCGATAGCACCCTGCTCGACTCGATCACGCTGATGGTCGACGACGTCGCGCAGCTGGATCTGATTCGCGCCGCGGTCGGTGGCGCCGGAATCAGCCCGCGCATATGCCTGGACGTCGATGCCTCGTTGCGAGTCGGCCCGCTGCACCTGGGGGTGCGCCGATCGCCGATCCGGACGCCCGAGCAGGCCGAGCGGCTGGCCCGGGTCGCGCGCGAGCGCGGGTTCCGGGTGGTGGGTGTGATGACCTACGAGGCCCAGATCGCCGGCCTGCCCGACACCAATCCCGCGGTGCGGCTGGTCAAGCGGCTCTCCGCGGCCGAAATCGGCACGCGTCGTACGCGGGTGCTGGAGGCGGTGCGTGCGGTGGCCGGTGAACTCGAGATCGTCAACAGCGGCGGCAGCGGGTCGATCGAGGTGAGTGTGGCAGCGCCCGAGGTCACCGAGGTGACCGCGGGATCCGGCCTCTACGTGCCGACCCTGTTCGACGGATATCGCGCGTTCACACCCCATCCGGCGCTGTATTTCGCGCTGCCGGTGCTGCGCCGCCCGGCCGCCGACATCGCCACCGTCTTCGCCGGCGGCTATATCGCCTCCGGTCCGGCCGGTGCGTCGCGCGTACCGAAACCGGTGTGGCCCAAGGGTTTGCGATTGATCGGCACCGAGGGCGCGGGGGAGGTGCAGACGCCGTTCACGGGCGCCGCGGACCTGGCCGTCGGGGACCGGGTGTGGATGCGCCACGCCAAGGCCGGAGAGCTGTGCGAACGCTTCGACGCCATCCATGTCGTCGATGCCGACGACCGGCGCACCACGGTGCCGACGTATCGGGGCGAGGGCCGCAACTTCGGCTAGCCGCGCCCGGTCAGTTCGAGGTAGGCGGCCAGATCGGGCAGCTGCTCGGGTGTCTCGGGCAGATAGTCCGTGAGCAGCGGCGAGGCCACGATGATCGCCGACCACATCGCCCGGGAGACGGCGGTGGTCAGCCAGTGCCGGGAGAGCAGGTCGTCCATTCCGTGCGGTGCGTCGGCGGGGGCCGAGGTCGTCATCGAGATCAGCACGACCGCCGCCTCCCGCCCGCGGAAGCGATCGGCGGTGCCGACCACCACATCCTCGATCCGGGCTCGCGACAACAGCATTCGAATGCGCGCCACCTGCGCGTGATAGGGCGTGACCACCAGGATGTCGTGCGGATGCAGCCGCCGGGTGAGTACGCCCTGGCGCCAGGTGCGGCCCAGCAGGGACCGGACCTGGCGGACGATCTCGCGGGCCTCCTCCGCGGATTCGGTGCTGTTGCCGTGATGATCGACCGGTACCGCGCGCACGCCCGGCGCGACGCCCTCGAGTTCGCGGGCGAGAGTGACCGTCTCGTTGGAGCGCAGCCGGCGGCCGTAGCGCAGCGACGACACCGGCCCGCACACCTGCGGATGCATTCGCCAGGTGCGTTCCAGGAAATAGCCGAAAGCCGTGGGCACCGTGGGGTTGTCGCCGACGATGCGGCCCAGTGCCGATTCGTGCACGCGCTCCGGGTGCACGCCGGTGCCCGGTAGCGGCGCCGGATCGCCGACCAGCAACAGATTCCGCGCCGACGCACCCACCGCGATCGCCTGTGCCAGCGGGAAATACCCGGCGTCGGCGATCACCAGCAGATCCAGACTCTGCGGCGTCACCTGCTCGGGATCGGTGAAATCGCCTGTGAGACCGCCGATCACACAACCGTTCACCGCGTTGTCGAGGAAGCGCGGATAGCGGTCGGCGGCGATCCCCAGCCATTCCGGCGCCACGCTGTGCACATCCGATTTGGCGACCAGTTCCGGCAGGACACCCACGCGGACCACGGCGTCGAGCAACACCTCGGCGGCCGAATGCGTTTGCGCCACCACACCGACGCGCCATTTGTAGCGAGTGACCAGCCGCTCGATCACCCGCGCGGTCGTGTCGAGTTTGCCGGTGCCGGAGGGTCCCTGCACCGCGAGATACGAGCAGTCCAGATCGAGCACCGCGGCGGTGATCGCGGCCGCGTAGTCGCCGAAAACCTGTGGGAGCGCGGTCGATCCGTGCAGCCGCGGCCGTCGCCGGCACAGCAGGTCGAAGGCAGCCGTCAAGGGGACGTCCGGCAGGCTGACCAGCAGATCGTGCGCCACGGCGTTCAGCGCCTGTTCCAGATTGTCGTCGCGGCCCGGCGGATCGGGCACGATGGCGACGGGCAGTTCGTCGTAGGGGGCACACCCCGGCGGCAGCAGTTCCTCCACCCGCACCACATCGTCGAAGTTGTCGTCGAGGGCGAAGCCGAGCACCGTCGCCGCCGCGGTGGCGCGCCGGCCGGGGGTGGCCGGCAGGTCGGGCACCGGCGAATCGTAGAGCGTGCGTACCGCGGTGCCCGGCGGCGGCGGGCGACCGGTGCCCAGCCGGCCGGTGAGCTTCAGGTAGCGCCGCATCGGCCGGTCGTCGGTGTGCTGCCATTTGGTGTCGACGCTGGCCCAGTCCGCGACGAGAACGCCCGGGGTATCGGCCCATTCGCCGATCGGCCGGTGCAGGCGGTCCTCGTGCGCCCAGTGCAGCGGCTGCCGCTCACGCCGGTGATAACCCAGTACCGCGGCCATCATGGCGGCGGCTTGCTGTCCGGCGCTGCGGGTTTCGTCGTAGTCGAAGGCGAATTCGCGCAGCGCCGCCTCCACCGCGGCCGGTTGTTCGGCGAGGGTGCGACGCGGGACCGGGCAGGGCTGGATGTCGTGCTCGGCGGCGAGTTCGCAGAGTCGCTCGCGCAGGCGCAGTGTTGCCGCACAAGCCGATTCGAGGTCGGCGCGGATCGCTTCCGCGTCGGGATCGAGCAGGCCGAGTACTTCCGGCAGATCGTAGGTCCGGGCACCGATCAGCAGCGCGGACCGCACGATCGGATACAGGTCCAGCAGGGCGCCGAGCAGGTCGTCGGCGGTCTCCTCGTCGGCGCCGCAGCGCGCGCACAGGTCGGCCAGCAGCGTCCGGATCGGCGAGCAGAAGTGGTAGATCCGCAGGTCGGGGTGGTGTTGCTGGCGATCGGCGAGAAATTCGAGCAGCGCCACCGGATCGTGCGCGGTGAAGGCGTGGAACAGGAACACCCCGTCGCCGCCGTCCGCACTCCGCGCCGCGACGCCGACGCCGACGGCCGACCCGGCGACCGCCACGAAGACATCGCCGGCATCGGGCGGGGCCAGCTCACCGAAGGCGGCCGCATCCGTGACCGCGTAGGCCGGGCGTCCGGTGCGCTCGCGGCGCAACTGCAGTTCGGCCTGCCGTCGCAGCGTCGAAAAGGTCTGTACCGCAACGCCGGTCACCGACGAATCCGCGGCGGCGAGGCGATCGACCGTGGTGATGCCGGCATCACGCAGCTGCGCCCGCACCGACGGCCGCATACCGGCCACCAGCAGCAGATCGCGCCCGGCCACCAGTTCGGCGGTGCAGCTCGCGCATCGCCCGCAGGCGAGATAGCGGCGGTCTCCCCACTGCACGGGCAGCAGTTCGTCCTGTTTGGCGGTCAGGATCGCGGCGAGCCGAATCCGCCGCGCCGCGTAGACGGTCTCGGCCGGACCGAGTTCGTGAATCCGCTCCGCACCCGCGGCATCCCGGATCCGGACCCACGGATCGACGTCGAACCCGTTGTCTCGCACCAGGCGCGCACACGCGGCAGCCTCCATGAGCGCCGCGACATCGGACGACGACGAGCGGACGTACAGGACGAAGGTGGAATCCGGGATCGGCGGCGCTTCGTGGACCGCGTCGGCGACAGCCGCCGCCCCGGCCTCGTCGGACGCGACGATGTCCGGCGGCGCCGCGGTCCGCCGCGTGCGCACCGGTGCGGGGTCGTCGCGGCGGACGAGAACGGCGCATCCGGCCGCGAAGGTCCCGTCGAAGAATGTCGCCCCGAAGATCGCGGGCGCGTCGGTGCCGAGTGCGGCGACGGTGCGGTCGTGTGCGCCGCGCAACTCCGAGGCGGTGGCGGCGGCCGGCGGATCGATGGTGATCACGCTCGCATCGAGGGCGGCGTACACATCGTCGAACACCTCGTCCGACAGTGCGTCCGAGCCGAGCGGGAAGTGCACCGCATCGGTCGCATCAGGCGAAAGGACAAGGCCCAGTTCGGTATCGAGCGCGCGCAGCAGCGCGAATTCGCAGCGCGCTGCCCTCATCAGGTCATCGGTGCTGCACACGACACGATCACCGAACAGAATCAATCGCGGCCCTCCTGAGTCCGGACACCCGCACGCGGCCGACGCCCGCTCGCGTGCCGAGTCGCGCAACAGCGTAATCATTCGAGGTCGTACGGCGTGGCGTGAGGGGGGCGTGTCGGATATCGGCCTCACTTCGCCGGGCCGGGACGGCTCGCGGACGGCCTGCCCGTGACAATGGGCTGATGCCGTACTTCCAGGGTGCCCGCGGTCGACTGCACTACCGGCGGTGGCCGGTGGAGCGGCCGCCGGCACTGGTGGCGTTCCTGCCCGGAACCGGCCAGCACAGTGGGCATTACCATCGGCTCGGGCGGGGCCTGGGCGCGCGCGGTATCGAGGTCTGGTGCCTGGACACCGCCGGCCAGGGGTTGAGCGAAGGCGATCCGGGGGCGCCGGGAACGCTGCCCGAACTCGCGGGCGACGCCGCGGCGCTGGTCCGGGTGCTGCGCGCCGAGCGGCCCGATCCGCCGCTGTTCCTGGCGGGCCACTCGCTCGGCGCGGCGACCTGTCTCGCATCGTTGTCGCTGCCGGAGATGTCCGGGTGCGCGGGCATGGTGCTGACCGGGACGCCGAAGCGGGCCGTCGAATCGCCCGCCGCCCTCCCGCCCGGACTGCCGATGCTGGCGCTGCACGGCGTCGACGACCGCCGCGCACCGATCGACTCCGCGCGTGCGTGGGCGGCCCGGCACCCGTCGGTGGGGTTGCACGAGTACACCGATGCCGGGCACGATTTGCTGCACGAGCCGGTGCACGCGGCGGTCACCGCCGATATCGCGGAGTGGATCCGCGAGGTCGCGGACCGTCGTCACGGCGCCGCGGAAGTGGGTTGAGAAAGGGGGACCGCGATGCAGTCACAAGAGGCCGGGGATCTGCGCAACGATGTCGGTGCGCTGGCCCAGGCGGTCGACGACGGAGAGCTGTGGATCGACGGCGTACTCGTCGGCGACGGCACCCACGAGCGCTGCGCGCGCCGCTACGAGTCGCTGGCCGACCAGGTCGAGCAGCAGATCCGGACACTCGGCGCGGCCGCGTCCCTGCCGGGCTTCGGCGGTTTCGAGTCGGGACACTCGCTGCGCCGCGGCTTCGAGGGCAAGGCCGCCGACGCGGTCGATCGGTTACGCGAATACGCCGATGCCGCACGGCAATTGGCGCAGGCCCTGCGCGCGGCCGCGGCCGCCTACGCCCAGCACGATGCCGATGCCGCCGCGGCGATCGGCAAGGCCGCACCACCCCCGGTGGTCGTAACGCCGTCGCAGCCGGTGGGGGTGGGACATGCATAGGGTCAGCGGCAACGGGACACCGCCGGCGCAGGGGCATACCGATCCGGATTACGCCCCGACGGTCGAGATGTTCGACCACCTCACCCATCGCGATATTCAGCGTGGGGTGCAGGAATTGAATCCCGAGATCATCACCGCGGGCCGCCAGGCCTGGCAGAGTTCGGCGGCCGCCATGGCCGACGCGGTCCAGTCCGCGCACACCGAAATTCGCGGCGCCATCGCCGACGGCTGGCGCGGTGGCGCCGCGCAGCTGGCCGCCGACGCGGTGACCGCCTTCGAACGACTGGGCCAAGAGCTGTCCGATGTGATGGCGGTTGTCGGACAACGACTCGCGCAGGCCAACGACGCAGCCGAGACATTGCGCGCCTCGGTCTCGCAACAGGTGACGGCCCATCCGGATCTGGAAGCGGCACTGCTGGATCCGAAACAGGCCACCGCAAACGTCGCCGTGCAGAAGAGTGCCGAGAACCTGCGCCAGGACGCCGTGCGGGTGATGGATTCGGTCTATGCCGGCGTCTTTCTGCGCACCGGCGACAGTGTGCCGGCGTTTCCCGACGGCGGCATGTATCCGAATCCCGCTGTCGTACAACCGGGTAACGAGGCGACCGCGCCGGGTGGCGGCAGTGCGGATCTGATCGGGCGGGCGACGGGCGCCCAGGTGACGCCGACGGTGGACAGACCGCAGGCCCCGGAAGCGGCTTCGGCGGATCGGCCCGTCGCACCCGCCGGCGACCCGGCCGACGGTGATCGGCCCGGCGGTGATCAGCAGGCAACCGATCGTCCCGCGGCCGTCGCACCCGCCGCTGCCGCACCGACGCTCGTGGAGCCCTCCGCCCCGGTTCCCACTCCGGTGCACAGCACGATTGCGGCCGCCACGGTACCCGATGCGCCGGTGGCCGCGACCGCGAAACCGGTTGTCACACAACCGAAACCGTCGAACACCGCGCAATTCGCCCCGGCGGCAGCGGCACCGGGAGGCAAGCCAGACGTGGTCTCCGCCGCCGTGGGTCCCGCCGGAGCGGCCACCACCCCGGCGTCGACCGCGCAGAACTCCGATTCGGCCAAGCGCGACGACCACGACCAGGACCACAACCCCGGCGCCGACTCGATGTCCGGAATGGGGGCGGGCATCGTGGGCGGCCTGGCGGGGGGCGCGTTCGCCGCGGGCGATGCGGTGCGGCAGGGTCCGTCGACTCCGGTGGCGGCGAAGCCGATCCGCCGCGACGAGGACGAGGACGAGGACTACTACTCCGAATTCGACGACGAGCCGACCTTCCTCGAACCGGCCGAGCCGGGTGGCGAACTGGTCGGAATCCTCGACCCGACCACCCCGCCCGTGCTGGGCGAATGGTCCGAGGATGACTGACCGCGCGGTGACGGCGGCGGACGAGGCGGGCCGGCGGCGGTGAAATGGACGCTGACACCCGATCAATTCGCGATGGCATGGCAACGGATCGACGGTGACCGGATCCCGTATCCGCTCGCGGTGCGGTCGTCCGCCCGCGACAGCGCCGAACGGGCCGCGCAATTGCCGGAGCTGACCGAGTGGTGCGACCGCACCGTGGACCCCGATCTGGAGGCGGCGCTGCGGCTGCTCGCCCGGCCCACCGTATGCGTCGAGGTCTTCGGCGAATGCGGCGCGCCGGAGGCCCGGCCCGTACGGGTGCTCGGCGCGGCCGCCGGCCACATCACGGTGGTCGCGGCCCAGCGCCACGGCGACGCGGCCGATCGCGGCGGCGACGTGCGGCTGTTCGTCGGAAATTCCGCCTCCCTCGCGGCGCGGGTGGTCTCGCTGCTGCCGGAGTATCCGGCCGGAAGCGAACCGCGTCGCACGGCACCACTGGACCGGGTGCGTGAGGACAGTCGTGATCTGGTGACGGTGCCGGTCGCCGGTCCCTCCACTACCGCGCGGATGCGGCGGTTGCTCAAACAGCCTCGCGACGGCATCGGTCAGATCGTGGTCTCCGCGCGCCGCGCCGACGACAGCATGCGCCCGCTCGGCGTGCTGTGCTGGATCGACGTCGCCGGCGACGGCCGCTACGCGGTCCGCACCCGTGCGGAGGTGGATATCGTCGGTGTCACCGCGGAAACCTTTGCCGCGCACCTGCGCCCGATGGTCGCGGCCGCGGAACGAGTGGTCGCCGACGACAACGAATGGTGAGAACGCATGCCCTGCTACGAATTCGAAGGTAAACGGCCCCAGGTGGATCCGACCGCGTTCATCGCGCCGACCGCCACCCTGATCGGCGATGTGCGCGTGGAGGCGAACGCGTCGGTCTGGTACGGGGCCGTGCTGCGCGCCGACCTCGCGCCGATCATCGTCCGCGAACGGGCGAATGTGCAGGACAACACCGTGATTCACACCCCGCCCGACGTGCCCGTCGAGGTGGGGCCCGGCGCTACGATCGCGCACAGCGTGGTGCTGCACGGCGCGAGCGTCGGCGCGGAGGCGATCGTCGGCAACGGCAGCACGGTCCTCGATATGGCCACGATCGGCGCCGGTTCGATGATCGCCGCGCACTCGCTGGTCCAGCCCGGCACCGAGATCCCCGAGGGCGTCTTGGCCGCGGGAGCGCCGGCCCAGGTCAAACGCCCCATCGCCGGCACCCAGGCCGAAGGCTGGGTCAAGATCAACCCCGGCTACTACGCCGACCTCGCGCAGCGGCATCGGAAAGGGGTGCGCGAGATCGACTCGGAGAGCGAGTGATTCGTGCCGGCGCGGTTCCTCAGCCGCCGGGGTGGTGCGCGGTCGGCAGCAGGTCCAGCATCTCCTCGTCGTCGAGTTGATGGAAATCGCGATACGCCCCGCCGACTCCGCCGAGGGAGCGTGGAATCAGCGGGCACACCGTCTCCCGGGCCAGGCCGCGCAGCCGCTCCATCGCCTCGATCGAGGACACCGGCACCGCCACCGTGATCCATCGCGGCCGGTGCGACCGCGCCACGCGGCACGCCGCGGCGACCGTCGCGCCCGTGGCCATCCCGTCGTCGACGATCACCACCGTGCGATCGCCGATCGGCACCCGCGGCACCTGCGCGCGCACCATGCGCTGCCGGCGCGACAGTTCCGCGCGCTCGGCCTGCTCCACGGCGGCGATCTGTTCGGTTCGCACACCGGTCTGCCGCAGCACGTCGTCGTTGAGAACCCGGACCCCGTCCTCACCGATGGCGCCCATCGCCAGCTCGGGTTGCCAGGGCACGCCGAGCTTCCGGACGAGCAGCACATCCAGATCCCCGCCGATGATCTCGCGCACCGCGGCCGCGACCGGCACCCCACCGCGCGGCAGTCCCAGCACCAGGGGATGCCACGCCCGCAGGTGCGACAGCGATTCACCCAGCGTGCGACCGGCCGACCGACGATCCGGATAGATCATGGTGCCACCAGTCTATGGCTCGACGGTGAATCGGCGCAGGCTCAGGCTCGGGTTGGTGGTGCGGATCTGCCGCAGGTGATCGAGGTCGATGCGACTGGTGGCGATACCGGGGGCATCGCCGAGTTCGGCGAGCAGATTGCCGGAGGGGTCGACGATCATCGACGCGCCCGCGCCGCGCGGGGCGCAGTGGTCCGCGGCGGCCACGTAGACCGTGTTCTCGATGGCCCGGGCGCGCAGCAGCGTGGTCCACTGATCCAGCTTGCCCGGTCCCGGAATCCATTGCGCGGGAAGTAACAACACCTGCGCCCCCGCGGCGGCCACCCGGCGGCAGCCCTCCGGGAAGCGCAGGTCGAAGCAGGTCTGCAGGCCGAAGGTGACGCCGTCGACGGTGAAGGTGGCGGGATCCTCGATCGGGCCGGGAGCGACCACCTCCGATTCGCGGAATCCGAAGGCGTCGTAGAGGTGCACCTTGCGGTAGACCGCCGCGAACTCGGCATCGGGGCCCGCCGCGATCAGTGTGTTGTAGATGCGGTCGGTGATCTGCCCGCCCGGCGCCTCGACGACGCCGGCGACCACGTGCACCCCGAATTCGGCGGCGAGCCCGCGCAATTCGCTCGCCCACGGGCCGGTGATCGGCTCGGCCGCCGCCACCACCCGTTCGTCCAGCCGCTTCACCGCGAACATCGAATATTCCGGGGCGACAACCACTTTCGCACCGTGCTCGGCGGCGGCGCGAACATGGTCGCGCAGCGCGGCGAGATTGGCGGACTTGTCGGTGTACGGCCCGAATTGCACGACCGCGATATCGACCGCCCGCGCCGGAGCCGGGGCGGGTGCCGGTCGGGCGGCGGGCCGGGGTTCGAGTCCACCGCTCACCGCGGGAGCGGGCCGCCCGGCCTCCGCGGTGGTCGAGTAGGTGATCACGATCGGGACGGGACTGCCGATCGCGTCGGCGGTGGAGATTCCGGTGTCGGGCCGGGCGGTTCCGGGTGCGTCCGCAGTGTCGGATTCGTCACTCACGAGCGCGCCGGCGTCCTCGCGAGAATTCGGCTCGGCGGGCGCAGATGCGGTGGGCCGCAGGGGTTCGGCGGATTCCGGAACGTCGCGCAAGGGCGGCTGCTGCGGTTGCATAGGTCTCACCGTATTGGCCCGATGGTCCGGGCGGCCACCGCAAGGCATTAAACTGCTGGTCAATATGAACAACTCATCGGTCGACAGCGTGCCCGGCGGCGAGGGCGACAGGCCCGAAGGCGCAGACGAGCGCAACCACGAAGGGCCCGCGGACGCCGCCACCGGGTACCCCGGCGACAGCGGCGACGTGACCGAGCCGTCGTTCGCCGACCTCGGCATCGACGATCGGCTGCTCGCGGCGATCGCCGATGTCGGCTACGAGTCTCCCTCGCCGATCCAGGCGGCCACCATTCCTCCGCTGCTCGCGGGCGCCGACGTCGTCGGCCTGGCCCAGACCGGTACCGGTAAGACGGCGGCCTTCGCGATCCCGATTCTGATGGGCCTGGACAAGCGGCCGAAGCCGCCGCAGGCGCTGGTGCTCGCGCCGACCCGCGAGCTGGCGATCCAGGTGGCCGAAGCGTTCGGCCGCTACTCGTCACATCTGCCGGGTATCCACGTGCTGCCGATCTACGGCGGTCAGAACTACGCGGTCCAGCTGCAGGGTCTGCGGCGCGGCGCGCAGGTCGTCGTCGGCACGCCGGGCCGGGTCATCGACCACCTCGAACGCGGCACCCTCGATCTCACCCAGCTGCGGTATCTCGTGCTCGACGAGGCCGACGAGATGCTGAAGATGGGATTCCAGGAGGACGTCGAACGCATTCTGCGCGACACTCCCGCGGAGAAGCAGGTCGCGCTGTTCTCGGCCACCATGCCGTCGGTGATCCGCAAGATCTCCAAGCAGTACCTCAAGGATCCGGTCGAGATCACGGTCAAATCCAAGACCTCGACCAACACCAACATCACCCAGCGCTGGGTGCACGTCTCGCATCAGCGCAAACTCGACGCCCTGACCCGGATTCTCGAGGTCGAGCCGTTCGAGGCGATGATCCTCTTCGTGCGCACCAAGCAGGCCACCGAGGAACTGGCCGAGAAACTGCGCGCGCGCGGTTATTCGGCCGCCGCGATCAACGGCGATATCGCGCAGAACCAGCGCGAACGCACGATCGGCCAGCTGAAGTCCGGCACCCTCGACATCCTGGTCGCCACCGATGTGGCCGCGCGCGGACTCGACGTCGACCGCATCTCGCATGTGGTCAACTACGACATCCCGCACGACACCGAGTCCTATGTGCACCGCATCGGCCGCACCGGCCGGGCAGGGCGCACCGGTGAGGCGCTGCTGTTCGTCGCGCCGCGCGAACGCCGGCTGCTGGATGCGATCGAGCGTGCCACCCGCCAGCCGCTGACCGAAATGCAGCTGCCCAGCGTCGACGACGTGAACGCCCAGCGCGTGGTCAAATTCCACGACGCGATCACGGAGAATCTGTCGGCGTCGAATCTCGCGCTGTTCCGCAAGCTGATCGAGGATTACGAGGCCGAGCACAACATCCCGCTCGCCGATATCGCCGCCGCTCTGGCGGTGGGGGGCCACGACGGCGACAACTTCTTCATGGAGGCCGAGCCCGAGCCGATCCGCCCGGCGCGCCGCGAACGGGCCCCGCGCGAGGACCGCGAGCGTCGTCCCGAGGGCGGTCCGCAGCGTCATCGCGCCACCGACGCGGAGATGGCCACCTACCGCATCGCGGTCGGCAAACGGCACCGTGTGGTTCCCGGCGCGATCGTCGGCGCCATCGCCAACGAGGGCGGTCTGCGTCGCAGCGACTTCGGCCATATCAGCATCCGCCCCGACCACAGCCTGGTCGAGCTTCCCGCCGATCTGCCGTCGGAGACCCTGGATGCGTTGCGGCGCACCAGGATCAGTGGCGTCCTGATCCAGTTGCAGCTGGACCAGGGCCCGCCGTCGCATCGTTCCCTGAGCCGCGGCCCGCGCCGCGAGGGCCCGCGCAAATACGACCGCCGCAAGCCGCGCAGCTAGTCACCGGCGGCGGCGCGGGAGAGACGCCAGACGTTGTCGACCCGGGTGCCGGAGCGGCCGTCGGGGGAGGTCAGCGCGCGTTCGACCGGCTCGCAGGTGCGAACGGTCCATTCCTCGCCGAGGCGCAGGGCGTGCAGGACGCCGTCGAGGGTGGGGAAGATGGCGTCGAACGGATGTTCCTCGGGCGTCATCCAGGTCGGCCAGCCGGCGTGCATGACGATGAGCAGGGTGCCGCCGGGCGCCACCGCCTCGGCCGCGCGCTGGAGCACACCGTCCTGGTCCAGTGCCACCGGTGACTGCAGGAACTGGGCGTTGATCAGGTCGTAGCTGCCGTCCGGGAAGGTGCGCCCGAGTTCGTGGCGCTGCCACGCGATGTGCTCGCCCAGGCCGGCCTGCTCGGCATGGGCCGCGGCGCGTTCCAGCGCGGTCTGCGAGATGTCCACGCCGGTCACCCGCCAGCCCTGCCCCGCCAGCCAGACCGCGTCGGCGCCTTCGCCGCAGCCCAGATCCAGGGCGCGGCCCGGCCGCAGATCCGCGGTCTCGCGCACCAGCAACGGATTCGGATTCCCGCTCCAGACCCGGTCGCTGTCGCGATACCGCTGCTCCCAGAACACCGCGGGCTCGGTGGGTGATGTGGCGGACATGAGACTCCTCGTCGCTCGGGGCGCCCCGTCGGCGCCTGCACCCAGAATCACCGGAGCGCCGGAACGCCGGCAAGGATTCTTGCCGAAACGGCAAACCGGCCCGCATCCCGGCGTCGATCGCCCCGCGCGTTTACCGTGGCGGGGAAATCGCCGGAACGCATGCGAATTGCGATTAACTTAATCTGCACATCGCGAATTGCGCAGGGTACGGCCATTTCGCCACAACCTAAAGGTTCCTTCGCGCCGGCCGCGGCAGCGGGCCGCTCGGGATCGCGGCACCGGGCGCGATTCGTCGTTTATGATCCGGTCGACGAGCGGTTCGATTCGAGGCGTAGATTCGATTCGGACCTACGAAATACGGTGGGAGATGCCCATGAAACTTGCCCTGTCACCCGACGAGGTGGCCTTCCGGGACGAACTACGCACGTTCTTTCGGACCGAGATACCGGCCGAGATCCGGGACAAGGTCGAAAACGGCCGGGAACTCTCCCGCGAGGACATCGTCACCGCCCACAAACTCCTGCACGCCAAGGGCATCGCGGTGCCGAAGTGGCCGGTGGAGTGGGGCGGCCAGGACTGGACCTCGATGCAGCGCCACATCTGGGAAGACGAGATGCAGCTGGCCTGCGTACCCGAGCCGCTGACCTTCAACGCGAACATGATCGGCCCGGTCATCGCGCAATTCGGCTCGGAGGAACTCAAGCAGCGCTTCCTGCCGCCGACCGCCGCCCTCGACATCTGGTGGTGCCAGGGCTTTTCCGAGCCCGACGCCGGATCCGATCTCGCCTCGCTGCGCACCACCGCGGTGCGCGACGGTGATTCCTACATCGTCAACGGCCAGAAGATCTGGACGACGCTGGCCCAGTACGCCGACTGGATCTTCTGCCTGGTGCGCACCGATCCGAATGCGCCGAAGAAGCAGGCCGGTATTTCGATGCTGCTCTTCGATATGAATTCGCCGGGCGTCACCGTGCGGCCGATCAAATTGATCGACGGCCGGCACGAGGTCAACGAGGTCTTCTTCGAAAACGTGCGGGTCCCCGCCGATCAACTGGTCGGTGCGGAGAATGCGGGCTGGACCTACGCGAAATTCCTGCTCGGCAACGAGCGCACGGGTATTGCCGGCGTGGGTCGCACCAAGGTCGTGATCGCCACCGCGAAAAAGCATGCGGCACAGATTCCGACGGGCTCCGGCACACTGCTGGAGGATCCGGTTTTCGCTACCCGCGTCGCCGAGTTGGAGAACGAACTGCTGGCGCTCGAACTGACGCTGTTGCGGGTGGTGGCCAATTCCGCCGAGGGCAAACCGAATCCGGTGTCGTCGGTGCTGAAGTTGCGCGGTACCGAATTGCAGCAGGCGGCCACCGAGCTGATGCTCGATGTGGCGGGCCCGGACGCGGTGCCGGTCGGCGCCGACGACATCGCCGCCCCGGACTGGGCGCAGCGCACCGGACCCACCTATCTGAACTACCGCAAGACCAGCATCTACGGAGGCTCGAACGAGGTGCAGCGCACCATCATCGCCTCCACCATCCTCGGATTGTGAGGCGCTGCCATGGATTTCGAACTGACCGATGAACAGGTCATGCTGGGCGAGACGGTGCGTGATCTGCTGGCCCGTGCCTACGACCCGGAGAGCCGGCTGAAGGTACTCGACACCGAACTCGGCTGGAGTCGCGACGTCTGGTCGCAGCTGGCCGAATTGGGCGTCCTCGGACTGTCTTTCAGCGAGGAGGACGGTGGCGTCGGCGCCGGACCCGTGGAGACGATGGTCGTCATGGAGGAGGTCGGCCGCCGCCTCGCCCCGGAACCGCTGCTGGACGCGGTCCTGTTGCCCGGGGGTCTGATCGCCTCCCTCGGGACCGCCGACCAGCGGCAGCGGATTCTGCCGGAGGTGGCCGGTGGATCCCGGCTGCTGGCCTTCGCGCACGAGGAGGCCGGTTCGCGCTGGCCGGAGATCACGGTCGCGACCACTGCTGCCGCCGACGGCGACGGCTACCGGCTCTCGGGTGTGAAAAGCCGGGTGCCGCACGGTGATTGCGCCGACGAGCTGGTCGTCACCGCTCTCGGGCCGGACGGTGTGCTGCGGCTGTTCCTGGTGGCCGCCGATGCCGAGGGCGTGTCCCGCACCGCCTACCGCACGTTCGACGAACGCCGGGGCGCGCAGATCGAATTCGCCTCGGCTCCGGCCGAACTGCTCGGCGCCGCCGAGGCCGGCGATGTCACCGAGGCCGTCGCCACCGCCATCGCGACCGCCCAGGCGAGCCTGTGCGCGGAATCGATCGGCGCGATGGGTGAGGCGCTGCGGCTGACCACCGAATATCTCAAGACGCGCAAACAGTTCGGGGTCACGCTCTCGAAGTTCCAGACCCTGACCCAGCGCGCCGCGGATATGTACGTCGCGATGGAACTGGCTCGCAGCATGAGCTTCTACGCGACCGCCTCGCTGGCCGAGGGCACGGTCGATCCGATCGCGCTGTCGCGGGCCCGCCTCCAGGTCGGCCGCGGCGCCCGCCACGTCGCGCAGGAAGCGGTGCAGATGCACGGTGGAATCGGTATCACCACCGAATATCCGGTCAGCCACTACGTCGCCCGGCTCACCGCCGTGGACCAGACCTTCGGTGGCCGGCGCGAACATCTGGGCGTGCTGAGCAGCCGGGTTGGGGACTACGGCCTGGTCGAACTCTGATCCGCACGCCGGTGCACCGGTGAGGGTGGTGGTCGTCGCGAATCCGCGCGGCCGCCACCCTTTTCCGTGTGCGGGTCAGTTGCCGCTGTCCTCGCTCGTCGGCGCGGGCTGGAGGCCGGTCGTCGGTTCGGATTCCTCGACGGTGCGCGGCGCGTGATGCGGCCGGGTGGTCGTCGGGCTGTCGGGATCGGTGTAGGGATCGCTGACGGACGGTTCCGTGGTCGGGGTGGGGGTCTGCGTGGTGCTGGTCGGCGCTGGCGGTGCGAACGCCGTGTAGCTCGGCTCGGCCTCGGTCGTGGTGCCGGTCGCCGTCGCGGAGGTGGTGCGCCGCGCCGGCGTATTCGCCGCGACCCGCCAGGAGGGGGAGGGGGGAATGATCACCGCGGGAGCTGTGGTGGTGCCGCTGCGTGTGATCGGGGTGGTGGCCACCTGCAGATCCGCGGCGAGCGGCGGCGGTGCTACATAGACGTCCTTGTGACCGATCCCGCACGCCCCGATCAACACCAAACCCAGCGATACCGCACCGGCGGCCATCGCGGGACCCGCGACCTTCATGTTCAGGCGGCCCGGGGTCTCCTCATCGGCGCGATCCCCCGTGCTCGCCCTGTCGTCCATGGATGTGGTGCTCCCTCAAACTGTTTCCGAGTGGCCTCACAGTAACCGAGAGCCGCAACCCAGGGCCAGGCATGCCGGTTGGTCCGCAAAATACCGGACGGTAACGTGAAAAGCCAACGCTTCACATAACGAAGTAGATACGTTCGGCGTGTCGCGGGGACGTGTCGCGTGGAGTTTCGGTGGCGGCCACGTAACGTGTGAGCGAAGTTACATGTGAGACGCATGTTATTTGCCGGGCGAAACGGACGTTTCGACAGTCTCGGTGGGCGTCATCGAGGAGTAGTGATGGGAGCTTATTCGACATCCCCCACGCGCGCGGTGTCACAGGGTGATTCGGCTGCCGCCGAATCCAGACGCAGCGCCTGGACGATCACCTCCCGCATCGCGGCCTGGTTGATCTTCCTCGGCGGATTGGTCGGTGCGGTGCTCGGCATCGCGGGCCTTCGTGTCGAAATCACTGTCGCCGGACTGATTCTGGCCTGCACCGCCGGTCTGGTCCTGCTGAAACTTCGCGCCGACGGACAACAATCGGCCTGAGAATCGCCCCGTCGTGAAAAATCGGTGGGAGACGTCCTCCGACGGGCCTACCGTTGGTCGGCATGCGGATCGAGCTGACCACGGACCCGTTCGAGCTCCAGGCCCGCGCCGGGCACTGCCTGGCGCGAGAGCCCCTGCGGCACACCGTCATAGCCACGATGGTCCGCAACGGCGTGGCCGGGGCGATGACGATCGAACCGGTGTTCGCCATGGTCTGTGACGGCGATGCGGTGGTGGGCGTCGCCATCGATACGCCTGGGCACGGTGCGTATCTGGGTGACATACCCGCCCCGGCGCTGCCGGGGGTGGCCGCGGCCCTGTTCGACCGCGATCCCGCCGTCGTCGCGGTCGAAGGAGATCCGCACTCCGCGTCGGAATTCGCCCTTCATTGGCAACGTCTGTCCGGCAATGCCTTTCGGCTGCAGTGGACGACGCGGCTCTATCGCCTCGGGGAACTGCGCGTCCCCGCCGTGCCCGGCATCGCCCGCCGCGCCGGCGACTCCGACATCGATCAGTGCGTTCGCTGGGCCGAGCGCATGCGGCGCGAGGAGGACATCGGTCCCGACCCGCGTGCGGTCCCCGATCGGATCGCCGCGGGGCAGTGGTGGCTGTGGGAGGACGCGGGTGCGCCGGTATGCGTGGTCGCGCATCAGCGGCGCGCATACGGCTGGACCCGCATCGGGCCGGTCTACACTCCGCCCGAATTCCGCCGCCGCGGGTACGCCGCGGCCGCCACCGCGCGGGTGTCGAAAGCGCTGCGCGACAGCGGCTCCCAGGTATGCCTGTTCGCCGATCTCGCCAACCCGACCTCGAACAAGATCTATCGGGACATCGGTTTCGAGCCGGTCGGTGATTTCCCGCGGTTCGTATTCGACGCGTCGCAATGAGGCGGCTAGGCGGTGCGCCGCAGTGCCGACTTCTCCGGCTCGAACGGGGTGTTCTGAGCGGCCGCGAGCCACCACCGGCCGTCGCGTTCCACCAGCACGTACATGGCCGTCTCGGAGAAGCCGGCGGGATCGGCTGCCTGCCTGCGGATCTGGGCCACCACCACGCCCGGCGCCGGTGTGGTCGCGGCGACCACCTCGAAGGTCGAGGGCGGTGCCACCTGTCCGGCCATCAGGCGGTGGTGAATCGGATTGAGCTGGTCGTAGCCGACGACGGTGGCGCCGAACGGGCTGCCCCACAGCACATCCGCGGCGAAGGAGTGGTCGTAGAGATCGGCATCGCCGGTCTCGCCCGCGCGTTGCAGCTCCGCGGCGAAATCGGCGGCCACCCGCTGTGCGGTGGTGCGGGCCGCGGGGTCGTCGAGGGTGGGACGCTGTGTCATGGCTGGCTCCTGTGTCGTCGGGCGCTCGGGCTACAGCCAACCTAGAAGCTCAACTCAACTCGAGGTCAAGTCGGCCGCGCGGACCGCTGGCGGATCGATGGCGTGGCCGGCGCCGTTCAGGATTCGGGACAGAGCACGGCGCAAGGCGGCGGCGGGATCGTCCGGTGCGGCCGGGACCCGCCACGCGATCACCTGGTCCGGGCGGACCAGAAGCGCGCCCGTCGGTGTCGCACCGACGGTGTCGCACCATGTTCGGTCCATGCGAACGATGTCGACGGGCTGATCGCCGAGTTGCCAGTCCGGCGAATCCGGTCCGATCAGCAGTGTGAATCTCGTTCCGATCAGATCGAGAGTGGAGCGGCCGTCGGCGAGGTAACGGTGGGGCAGCCGGGTGCCCGGCTGCCCGGTCAGATCCAGGTGGTCCATGGTGTGCGGACTGTGGTCGTCGATGAACGCGCCCGCGGGATAGCGAGTGCCCAGCACGAGGGCGATCGGGTCGGCGAGCGGTGTGCCGTCGGTGGATTCGCGAGTCATGGTGCGCAGGTTCGCGGTTCGGATACTGGATTGATCGGCGATGTATCGGCCGAGGGGGCGGCGCTCGCTGTCGTAGCTGTCGAGCAGTTGTGGTGATGCCGCGCCACGCAGCACCAGCGCCAGTTTCCAGGCCAGATTGTGGCCGTCCTGGATACCGGTATTGGCGCCTGCGGCCGCGTACGGCGGCATCACGTGCGCCGCGTCGCCTGCCAGGAACACCCGGCCCGATCGGAAGGTGTCGGCGATGAACATCCCCGGCTCCCAGGGCAGGACGCTCAGCACCTCCACATCGATGTCGGGGACGCCGATGGCCTCTCGCAGCAGTTCGGGCCAGCGGTCGGCGGGGCGGTCGACCTCTGCCGAACTGGTGAAGATCCATCGCTGTGCGCCGTCCACCGAGGCGAAAGCGCCGGGGATGCGGTGGTTCTCGATCTGGCAGAGGTTGAATTCGCGCCCGCGCACCAATTCCGCCAGATCCGCGCGGAAGTACACGTTCACCGCGCGGCCTAGTGTGCCGCGGCCGTGGCGGCCGATATTCAGTTGCTCGCGGATCGGGCTGTGCGCGCCGTCCGCCGCGACCAGGTATGACGCTCGCACGGCGTCGACACGTTCCGGACCTGTGCGCAGTGTCGCGGTGAGACCCGCCGCGTCCTCGGCGATGTCGACGCATTCGACCCCGAAGCGGATATCGCAGCCGCGTGCCCGCGCCAGGTCGCGCAGGACGGGCTCCAGCCGATCCTGCGCGCACAAGCAGGCCGACGCGGGCGTGATCGCATCCCAGTCCGGCAGCCCGCCCGGGAATGTGAACGGCAGCCGCTGCGCCCGGGCCAGTGTGGGGCCCGCCGCCATCGCCTGATGCGCCGAGAGTCCGCGGGCCGCGTCCTCGACCGCCTCGGCGATGCCGATCCGGCGGAACAGTTCCATCGTGCGGATATTGATCCGGCGTGCCTTCGGCTGGGCCGAGGTGGTGGTCCGGCGTTCGACCACTATCACCGGAACGCCCTGATGCTTCAGGAACAGTGCGGCGGTCAGGCCGGTCAATCCGCCGCCGACGATCAGCACCGGGTCTGCGTGTACATCGTACATCATGTGTACGTTGTACACCGATGGTTGAATTCCGGCAAGGAGGTGTGCACGGTGACCGAGGAAGTGCCCGGACCGCTCATCTGGTCTCTGCCGGAACCGCCCGGCCGGCCGACGACGAATCTGAGCCGGGCCGAGATTCTGCGCGCGGGGATGGCGATCGCCGATGCCGAGGGCGCGCGGGCGCTGACGATGCGCCGGGTGGCACAGGCCGTCGGCGCGTCCACGCCGATGTCGCTGTATCGCTACGTGGGCAGCAAGGACGGGCTGGTCGATCTGATGATCGACGCCGTCTACGGTGAAGTACCGCTGTCGGCGGGCTCGGACTCGGCGAGCACCGCGCAGTGGCGCGACGCGCTGGAACGTCTGGCGCTGGACACCTGGGGCGTGATCCGACGGCACCTGTGGTTCGGCGAACTCGTCCACAGCCGCCCGCCGCTGGGCCCGAACGCACTGCGCTACTTCGATTTCCGCTTCGCCGTGCTCGAACCGCTGGGCCTGTCGGCCGACGACCTGTCACTGCTGACCGGTGCGGTGGACGGCCATCTGTTCGGCGCCGCCCTGCAAGCGGCGGAGGAGCAACGCATGCGAACCCGCGTGGGGCTGGCCACCGACGACCAGCTCGCCCGGGCCGCGAAACCACTGGTGGAGCCGCTCCTGGAAGAGGGCCGCTATCCCGCCTTCACCCGGTGGTTCCACGGCCGCACCGGCTCCGGCCCCGCCGACCCCGTGGTGTGGACACTGCGGTGCCTGCTCGACGGCATCGTCGCCCGCATGGGGCTCGACGAACCGGGAGCCCGATAGGGCCGGCGAGCGCCTAATCCGGCCTGGGTACAACCCATTCGAAGGCGCGAGCCTCGGAGCGAGCGCCTTCGGCGGTGCGGGAGCGATTGGGTTCGCCCAGGTCGGTCAGCAGCCGTTCGGTGAGGTCGACCATGGTCGCCAGGGCCGCGGGTGTGAACCAGCCGGGGCGGGTGGCGAACAGGATGTCCTCGCTGGCGGTGTTGCCACTCGCCCCCGGTGCGAAGGGGCAGCCACCCAGACCGCCCAGGGAACCGTCCACGGCATCCGCGCCCGCGGCCAGTGCCGCGAGGGAGTTGGCGACACCCATACCCCAGGTGTCGTGGCCGTGAAAGAGGATGCGGCGCGGCGGAGTTCCCGATCGCACGGCCGCGATCAGAGCGTGCACCTGCGCCGGATACGCCTGGCCCAGCGTATCGGCGACCACGATGTCGGCAGCGCCGTCGGTGCGCGGATCGGCGGCGATGGCCAGCACCCGCTCCGGATTCACCGGCCCGTCGAACGGGCAGGTGAAAGACGTTGCCAGACAGAGCTGAATCGACCCGCCGACCTCCTCGGTCAGCCGGATCGCCTCGGGCATCGCGGCCACGCTGTCCTCTGCCGTGCGGCCGATATTGGCCTTGTTGTGGGCATCCGACACCGACAGGCAGTACTGGAACTTCCGCACCCCCGCCTCAGCGGCGCGCGCGACCTGTCGCGGCGTCGCCACCCACACCCAACAGCGTTGCAGCTCTTCGGGCGTCAGCGCGGCCACGACCTCCAGGGAGTTGGCCATCGGCGGCACCAGATCCGGGCGTGCCATCGAGCCGATCTCGAGTTCCGGCACGCCCAGGGCGAGCAGGGTGCGAGCGATCTCCACCTTGTGCTCGGTCGGCAACACCTTGCCGGTCAACTGAAGTCCGTCCCGCAGAGTCACGTCCCGCAGCGTGCCCGTGGTTGGGGTCACAACGTCGCTCATCACGCCTCCAGTGTCTTGCGGGACACCCGCACCCGGTCGGCGAGACGAGCCGCTGCGCGATTGTCGCTCATCACGCCTCCAGGCCATCGATGTCGGCGTCCGACATTCCCAGCAGTTCCGAAAGGACCTCGCGGGTGTGTTCGCCCAAGTCGGGGCCTACCGTGCGGATGGGGAGCGAACGCTCGCCGATCACCGGGACGATGCCGGTGAAGGCGACCTGTTTCGGTTCGGCGGCGCCGACGTCGACCGGGAAGTGCTGAATCATGTTGCGCGCCCGATACTGTTCGTCGGCGACGATATCGGCGGCGGTGTAGATCGGGCCGCACGGAATGGCCGCCTGTTCGAGGATCGCCAGCGCCTCGTCGCGGGTGTGGCGCACACTCCATTCGCCGATCGCGGCGTCGAGGCGGTCGCGGTGGCGCCAGCGGCCCGCGTTGTCCTGCAATTCCGGATCCTCGGCGAGATCGGGGCGCTCGATCACCTGCATATAGCGGCGGAAGATCGCGTCGCCGTTGCCGCCGATGATGATGCTGGTGCCGTCGGCACACGGGTAGGCGTTACTCGGTGCGATCCCTTCCATCCGCCCGCCGACGCGCTGGCGGTTGATGCCGTACGCTTCGTAGTCGGGGACCAGCGATTCCATCACGGAGAGAATCGATTCGTTCAGCGCCACATCGATAATGCGCTGCGGCAACGGGATTCGCTCCTCGGCCCCCCTGCGCTGGAACAGTGCCAGCACCGTGCCGAAGGCGGCGTAGATCCCCGCGATGGAATCCCCGATCGACACGCCCACCCGCACCGGCGGCCGATCCGGATCGCCGACCAGCTCGCGCAGCCCGCCGATCGCCTCCGCGACCGCGGCGAAACCCGGCCGCTGCGAGAGCGGTCCGGTCTGCCCGTAGGCGGAGATACGGGTGATGACCAGGTCCGGATTGGCCTCGTCGAGCACCTCCGGACCCAGCCCCCACTTCTCCAGCATCCCGGGCCGGAAATTCTCCAGCAGCACATCGCACTGCCGGATCAGATCCAGCACGATCGCCCGGCCCGCGTCGGTGCGCAGGTCGAGGGTGATCGACTTCTTGTTGCGGTTCACCGTGCGATACAGCATCGAGGTGTCGCCGCCGTAGAGCCGCCAATTGCGCAGCTCGTCACCGGTTTTCGGGCGCTCGACCTTGATCACCTCGGCGCCGAAGTCACCGAGGATGCGCCCCGCGGTCGGCGCCGCGATGTAGTTGCCCAGTTCCAGTACCCGAACGCCGGCCAGCGGTCGAATCTCCATGTACCGATTCAACCACCGGCCGGCGCCGGCGGATCAGGCCACCTCGGCCAGATCCTCGATGATCGAGTAGTGGTCGGCGTTACCGGCGATGCTGAGGCTGGTCCGGCCGTCCACGCCCACCGGGATGTCTCCCGCCAGTGTGATGCGGGTGAGCTGACGGTGCTCGGCGCCGTCGTAGTCGTCGATCGCGTAGTGCTGAGTGGCACGGTTGTCCCAGATCGCCACGTCGCCGAGCGACCAGTTCCACCGCGTGGTGTGCTCGAGCCGGGTCACCCGATCCTGGAGCAGGCGGAACAGCGCATGTGACTCGTTGGTGGACAGACCCACGAACTGCTTGACGAAATGTCCGAGCAGCAGAGCGCGCTCACCCGTCTCGGGGTGAACCCGCACCACCGGATGCTCGGTCTCGTAGTAGGTCGACTGGAATTCCTCGCGGTAGGCCTGCGCGTTGGGGTCCGGCTGCTCCTCGTGGCTCGCGGCATAGTCGTACTTGTTGGTGTGCACCGCGCGCAACTCCTCGGCCAGCCGCTTCAGCGGTTCCGGCAGCGAGGCGTAGGCGGCCACGGTCGAGGCCCAGGTGGTCGAGCCGCCGTAGCTGGGCAGGGTCACCGCCCGCAGGATCGAGGCCTTCGGAATGCGGTCGACGAAGGTGACATCGCTGTGCCAGCTGTTGGCGCGGCCGTGGTGGGAATCGATCGCCAGGCTCTTCACACCCTTGGACGTGACCGTCGGATGCGGGGTGGTCGGGCTGCCGAGCAGCTGCGCGAATTCGTGCTGACCGTCCTCGGTGAGATGGTGCTGATCACGGAAGAAGATCACCTTGTGCTCGTTGAGGGCCGCGCGGATGGCCGCCACGGTCTCCGGAGCCAGATCCCCGCCGAGCCGGACGCCGTCGATGCGTGCGCCGATGTGGGTTCCGAGTTTCACCACGGACACGGACTCTGCTGCGTGATCGCTTGACATGGAGGGCCTTTCGCTCGGAACTTGCTACGTTCCGAGCACACCATCGAGGCCCGCGCGCGACCAGGTTTACGGTCAGCGCGATCACAAAGAGGGCGCCGGCGCTGCGCCGGCCGACGTGGCTCAGTCGACGTGTTCGCGCAGGTAGGCGAGGTCCTCGGCGACACCTTCGGCCGGGGTTTCCAGCACCACGGGTGCATCTGCGGTGCGGCACACCTCGGCGAGCAACTGCGGGTCGATGGTGCCGTCGGCGAAGTTGGCGTGCCGGTCGGCCCCGGAGTTGAAGTCGTCGCGCGAGGAGTTCAGATGCACCAGATCGATGCGGCCGGTGATCGCGCGGATCCGGTCGACGACGCCGATCAACTCCTCGCCGCCCGCCCAGGCGTGGCAGGTGTCGAGGCAGAAGCCGGCGCCGAAGTCGCCGACCGCATCCCACAGCCGGGCGATCGAATCGAAATGGCGCGCCATGGCGTGATTACCGCCGGCGGTGTTCTCGATGAGAATCGGCACCGCGAAGCCGCCCTTGTCCTGCTGACGCTCGAACAGCTTGCGCCAGTTGACGATTCCGGCCTCGATCTCGGCATCCGAGCGCACGTGCCCGCCGTGCACGACCAGGCCGAACGCCCCCAGATCGGCCGCGGCCTGCGCCTGCTGCGCGACCGCGTTGCGCGAGGGCATGCGCAATCGGTTGTTCGTGCTGGCCACGTTGATCTGATAGGAGGAATGCACCACCACGTCGATCGGGCTGGATTTGATCTCCTCCGCGCGCGGATGCGGCTGTGGTTTGTCCCAGCCCTGCGGATCCACCACGAACATCTGGATGACGTCGGCACCCAATCGCTCGCCGAAGCCGATCGGATCACTGTCTTGGCGGACGTGTGCTCCAATACGCATGGCAGAGAGCGTATCGGTAGGCACCGACAGCCCGCAGCGACAGGCGGGGACCGAGCGTTCACGCGGGCCGGCGGCCCGATCGATCGAGAATGCCGGTTCCGGTGGACTGCTATGGTTTCGGTGATTCCGGCACGGGAAGTGGGAGCGGGGCATGCTGGCCAACGGTGATGTGTTCGCGGGCTACGTCATCGAACGACTGTTGGGCCGCGGCGGTATGGGGCAGGTCTATCTGGCCAAACATCCGCGATTGCCGCGGATGACCGCGCTGAAGCTGCTCAACCGCGAGATGGTCGCCGATCCGGAGATCCGGGCCCGCTTCGAGCGCGAGGCCGACCTGGTCGCACAACTCGATCATCCCAAGGTCGTCACGGTCTACGATCGCGGCCTCGAGGACGGCCAGCTCTGGATCTCGATGCAGTACATCGACGGTATCGACGCCGCCAGCGTGGATCCGAAGAAGCTGCCGCCGGAGCGGGCCGTGCAGATCATCGCCGAGGTGGCCGAGGCGCTGGACTACGCGCACGGCGCCGGGGTCATGCATCGGGATGTGAAGCCGGGCAACATGTTGCTCGCGCGCTCCACCGGCGGCAAGGGCGAGCGGGTGTATCTCACCGACTTCGGCATCGCCCGCCTGCGCGACGACGGCGGTCATCTCACCCAGACCGGAACCTTCACCGCGACCCTGGCCTATGCCTCACCCGAACAGCTCACCGGCGCGCCGCTGGACGGCAGTTCGGACCAGTATTCGCTGGCGTGCAGCCTGTTCTGGCTGTTCACCGGCCGGGGACCGTTCAACGCGCCGAATCCGGCGGCGGTGATCCGTGGCCATCTGCAGGGCCCGCCGCCGGCGCTGAGCAGTGTGCGCCCCGGCCTGCCCGCGAGCCTGGACGCGGTCCTGCTGAAGGCGATGGCGAAGCGCGCGAGCGACCGATTCGGCAGCTGTGCGGACTTCGCCGCCGCCGCCCGCCAGGCGGTCTCCCCGGCCAGTGCGCCGCGCATGCCTACGGTCGGCCGCCCCTACACCGGTCCACCGATGCCGACGACCGGCCGGCCGGGGACCGGGCCGGGACAGCCGGTCGTGCACCGGCCCGCGACCGGTCCGTCGGTGCCGCATGCGGCCCGGCCGCAACCGATGCCGCCGCACGGCGCCGTCCCCCAGCCGTATCCCGCCACCGCCGCGCGACCGGTGAATCAGCCGCAGCCCTACGGTGCGTCCGGCCAGTTCAACCAGTACAACCAGCCCTACGGACACCGGCCGCCGCTACCGCCGATGAATCAGATCCGGCAGAACCAGGCGCCGAAATCGAATACCGGGGTGATCATCGGCATCATCGTCGGCGCGGTGGTGCTGCTGCTGGTGGTTCTGGTGCTGCTGGCCGCGTTGTCGAGCTGACCCGGGCCCGCCACCACAGGTAGGGACCGAGGCACAGCGCGAGCCAGACCAGGCCGATCGCCCACCCCGCCAGCACATCGGTGGCCCAGTGCACGCCGAGATAGATCCGGGTCAGGCCGATCACCACGGCGAACAACGCCGCGACCGCGACGGCCGCGACGCGCACCGCGCGCCCGCGCGACGACAGCACGACCATGGCGGCGAGCGCCCCGACCACGGCGGTACTGCCCAGCGTGTGACCGGACGGGAACGAGGGACTGGTCTCGGTGACCAGTTGATCGACCGCCGGCGGCCGATGCCGTCCGATCGCCGACTTCAGCACGGAACCGATCACGGCCACCCCGATACCCACCGCGGCCGTGGTCAGCAGTCGCGCCCACTGCCGCCGCACGCCGAACCAGGCGCAGGCCACGATGGTGAGTGTCGTCATCGCCGCGACGCCGCCGGCATCGGTGACGATGCTGATCGCCGGATTCAACCAGCCGATGCGATGGTCGACCACCCAGTCGGTGATCGGCTGGTCGATGCGGGTGACGCCGCCGCCGTCGACCACGTCGTGGCTCAGTTGCGCGGCGCCGCCGAGCGCCGCGGCCGGCACGAGCAACACCGACACCGGCTTCCCTCGCAGAATGCCCTGCTGCACCAGCGCGATCCCAGCGACGAGCATCAGCAGGACCGGGGCGAGCGCAGCCATGGCACGAGGATATGTGCGTCGCCACCCGCACTGCCGCATCCCGGTGCGCCGGGGGTGTGCGCCCCAGGTATTGGGGGGAAATCCTGATGGCGCCCGCACGCCGGTTTGGCCAGACTGGAGACCATGACTGCCGATGCCCTGGGCACCGAACCCGCCGCGGCGACCACGCTCGCGGCCCGCGCCACCGACCTGATGAAACTGTACGGATCCGGAGACACCCAGGTCCGCGCCCTCGACGGGGTTTCGGCCGACTTCGCCCAGCGGGAGTTCACCGCGATCATGGGCCCGTCCGGCTCCGGAAAATCGACATTGATGCACTGCCTGGCCGGGCTCGACAGCACCACGTCGGGCACGGTGCACATCGGCGACACCGCGCTGACCGGGCTGTCGGACAAACAGATGACGCGCCTGCGTCGCGACCGCATCGGCTTCGTCTTCCAGGCATTCAACCTGGTGCCGACGCTGACCGCGCTCGAGAACATCACCCTGCCGCTGGATATCGCGGGCCGCAAACCCGATCAGGAGTGGCTGGACACCGTGATCGGCCGTCTCGGTCTGGGCGATCGCCTCGACCATCGGCCGAGTGAGCTGTCGGGCGGGCAGCAGCAGCGTGTCGCATGTGCGCGGGCGCTGGTCGGCCGGCCCGACATCATCTTCGGCGACGAGCCGACCGGCAATCTCGACTCCCGCTCCTCCGGTGAGGTGCTGTCGATTCTGCGGGCGGCGGTCGACGAATTCGGTCAGACGGTCGTGATCGTGACGCACGAACCGCATGCCGCCTCCTACGCCGACCGCGTGATCTTCCTCGCCGACGGGCGCATCGTCGACGAATTGCGCGATCCGACAGCGGATTCGGTGCTGGACCGCATGAAGTCCCTGGAGGCGTGATGAGCGACAATCGCGCAGCGGCTCATCTCGCCGACCGGGTGCGGGTGTCCCGCAAGACGCTGGAGGCATAGGTCATGGCTGGATCACCGATGCGCAAGGTGGCCTTGCGCAATCTGGCCGCGCACAAGGTGCGGCTGGCGCTGACATTGCTGTCGGTCGTGCTCGGAACCGCTTTCGTCGCAGGCTCTTTCGTCTTCACCGACACCCTGCAGCGCACCTTCGACGGCATCTTCGCCGACCAGGCGAAGGGAGTCGACGTACGGGTGGAGCCGAAACACACGCAGTCGCTGGGTGTTCCGAACGAACTGGTCGCGAAGGTCGCGACGTCCGACGGCGTGCGCGCGGTCGCGCCGGCGGTACAGGGGCCCGTCGTCCTGCTGAAGGACGGGCATGCGGTCCAGACGGGCGGCGCGCCGAGTTGGGGGCGGTCGTATCTGCCGCCCGACAAGGCGATCGCCGACCCGGAGCATTTCGTCGACGGCGTCGCGCCGGTGACACCGGGGCAGATCGCGATCAATTCCGGCGGGGCCGACCGAGCCGGATTGCACGTGGGGGACAAGGCCAAGGTGCTGATTCCCTCCCGCGGCACGATCGATATGACCGTCAGCGGCATCTACACGGTGTCCTCGGACACCGGCGGATTCATCGGGCTGCTCCTGGACGACGCGCAGGCCCGGGAACTGTTCACCGACGGCGCGCATGTCGCCTACGTGGATGTGGCCGCCGTACCCGGAGTTTCGCCGGATACGTTGCGCGACCGGATCGCGAAGGTGGCGCCGGAATACAAGGTCATGGACGGCGATCAGGTACGCGCCGACCTGAAGGCGCAGGTCGGCAACGCCCTGAAATTCGTCAACTACTTCCTGCTCGCCTTCGGTGCGATCGCGCTGCTGGTCGGCACGTTCATCATCTACAACACCTTCTCGATGATCGTGGCGCAGCGGTTGCGGGAGCTGGCGCTGTTGCGGGCGGTCGGGGCCGGGCGGCGCCAGGTCGGATTGTCGGTGGTGGCGGAGGCCTTCGTGATCGGCCTGATCGGCAGCCTGCTCGGACTGGCCGGCGGCATCGGGCTGGCCTTCGGACTTTCCGCGCTGCTCAACGCCTTCGACCTCGGACTGCCCACCGGAACCATGCAGGTATTGCCGCGGACCGTGCTGGCGGCGATCGGCATCGGCCTGGTGGTGACCGTGGCCAGCGCCTACGCACCCGCGCGGCGGGCGGCCAAGATTCCGCCGGTGGAGGCGATGCGAGAGGAGTTCGCCTCGGTCGGTGAATCGCTGCGCGTGCGCACGGTGATCGGTGCGGTGCTGGCCGTGATCGGGGCGATCCTGGTGGTGCTCGGGGCGCGCAACACCGGCGGCAACGCCGCGGCCACGGTCGGAGTCGGCGCCGCGGCACTGATTTTCGCGGTGCTCTTCGCCTCACCCGCATTGTCGCGGCCGGTGGTCGGGGCACTGGGTCTGCTGGTGCGTCCGTTCGGCGCGATCGGCGCGATGGCGCGCAACAACGCCGTGCGCAATCCACGCCGCACCGCCGCCACCGCGTTCGCGCTCACTTTGGGATTGATGCTGGTCTCGGCGATCGGCATGCTCGGCGCCTCGGCGAAGGCCAGTGTCGGCGAACTCGTCGACAAGGGTGTCAACGCCGACTACGTGCTGGCCGGGCCGCAGATGATCGGGGTGCCGCTGGGTGCCGCGGAGGCGGCGCGCTCGGTGCCGGACGTGTCCGATGTGGTGGCCTTCCGCGGCGTCGCGCTGCGCGTGGGCGACGACCAGGTCACCGGCACCTCGCCGGACGGGCCGATGGGGCAGGTCCTGCACTACGACATCCGCCAGGGCACCGACAACCTCACCGGCGAGTCTCTGCTGGTTTCGGAAACCGAAGCGGGCGACCGTCATTGGCATGCGGGCGACCGTGTCGAGGTCACCAGTGTGGACAACAAGAAGTTCTCGGTGACCGTCGCCGGCATCTATGCCGACAGCCAGTTGCTCGGCCCCCTGGTGGTGGCGCCGGACCTCTACAACCAGGTGATGCCGGTGGCGTTCCGCACCGACCTGATCGTGCTGGTCAAGGCCGCGCCGGGCGCCGACGTCGCCGCGATGCGGGGCAATCTGGAGAAGGCGACCGCGTCCTACGTGGTGGTGCAGGTGCAGGACCGTGAGGAATTCAAAGGCGCGCAGGGCAAACAGATCAACACCATGCTCGCCATCCTGTACGGGCTGCTGGCATTGGCGGTGGTGATCGCGATCCTGGGCATCGTGAACACGCTCGCCCTCTCGGTCGTCGAGCGGCGGCGCGAAATCGGCATGCTCCGCGCCGTGGGCATGCAGCGACCACAGGTCCGGCGCACGATCTATCTCGAATCCATGCTGATCGCGATCTTCGGCGCCGTGGTCGGGGTGGTCCTGGGGCTGGGACTCGGCGTCGGATTCCTGCGCACGCTGTCGGATCTGGGTTTGAGCACGATCACCGTGCCGTGGGGCCAGATCGTGGGCATGCTGATCGGCTCGGCCGTGGTCGGGGTGCTCGCTGCGCTGTGGCCGGGTGTGCGCGCCGCCCGCACACCGCCGCTGGCGGCTATCGCCGATCTGTGAGAGACACCATCCGTGCGGGCACGGCCGCTGGGCGCAGATGCGTTCAGCGGCCGGCCCGGATCGGGATCAGACGCAGTACTGGCAGACGCCGCCGGCGGGCAGCTGGATGAAGCACTGCGAGCAGACCGCCGGTCGCGGCTCGGAGAATTTGTCCTCCTGTGCCACCGCGGTTTTCGTCACACCGCGACCGCGGCGGCGCGCGTCCACCTTCGGCGTCAGCGGTGGAACACCGACCTCCGCGGGCATCTCCGCGCCGTAGTGCTGATAGCACTGCCAGCGGGCGTAGGCCGCGTGGAGTTCGAGGTCGTCGGGAATCGGCAGGCCGGCGAGTTCGAGCACGTATTTGTAGTCGTCGCCGACGGTGTGGTTCTGGCGTACGCACAGCGCGGTCAGCGGCGGCTCGCCGGCGCCGTGGCAGCGCCGCGCGACCTTCCGCAGAATCGCGGCCATCCAGGTGCGCGTCGGCGCCTCGGTGTGCACACCGGACACGTCCTGAATCCGTTCGGCCAACTCGTTCACAGTGATGAAATGCCCGTATCCGGTCGCGGTTTCGGCCAGTTCGGCATGTGCGGCCAATGCCCAGGCCACCGCCGCCTCGCGAAATGACACCGCAGTGCCGTCACCTACCCGCCATGCTCCTGCCGTCGTGGCCACGGAATTCTTCAACACCGGTCCAAGTTATCGCGTCGATTTCCGCGCCGGCGCGCGGCCCGCCGATCCACGCGGCCCGCGCGGGCGCGAAAGCCCGCCCCGCGCCGAGAACAGCAGGTAGTCGCGCCGCGGTCCTGCGGGCCGTGAGAACCACGCCCCGGCAACCCCTTTCGATGCCCGCGCATGCGGGCGTGCCTCGGGTGGTCATCGGCCGCCGGCGTGCGAGCGGGCCCACGTCGCCACATCGCCGCGGTCGAGGGCCACCGACAGCAGATCGGGAAAGCGGTCGGGGGTGCACGCGAAGGCGGGGACTCCCAGTGCGGCGAGGGCGGCGGCGTTGTCGTGGTCGTAGGCGGGGGCGCCCTCGTCGGAGAGCGCCAGCAGCACCAGAACCTGGACGCCGGCCTCCTTCATGGTCGAGACCCGTCGCAACATCTCGTCGCGGATGCCGCCCTCGTACAGGTCGGAGATCAGGACGAACAGGGTGTCGGCGGGCCGGGTGATCAGTTGCCCGCAGTAGGCGATGGCCCGATTGATATCGGTCCCGCCACCGAGTTGTGTGCCGAACAGCACATCCACCGGATCCGACAGTTGCTCGGTGAGATCCACCACCGCCGTGTCGAAGACCACCAGTGAGGTCTTCAGCGAGCGCATCGACGCGAGCACCGCACCGAAGACGGAGGCGTAGACGACGCTGGCCGCCATGGACCCCGATTGGTCGATCGCGAGCACCACCTCCCGCCGCACCGCCTGCGCCTTGCGCCCGTAGCCGACCAGCTGCTGTGGCACCACCGTGCGGTGTTCGGGCAGGTAGTGGGCGAGGTTGCGGCGGATGGTCCGGTCCCAGTCGATATCGCGCAGCCGCGGACGAGACACCCGGGCCGCGCGGTTCAGCGCACCGGACACCGCCGCGACGGTGCGCGCGGCGAGCCGGCGTTCGATATCGCGCACCACCTTCTCCACCACGACTCGCGCTGTGGCACGGGTGGTTTCGGGCATCATGCGGTTCAGGCTGAGCAGGGTGCCGACGAGCTGGACGTCGGGTTCGACCGCCTCGAGCAGTTCGGGCTCGAGCAGCAGTTGTGTGAGCTGCAGACGGTCGATGGCATCGCGCTGCATGACCTCGACCACCGTCGACGGGAAGTAGGTGCGGATATCGCCCAGCCACCGGGCGACCTTCGGCGCCGAACCGCCCAGGCCGGCGGCGCGCTTGTCCGACGGGGTGTGTTCGTCGCCGTTGTAGAGCGCCGACAGCGCCCGGTCCATCGCCGCGTCCTCGGCCGCGGCGAGCCCGCCGAGTCCTTCCTCGGCGGGAGCGCCGAGGACCAGCCGCCAGCGCCGGGCCTGCGCCTCGTCCGATTCGATCCGTGTCATCGTCGGCTCCTCTTCGCTCGAATCATCGTGCGCCTACCAGGATTTCGGTCGCCGCGTGCAGTGCCAGGATGCCGCGAGCCGCGTCCGGCCCGGAGCGGTCGCGCTGCGGTGCGGCCACGGGCGTCCCGTCCCGGACGGCGCGGGCGATGGCCTGGCGTTCTCCCGCCTCGAAGGCGCCGAAGGTCCGCCGCAACAGCGGCAGTGTCGCGACGAACTGCTCCTCGTCCAGTTCGCGCAGCCAGGAGTCGATGCGCCGCAGCAGGTCTCGGTCGTGGACGAGCAGCAGGCCGCGTCCGCCCAGGAAACCGTCGATCCACGCGGCCTTCTCCGCCGGGCTGTGGCCGATCGACAGCGCCGCCGACAGCCGGCGCGCGGCCTCGGCGTCGGCGATGATTCCCGCGTCGCAGAGCAATCGGACCGCGCGACCCACCAGCGCCCCGTGCACATCGTCGCGGTCGGCCACCAGACCCAGTGCCGCGAGCCAGGACCGAGTGGCATGCGCCTCGTCGCGCGTCGCGATGGCGACGTGGGTGGCATCGATCAGGCCGCGTAGCTGCGTGGCGGCATCGGTGTCGAGACCGGTGACGGCGCCGGGCAATCCGGCACAGATGCGCAGGAGCAGGCCGTCGGCGACCCGCGCCAGCGCGCCCACATCGGTGCTGCGGACATCGCCGTAGCGCAGTGTGCGGATCAACCCGGGCAGCGCGGCGAGCAGGTGGGTGACGTCGTGATCCAGCGCGGCCACCGCTTCCAGGCGAGCGACCAGACCGTCCACCGCGCCGCCGAGGTCGGCCAGCAGCGCGGTTTCCAGGGCCGCGCTGATATCGGCGACCGTGGCGTCGGCGGCGCCGGCTCGGTCGAGAATCTTCGCCTCGGCCGCGGTGCGGATGGTGGTACCCCAGCGCGATGCCTCGATGACCGCGACCGAGAGGCCGGGTTCCCACCGCAGCGCCCAGGATTCGCGGAAGGTGCCGGTATTGCGCACCTCGCCGGTCATCGGTGTGCCCCAGTCGATTCCGAGCAGTCGCAGCCGATGCAGCAGATGCGACCGGTCCACATCGCGGTCCTTGCGCAGATCCAGGTCCACCTGCTGGGCCAGGGCCTGCTGTTTGAGCCGCAGGGTGCGCGACTGCGCGCGCAGGTCGGCATCAAGCGGGACGGTCGGCGTGCTCTCGGGCACCGAACCGAGCGCCTCGCCGACGACCAGTTCGCTGCTGACGAACCGCAGCATCGACTCGTCGCCTTCGCAGAGCACCGACCGCGTGGCATCGGTGACCTCGGACAATCCCGGTGCGGGGCGCCCGCGCAGTGCGGCCAGCGTCTCGGCCAGTCGTACCGATTCGATGATGTGCGCACTGGACACCGGCAGGTCGCGAGCACGCAGCGCACCGGCCACCCGGGTGAACCAGCGTGCGATCGGCTCGTCGGTCCGGGTGAACAGATGGTGATACCAGCCCGGTGAGGTGATACCCGCGCCGTATCCGGACGAGCCGGCCAGCCGGGAGTGGGTCCACGGCACCCAGGTCAGTGTGGCCTTCACCTTCGGCAGCCCCTTGAGCAGACGGGAATCGGCCGCCGCCGGACCGAGTTTGCCCGCCAACGCCGGGGCATGCCATGCCCCGCAGACCACGGCGATCCGGCGCGCACCGCCCTTGAGCGTCCGGCGGATGACCTGCCGCATGTACGCCTCGCGCTGCAGGGTACGCAGGTCGATCCCGCCGGGCAGGAGCTCGGCCGGTGTGGATGAATTATGTTGTGGCGCAGCATCTCCCGTGTCGTCGATCGTGCCTGCGTCGTCCCGATCCGGGGTGGACGGCGCGGGCGCCTCGGCTGCCCGGAGTGCGCCCATGGCCTCGGTGATGGCGTCGAAGATCTCGGTGCCGTTCCCGGTGGGAGTCGACGACGATTCGATGACGGCGTCCCACCACCGCTCCGGATCGTCGTATCCGCCCGCGGCGGCCAGCGCGGCCAGCGGATCACCGCTGTCACCCGGTTCGGTGTCGAGGGCGAGGGTGTTGGCGGCGGGGAGATCGCAAAAGCTCACGGGCACGGCGTGTTCGGACGCATACCGCAGCGCCTGCCATTCCGGGGAGAACACGGCGAACGGCCAGAACGCCGCCCGCGAGGGCTCGTTCGGGGCATAGGCCAGCAGTGCCACCGGTGGTGCCATTCCCTCGGCGGCGACGTACGCGACCAGCGGATCGGCGTCGGCCGGGCCTTCGATCAGGATCGCATCCGGACGGAAACGCTCCAGCGCCCACGACAGCGAGCGCGCCGACCCGGGGCCGTGGTGGCGGATCCCGAAGATCTGCGTTCGCGGCTCGTCGAGCGCGACGGCTTCGCCGCTCATCCGTGCACCTCACGGCAGGCGCGGTAGAAATCGGACCACTCCGGGCGTTCGCGGACCACGGCCTCGAGGTACTCGGTCCACACGACGGCGTCGGCGACCGGATCCTTGATCACCGCGCCGAGTACCGCACCGGCGATATCGCTCGCGCGCAGCACCCCGTCCCCGAAATGAGCGGCGAGCGCGATGCCGTTGGTGAGCACCGAAATCGCCTCCGCCGTCGACAATGTGCCCGACGGCGACTTCAATTTGGTCCGGCCGTCCTCGGTGATGCCGGAACGCAGTTCGCGGAAGACCCGCACCACGCGCCGCACTTCCGCGGCGGCGGCCGGAATCGGCGGCAATTGCAGTGCGGCGCCGAGTTGTTCGACCCGCCGGGTGACGATCGCGACCTCGTCGTCCTCGCCGGCGGGCAGCGGCAGCACCACGGTGTTGAACCGGCGGCGCAGCGCGGAGGAGAGTTCGTTGACGCCGCGGTCGCGGTCGTTCGCGGTGGCGATGACGTTGAAGCCCTTGGCCGCCTGCACCTCGATACCGAGTTCCGGTACCGGCAGCGTCTTCTCCGACAGCACGGTGATCAGTGCGTCCTGCACATCGGAGGGAATGCGGGTGAGCTCCTCGACCCGGGCGATCGTGCCGGTGCGCATCGCGGTCATGACCGGCGAGGGCACCAGGGCGCCGTCGCTGGGTCCTTCCGCGAGCAGGCGCGCGTAGTTCCAGCCGTATCGGATCGCCTCTTCGGCGGTTCCGGACGTGCCCTGCACCAACAACGTCGACGCGCCGCTGACCGCCGCCGAAAGATGTTCCGACACCCAGGTTTTCGCGGTGCCCGGTACGCCGAGCAGCAGCAGCGCGCGATCGGTCGCCAGCGTCGCCACCGCCACCTCCATCAGGCGCCGCGGCCCGACGTACTTCGGGGTGATCACCGTGCCGTCGGGCAGGGTGCCGCCGAGCAGGTAGGTGACCACCGCCCAGGGCGACAGGCGCCACGACGGTGGACGCGGACGGTCGTCGACCACGGCGAGGGCTCGCAGTTCGTCGGCGTAGGCCTGTTCGGCATGGGGGCGCAGCAGGTCGGCGGGCGGGTTCTGGGTCGTGGTCATGCCAGCTCCTCGAGCATCAGGGTGCGTTGGGTCAGATCGTCGGCGAGGCGGTCGAAGGCGCTCTGCCAGGAGGGGTCCGCGCAGCGGCGGGCGGCGACGGACACCGCCGCGACCGCGCGGACCGGGAAATTGATCGCGGCACTGCGCAGCAGCGTGCGATAGGAGGCGGGCGACAGCCCGGCCGCTCCGGGACGGGCGGCGGCCAGATGAGCCCGGTCGAGCAGCAGCCGGACCAGATGTTCGGCCAGCGGCTGGGGCCACGGCCGCGGTGACGCCGAGACCAGCAGTTCCAGTTCGGCCAGCCAGCTGCTGTCCAGACCGCACAGGTACCGTACGCGCCGGTCGACCGGCAGCAGCGCGAACAACTGCTGCCGCAACCGCGGATCCGCGCCCAGGGTCGGCGTGGTGGTCAGCACCTCGAACAGTGGCGGCGCCCAGCGGGAATCACCTTGTGCGAGAGCCGCTTCCGACCAGCCCGCGGCGACCGGTCCGAGGATGTCGTCGGGCAGCCGCAGCGCGGTGGCCGCCTCCGCAGAGCCGCACAGGTGTTCCCAATGGCGCAGCGGTGTGGCGGCCATCAGGCGGCGCAGCCGTTCGGCATCCACGTCGACCCCGCCGTCGCGGCGGTAGGCCACCGGATCGAGCCGGTCGCCGAGTCCGTCGCGGCGGGCCGCGTCGTCGAGATCGTGCGGCAGGTGCGCCTCGAGCGCGCCGGAGCGGATGATCAGCCACCGGCTCGCGCGTTCGCGCATCCGTTCCGCGAAGGCCGAATCCGGCAGGTGCGCAAGGAGATCGGCGGCCGTACGGCGAACCTCGGGCCGCGCGTCGTCGAGGGCGGATTCGAGCAGTGGCTCGTCGTCGGGCCCGACCCCGGCCGCCAGGACCGCCAGCAGTTCGGCTCGGCCGCGTGCCGGTTCCCGGCTCCAGGTGTCGGCCAAAGCACGCCGGGCCGCCGCGGCGTCGCGGGCGCGCAGGGCGGCCAGCCAGCTCCGGCGTTCGGCGGGCCGGCCGTGCGTCCACACCTCGGGATCGTCGTCGCCGGTCCGCAGCAGCGGCCGCCAGCGTGGATGCAGCGCCGCCAGCCAGCGACCCCGGGCGCCCGCCAGGCGCAGCAACGGACCTCGCAGCGCGGCTTGGCTTCTCGCGGTCTCGAGCAGTGTGGCGCAGAGTGCGTCGGGCGCGCGCGGATCGCCGGGCAGTGCCGCCTCGAACCATTCCGCGAGCATCGGCGAACCGTCCGCCAGCAGATGTCGCAGCCGCTGCGCCGCCGCCCGCGGCAACCGGTCGCGATCGTCGTCGGCGGCCGGGGCGAGCGGCTCGGTCCGGGCCGGCCGCACCCCGCCGCGGTGGTACAGCTCCTGGAGCGCCACCGCACCCAGCACGGCGTGTTCCGGAGTGTCGGCGCGAGCGGCGGCGGTCACCGCATCGGCCAGTCCCGCGGGATCGAGGGTGCGTCGGGCGGTGCCCAGCAGCGCGACCGGCACCACCGTCTCCGACGATGCCGGGACCGCGGTGCCGGGGGTCGGCACATCGGTGAGCGATTCCGTCTCGACTCCGATGAGTTCGCCGGCCACCAGCGCGGAGACGGGGATCAATCCGGCCGCGGTCCACTCACCGACCACCGTCACGGGATGACCGCCCGACAAGCCGATCAACTGCCACGGCACCTCGGCGGTCGCGGCGAGTGGCACCGCCGTGCCGTCCGGTTCGGCGAGAAACCAGCCGGCCGAACCCGGGCTGGGGACCACATCCGCCAGCAGCATCGGCCATCCCCGCAGCCACGGGTCGGCGCCCAGCGCTCGCGCGTGGGCCTCGAGTTGGCCGGCGATGGACGCCGATTCCGACACGATGGTGGTGAAGGGTTCGGGTTCGCCGTGGCGGACGCCCCAGACCGCGCGCAGCGGCATAGCCCCCGGATAGAAGTGCAGGTCCGCCTCGACCACGGTGCCGGGAATCGGCAGCTCGCCGGGGAAACTTGCACTGCCGAAGCTGTGGTCGAGCACATGGGCCCAGCGGTGGGTGGCCCGCCCGAGCAGCAGAGTGCGGCGGGTGAAGACCCGTTCCTCCTCCGTGACGCGCACCCCGAGCACCATCCACCGGTCGCGGATCCCGGGCTCGCCGCCGCGGACCTCCTCGGCCTTGGCCGGATAGCCGATATGGGCGCGCACCCCGGAGGCCAGCGCGGGCGGCAGTTCGTCGAGCCGCCGGTGCGCGCCGATCAGCAGGTGCAACCGGGCGTATTCGCTGAGCAGAATCGCCGGCCACTGTTCGACGCCGAGCATGCGGCGCGGCAGTTGCCGCAGGGCTGCCGCCACCCCCGGCGCTTGGGAGTCGACCATCCGGGCGGCCACCGCCTCCAGCGCCACCGCGGAATGGTCGGCCTGGGCCAGGCCGGTGCGAATCTGGTCGCCGAGCCAGATGTCGAGATCGTCGAGTCCGGTGGTGACCCGCGCCCGCCGCTGGTCGAGCGTCGCCTGTTTCGTTCCGCGGGCCGCCGGTTCGGCCGGTTTCGCGGCCCGCGCGGCCCGGCTCGCGAGCCATTCGGCCGCGAAGTCGGCGGGCGCGTCGGCCGCCGGGACCGTGCCCTGCGACCAGAGCAGCAACAGCGACAGGGCATGTTTGCAGGGAAATTTCCGGCTGGGGCACGAACAGCGGTAGGCGGGCCCCGACAGGTCGACGATCGTCTGGTACGGCGTGGCGCCGCTGCCCTTGCATCGCCCCCACAGCGCACCACCGTGGGTGCCGGTGCCCAGCCACGCGGCGGTGAGCTTGCGGGCGGCGCTCACCGATGCGGTGTCGGGCGCCAGGGCCAGCACATTGTCGGCGGTGACGGCGTAGGTCGCGGCCGGAGAGGTCGTCACGTGTTCCCCCGTTCGTTCGGTACCCCGGATTTGTACCCGAGGCCACCGACAAGATCGCGCGGGCGGTCTTCCGGGCCGTCGGCCGAACGACGGCGGCCGGGTTCGCTCGTCGGTTGCGAACGAATTCCCCTGGCGCGGAATGTCATTGCAGAATCAAGCACTGTTGTGGTTGATCGTGATCTCTGGCATTCTGATCTGTTCGGTTGAACCGAGCCACCCGTGAGGGGTGTAACCCGTGGAACTGCCCGGCCGGGACGGCCGAGGGGTGGACATCGGGCGGTTCGACCGTTCGATGGCCATGCGTCCCGCCCGGGCCGGTTCTCCGGTAGCGTTCGCCACGACGAGTCGTGCGCGAGGGCCGGGAGGGGCAGTGGGGCAAGAGCAGGGGGAGGTCGCGCCACGCCTGCGTGAACTGGTTTCGGCACGGCTGCAGGCGGATCCGGCGGTGAGCCCGGAGGTAGCGCAGACGGTGCTGGCGGCTTTGGGGGAGTCCGCCGAGGAGAGCGACACCGGGCCGCGGTCCGGAGTGTTTTTGAGCGCCATCCGTGTTCGCGGCTTCCGCGGGATCGGCGGCGAGGCGGTCCTGCGGATCGCGCCCGGTCCCGGTCTGACGCTCGTGGTCGGTCGCAACGGGTCGGGCAAGTCGAGTTTCGCCGAGGCCGCGGAACTGGTACTCACCGGCGTCAATCGGCGCTGGGAGGGGAGATCCGCGGTCTGGCGCGACGGCTGGCGAAATCTGCACTGCGACGAGACCCCTCGGATCGCCGTCGACCTCGTCGCACAGGAACGAGGCCCGTTCACGATCACGCGTACGTGGGCGGAGGGCGACGAACTCTCGGCCGGTAGCTGGACGGAGCGCGAAAACGACAGCGGCAGTGCCGAATTCCACCCGGAGGACTGGGCCCGGGCTCTGGAGCTGTATCGGCCGTTCCTGTCCTACAGCGAACTCGGCGCGGTGGTCGACGGCCGTCCCAGCGATCTGTTCGACGCCCTGCACCGGCTGCTCGGGCTCGACGACATCAGCGCCGCGCTGGATCGGACCCGCACGCGCCGAATCGAGTTGGAACGCGCTGCGAAACAGTCCCGGGACGGCCGGCAGGCCCTGCTGGACGAACTGCTCACCGTCGCCGACGAGCGTGCCGAGCGCGTCGCCGAGATGTTGCGCGCGCCCGCGCCGGATCTGTCCGCGGTCGCCCACGAACTCGCCGGCGCCCGCCACGACCCCGGCGGTGTCGCGGCGCTGCAGGCTGTCGCACGCCTGCGCATCCCGGCTTCCGCGCAGGTCGAGTCGGCCGCCGAGGCGGTCGAGCGCGGCACCGCCGAACTGCTGGAGCTGGCGACCGGAGATCTGGACGCGGAACTCCGCGTGGTCGATCTGCTGCGTGGCGCTCGTGAACACGCGGGGGACGGTGAATGTCCGTGCCCGGTCTGCGGCCACGGTCGTCTCGACGCGCGATGGCAGCGCGAGGCGACAGCCCGGATCGAGGCCGTCGAGCGGCGCGCCGCAGTGCTCACCACCGCCCGGGCCGCGCTGGGTGAGGCGATCGCCGCGGCCCGGTCGCTGATCGAACCCGTTCCGCCGGAACTGGAATCGACCATCGCCGCGCCCAATATCGATCCCGCGGACACTCGTCGAGCCTGGTCGAGCTGGTCCGCCCTGCTCGAGGTCGAAGCGGGCGCCACCCTGGCGGCCCGGATGCGCGGCGCGCACGCCGAACTCGCGGTGCGGCTGGAGGTGTTGCAGCGGGCCGTGCACAAGGAACTCGATCGCATCGATGCGGTCTGGACGCCGCTGGTCCCGCGCATCGCGACCTGGCTGCACGAGGCCCGGCTGGTCGCGGCGGCCGATGCCGAGCTGCGTACCGTCCGCCGCGCCGAGGACTGGCTGAAGTCGGCCGCCGCCGGCCTGCGCGACGAACGCCTGGCCCCGTTGGCCGAGCACGCCCGGCGCATCTGGGGCGGGTTGCGTCAGCGCAGCAATGTGGATCTCGGCGCGATTCGCTTGCAGGGCAACGCCGGAGCCAGTCGCAAGGTGCTGCTCGACGTCACCGTGGACGACTCGGGCGCCGCCGCTCTCGGAGTGATGAGTCAGGGCGAATTGCATGCGCTGGGCCTGGCCCTGTTCCTGCCGCGCGCCACGGTGGCCGAAAGCCCGTTCGGATTCGTCATGATCGACGATCCGGTGCAGGCGATGGATCCGGCGAAGGTCGACGGACTCGCCCGGGTGCTGGCGGCGGTGGCGCGCAGCGGACGCCAGGTGATCGTGTTCACCCACGACGAGCGGCTGGCCGAGGCCGTGCGCCGATTGCGTTTGGACGCAACGGTTCTCGATGTGCAGCGGCGCGAGCATTCGCGGGTGGAGGTGCGCGCGGTCGAGGATCCGGTGCAGCGCTACCTCGGCGACGCGCGGGCCCTGCTGCGCACCAGGCAGCTGCCCAAGGCGATCGCGACCGAACTGGTCATCACCTGCTGCCGATCGGCGATCGAGGCGGCCGCATTGGCCCGCGCCCGGCGTGAACTGCTGGCCGCCGGCATCGCCCATCGCGAGGTGCAGCGCCGCGTCGATCGGGCGCGCACCACGTGGGAGACGGTCGCCCTGGCGGTCTTCGGTGTACCGGACCGGGTCGACGATCTGAACGACTATCTCGATCAGGAGGCGCCGTGGGCCCGCGCGGTGGTGCGTGATGCCACGGCCGGTGCGCACATCCGCATCCAGCGCCGCTCGGGCGATCTGATCTCGGGGACGAAGAGATTCGTGACATGGCTGAATCCGTGAGGCCGACCGTGGCGCAGCGCTTGGCGGCGGCCGCGGAACTACTCGACGGCACGGTCACCGATGCGGGTGGCCTGTGGTCGCGGGCGACGGTGTGGATCCTGCGGATCGCGCTGGAACAGTCGGTGGACCGGCTGTGGGCGCGGGTGTCCCCGCCGCTGGCCCGGTGCAGCATGCGCGCTCAACTGCTGGCGCTGGACAGCTGCGCCGGTCCCGAACTCGCGGGCCGCGTCGGCGGACTGTGGGCGACGCTGTCGCGGGCCGGCCATCACCTCGACTCCGAACCCGCGCCGACCCTGCCCGAACTGCGCGACTGGTACGACGAAACCGCCCGGCTGGCCGAGGAACTCGACCGCATCGGCCGCGCGGATGTACCCGCCGTGTTCGGCCGCGGCCGGAACCGGTGAATTCCGGGCGGCGATAATCGTGCGATGGCCGACACCTTTCCCGAGCGCCCGGACGACACCGACCGCTGTCCGTGCGGCAGCGGCGAGCAGTTCGGGCAGTGCTGCGGCCCGCGCCTGAACGGCACCCGCCCGGCGCCGACCGCCGAAGCGCTGATGCGGTCGCGCTATACCGCCTTCGCCGTCGGTGATCGCGACTATCTGCTGCGGACGTGGCATCCACGGACCCGGCCGCGGCGCCTCGCCCTGGATCCGGCGCAGCGCTGGATATCGCTGCAGGTCTTCGGCACCGAGGCGGGTGGCCTGTTCGACGACGCCGGCGTGGTCGAGTTCCGCGCCACCTACCGATACGACGGCAGGCGCGGCGTACTTTCCGAGTGCAGCAGATTTGCTCGCGTCGACGGTCAGTGGGTCTACGTCGACGGAGATATCGAATCGTAATCGGCTCGTAAAGAGTCGCAAGTGCTCTCCCACTACCATTACTGAAATACATTTCCGATTAGAACAGATAGCGAAGGAGTTGCCTCAAACGTGGACAGCCACGCGGCGACTACCGGGAATCCGGTCCCTCACTAGGGTCACCGCATGGCACGAATCGCGATCGAATACTGCACGCAATGCCGGTGGTTACTGCGGGCCGGATGGATGGCTCAGGAGCTGCTGAACACCTTCGGCACAGACCTCGACGAGGTGGCGCTGATCCCCGGAACCGGCGGAGTGTTCCGGATCACCGTCGATGGTGAGCAGATCTGGGAGCGCAGAGCCGACGGTGGCTTTCCGGATATCGCCGGACTGAAACAGCGCGTGCGCGACCGCATCGATCCCGACCGCGACCTCGGCCACATCGATCGAGGCTGACGCGGTACGAATGATCTCGGACGTACTCTCGGTTACAGGGAGTACGAGGAGGTGCGAGATGAGCACTCAATTCTTCGAGGCGACTCCGGTCGAGGACACTGCCGGACCCGTCGCCCACACGACCAGTGGTGCGGTCCGCGGATTCCGTGCGGGATCCGTGCACGTGTGGCGCAGCATCCCGTATGCCGCGGCGCCGGCGGGCCCGAAGCGGTTCGCGCGGCCGGAACCGCCCGAAGCCTGGTCGGGAGTGCGTGACTGCACCGAATTCGGCGAGATCGCACCGCAGACCATGGGCGATATGGTGCCCGTGGACTCGGGGCTGCGCATGGGTGAGGACTGCCTGTGGGTCAATGTCTGGGCACCGGCCGCCGAACCGGTGCAGCCGCGTCCGGTGATGGTCTGGTTGCACGGCGGCGCCTACTGTCTGGGCACGGCCGCGCAGGCGATCTACGACGGCCGCCGGATGGTCGAGACGGGCGACGTGGTGATCGTCGCGGTCAACTATCGGCTCGGCGCGCTCGGCTTCCTCGATCTGTCCTCACTGGGCGACGGGTTCGTCGCCAATCTCGGCCTGCACGACCAGATCGCGGCACTGGAATGGGTGCGCGACAATGCCGCCGCCTTCGGTGGTGATCCGGGTAACGTCACCGTCTTCGGCGAATCCTCCGGCGCGGGATGCGTGACGGCGCTGCTGACTTCGCCGCGGGCCGCAGGCCTGTTCCATCGCGCCATCGCGCAGAGCCCGCCGGCCACCACCGTCTTCGGTCCGGACCGGGCCGCCGGGGTGGCGAGCCGTTTCCTGGAATTGATGGACCTGCCGCCCGAACGGGCCCGGGAACTGCTGGAATGCCCCATCGAGCGGATCGTGGACGCGGCCGGTGTCCTGCTCGACGAGGTGCCTTTGCAGTCGCCGGGACGACTGGCGGCGGCGCCGGTGGTGGACGGCGATCTGCTGCCCACCTATCCGACCGACCGCTTCCAGCAGGGCCGCTCGCATCGCGTACCGCTGATCATCGGCACCAACAAGGACGAGGCGTCGCTGTTCCGCCTGTTCCGCTCGCCGATCATGCCGGTGACACCCGATGCGGTGAACGCGATGCTCAATGCGGTCGCCGGAGAACATCCCGGGCTCTCGCACGAGCGCATCGCCGAGATCACCTCCGCCTACCCGGATCTGGCCAAGACGCGCGGTGCGCTGGCGATGTCGACCGATGCGGCCTTCCGGATGCCGGCGCACTGGGTCGCCGACGCGCATTCCCGGCACAGCCGCACCTGGATGTATCGCTTCGATCAGGCCACGCCGATGCTGAAGGCGGCACGCGTCGGCGCGGGCCACGCCACCGAATTGCCGTACATCTTCGGCAATTTCGGCTCCTTCGATCACGATCCGACCTTCTGGCTGGGCGGTCGCAAGGTCGCGAGCGAGGTGTCGGGCCGGATGATGCGGCGCTGGCTGGCCTTCGCCGAACACGGGGTGCCCGCGGCGCTGGACGGCTCGAAACATTGGCCGCCCTACCGCGAATCCACCCGCACGACACTGGTCGTCGACGCCGCGGACCGGGTGCTCGACGATCCCGATCACGATCTGCACACCGCCTGGGGTGACCAGGCGGTCGGCTTCAGCTGAGCCGGCTCAGACGCCGCTGGGCTGTTCGGCGCGCTGACCGAGCAGCACCGGCAACCGGCTGTAGCCGTGCAGGGTGAACAGCGGCCGACGCTCCGGGCGACCGGCCAGCACGAGATTCGGGAAACGTTCGAACAGCGACCGCAGCGCGTAGGTGCCCTCCATCCGGGCCAGGCTGGCGCCCAGGCAGGCGTGGATACCGCTGGAGAACGTCAGGTGATCCTTGGCGTTGGCGCGCGTGACGTCGAAGCGGTGCGGTTCGGCGAACACCTTCGGGTCGCGATTGGCGCCCGACAGCGACAACACCACCGTGCTGCCCTGGTGCACCGTGATACCGGCCAGCTCCACCTCGCGCCCGGCGATGCGGCCGGTGTTCTGCACCGGTGCGTCGAAGCGCAGAATCTCCTCGATCGCGTTGGGCCACAGCTGCGGATCCTCGCGCAGCCGGTCCAGCTGATCGCGATGGGTCACCAGTTGGACGACGCCGTTGCTGATCAGATTGACCGTGGTCTCGAATCCGGCGCCCATCAGCAGTGTCGCCGAGGCCTTCAGTTCGGTGTCGTCCAGCGTGCCGGAGCTCACCAGACCGGACAGGATGTCCTCGCCCGGTTCGCGGCGTAGCCGCGCGATGTGCTCGTCGAGGTAGTGGTCCATCTCCACGATGGCCGCCGACGCGTCGCGGGTGGTGCGCCAGCTGATGCCGATATCGAGCATCGGCGAGACGGCGTCACCCCAGGCCAGGAAGCGGTCGCGGTCGGCATCGGGGAAGCCCAGCATCTCGGAGATGATCGCGATCGGCACCTGGGAGGCGAAGTCGGCCACCAGATCCGCCGAACCGCCGGAGGGCAGGGCGTCGAGCAGTTCCGTGGTCACCGATTCGACGCGGTCGCGCAGCCGGGCGATCGCGCGCGGCGTGAATGCCGAGGCCACCGGTTTACGCATCCGGGTGTGGTCGGGCGGGTCGATCACCAGCATCGACGGCGGCTGCACCGGATTGGGCGGCAGCGTCGCCAGATCCATCAGCGGCCGCAGCGGTCCGGGCACGAAACCCTCGGCCGCCGCGACCTTGAAGGTGGTGTCGCGCAGTACGGTACGGACCAGCTCGTAGTCGGCGGTCACCCAGCCCAAGGGGGAGTGCACCAGCCGTCCCTGGGCGCGCAGGGACTCCAGCAGCGGTATCGGATCCTGGACCGCCTCGGGGCTCGACATCAGTTTCGCCAGGGTCTCGCCGCGGCGGGCATAGGTCTTCAAGGCCAGCCGCGGCGTGCCCTGTACCACCAACCACCGAAACCAGTACTGCGGCTTCATCGCCATCCCCGTTCGTCGTCCGGTTCGCTGACACCCACACTACGGAGTGGCGGGCGTCCCGAAAACGGACTGCGGGTGGATCGCCGTGCCCTACCCGGGTAGGAGATCAGGACCGGCGCGCGGTGACGCGTTCGGTGCCGATCCGGTGCTCGAGCCGAGCCGGATCGGGGGCGGTCACCTGCACCAGCGAGGCTCCGGCCGCGTATACCGCGAGCAGTCCGTCGATCAGGTGGGCGGTGGTGTCCCAGTCGGTGGTCGACAGCACCCGGTCGCTCGCGCCGAACCCCTGCCGTTCGGCCGAGGCCCGGGCCGCTGTCACGGTCTCGGCGACCGTGGCGCCGTCGAGGGCGTCGCCCGCGCCCGCCGGGTGGAACTGGTCACCGTGCCCGCGCACCGACGTGGCGTAGTCGGTGATGCCGACCGGCAGATCGGCGACCGGCATACCCATCGGATCCAGCGACAGCGCGGCCACCTCGGCGATATCTCCGGCCTCATCGATGCGCGCGGCCGAGACCAGTGCGAGTTCGGCGTCGGGGTCCGGTCGCAGCACCACCTCGGTGCCGGCCCACCAGCAGCCCAGCAGGACCGCGGCCGTCTGCCAGTGCGCGGGCAGCAACACCGATACCCGCGCGCCCGGGGTGAGGCCGAATTCGTCGCGAATCATATTGGCGGTCTTGGCGGCCCAGTTCGCCAGCGTCAGCCCGGACAGTTCGATGCGGGCGCCGGTGCTGTCGTCGTAGTGGGTGATCCGCGGCGCCGCGGCGTCGCGGGCGAGGATCGGGCCGAGCAGGGCATCGGTGAGAGTGTCGTTCAGTTCACGCATTTCGGTCCGTTCTGGCCGGCGTCGATGGGAGGCGCGGGCGGCACCGGTGTCGCGGTGCCCGAGGCCGGCGAGGTTCCGGACATGTCGAACAGACTGCCGGCCGCCGAGCCCGGACCAGAGTAGTCATCGGCGAGCACCACGCGCACCGCACCCTCCGGCACATCCTGTTCGGCGACCACGGTCAGGCCGCCGAGCGCCTCGGCGACCGCCTTGGCCTTGGGGTCGGAACTTGCGGCGGCGAGCACCCGGCTGCTGCGCACCGGCGCACCCGGCCAATTCCCGACGGCTCCGGTGTGAAAACCCTTGCCGGTCAGCGCCTGTGCGACCTGGCCGGCCAGACCGCCGGTGCTGCCGGCGTTGTAGACGTCGGCGGTGACCGAACTCGGCGCCGCCGCGCGGTCGTCGTCGTGATCGTCGGTGGTGGCGCCGACCGCCGCGGCGACGTAGGACTTCACCGATTTCGGGTCGACCTTCACCACCGATTCGCCGTCGGCGGTGGTTCCGTCGAGATCCTGCACCGGAATTGTCTCGAAATTCACCTTTCCGCCGGACAGATCCTGCAGCTGATGCATGAACGCCACCACATCCCAGTCCTCGTCGAGCACGATCGTGCGCCCGACGGCATCGGCGAGTTCGCGCAACTTCCCGGGATTGGCGAGGATTCGGGCGTTGAGGGCCTTGTTCACCAGTGAGGCCATGAACACCTGCTGGCGCACGATGCGATCCAGGTCGCCGCGTGGCAGATCGTGGCGCTGACGCACGAAACTCAATGCCTGCGCCCCGTCGAGCCGTTGCTGTCCGGCGGGGAAATCCGCACCCGAGAGCGGTTCGTCGACCGCGTTGTTCAGGCAGATGTCCACCCCGCCGACGGCATTGGTGAGCAGCACGAATCCGAGCAGACCCACCTCGGCGTAATGGTCGACGGTGACGCCGGTGAGATTGGCGACCGACTTGATGAGTGCCTGCCGGCCGGCCTGGGTGGACTTCTGCTCGATCTGGGAATTCGAGAGGCCCTGCGCGGCGAATTTCTGCCGCGCGTTCTCCTTGGTCGCGCCGTAGGCGGAGTTGATCTTGCCCTTGCCGATACCGGGGATGTCGACATAGGAGTCGCGGGGAATCGAGATCGCGGTCGCCGACCGGCCGTCGTTGGGCACCCGGACCAGCACGATGGTGTCGGTGTTGGTGCCGACCTCGTCGCCGGCGTGCAACATCGCCCGTTCCTGATCGCTGAGCGGATTGCCGTGCGCGTCGGTGCGGCTGTCGATACCGACCATGAGGATGTCGACCGCACCGTCGTGGCCGCCGCCGAGTCCCAGGTTGCCGATCCGCTCGATGCCGGAGATCAGGGAATCCACGCTGTGCCAGCCGAAGCCGGTGACGATGAACACCACCGCCGCGGCGGCCACGGCGAGCAGCCGCCCGGGACGATTCACCCCGGGACTCGAACTCGGGCGAACGCCGCGAGCTCGCGGGATGCGGCCGCCGGGCAGTGGTGCTCCGGCGCCGCGGGGCGGCGACGAGGCACTTCTGTTCTGCGGCACTCCGTATTCCTTTTCCACGCTCGATCGACCCCCGTTCGAGAATCTGCCCGCGTAGCCCACCGCCTCCGATACCGGTGGCGTACCGGGGAGTTCCCGGATTCGAGGCTATCCAACCAGTGCGCCCGCACCGCTGAACCGCTGTTGGCGTGGCGTGCCAGACTTGCCGGATGAGTCCCGATTCCCAGTCCCGGCTCGTGATCACCGGCGCCGGCGGACAGCTCGGCCGGGCGCTGCGCACGGCGGCGCCCGCGGCCCTCGCCCTGGGCCGTGCCGATCTCGACATCACCGACGCCGAAGCCGTGCGCGCCGTCGTTCGCCCGGGCGATGTGGTGCTCAACTGTGCCGCCTACACCGCCGTCGACGCCGCCGAGTCCGAGCACGACGCGGCGTACGCGGGCAATGTCACCGGGCCCGCGGTACTCGCGGCCGCCTGCCGCGTGGCCGGCGCGCGCCTGATCCACATCTCCACCGACTACGTCTTCGACGGCACCGCGTCGGATCCGTACGAGCCGGACGATCCGACCGGCCCGGCAAGTGTGTACGGCCGTACCAAACTGGCCGGTGAGCAGGCCGTGCTCGGCGAATATCCGCAGGCCACGATCGTGCGCACGGCGTGGGTGTACACCGGCGACCGCGGCGACTTCGTCGCGACGATGCGACGACTCGAGGCTGAACGCGAGACGATATCGGTCGTCGACGACCAGATCGGTTCGCCCACCTACGCACCCGATCTGGCGCAGGCTCTGCTGGAACTCGTTGCGCGGCAGCCGATTCCGGGTGTACTGCACGCGAGTAATGCGGGCGCGGTCAGTCGCTTCGGGCTGGCGCGGGCGGTGTTCGCCGAACTCGGGGCCGATCCCGAGCGGGTGCGGCCCTGCGGTACCGCCGACTTCCCGAGTCCCGCGCGGCGCCCGGCATATTCGGTGCTGTCGAATCGAGCCTGGGCGCAGGCCGGTCTCACGCCGCTTCGGGAGTGGCGGGCGGCGCTGGCCGATGCGCTGGCTCGCCTGTCGGATCGGACGCAACCGTGATCGGCGCTGCTCGCCGCCGCCTGAACCCGCGCCCGTGAGCCGCGACGCCGGCGGTCAGACTGATAAGGCCCTGTGGGTGGTTGTGCTCGGGTGCCTACTCCGGCCTCTCACCCATTAGGCTGGCCTTCCGTGAGCGCTTCGGATTCAGCCCCTTCCGCGGACCGTACCCCTCAGCTGGCGGTGGTCACCGTAACCTATTCGCCGGGCGAGCATCTCGACCACTTCATCAGCACACTCGCGACCGCCACCGCGGAGAAACCGCAGGTGATCCTCGCCGACAACGGCTCGACCGACGGCGCTCCCGAGCTGGCCGCGGAGTCCGACGAACACGTCACGCTGCTGCGCACCGGTGGCAACATCGGCTACGGCGGCGCGGTGAACCGGGCGGTCGCCGAACTCGATCCCGATATCGAATACGTGATCATCGCCAATCCGGACGTGCGCTGGGGCACCGATTCCATCGATCACCTGCTGGCCGCCGCCCGGCGCTGGCCGCGCGCGGGTGCGCTGGGGCCGCTGATCCACGAGCCGGACGGCAGTATCTATCCCTCCGCGCGCCGGGTGCCCGGCCTGCTCGACGGCGCCGGCCACGCGATTCTCGGCACGATCTGGCCGGGTAACCCCTGGACCCGGCGGTACCGGCAGGAGAACGAGGAGATCGCCGAGCGCACCGTCGGCTGGCTGTCGGGGTCGTGCCTGCTGGTCCGGCGCGACGCGTTCGACAGCATCGACGGCTTCGACTCGCGGTACTTCATGTACATGGAGGATGTCGACTTCGGCGACCGGATGGGCAAGGCCGGCTGGCACAACGTCTTCGTGCCGACCGCCGAGGTCACCCATGCCAAAGGCCACGCGGCCGGGCGGCATCCGGAGACCATGTTGCCCGCCCATCACGCCTCCGCCTATCGTTTCCAGGCCGACCGCCATCCGCACTGGTGGCAGGCCCCGCTGCGATGGGCGTTGCGGGCCGGACTTGCGATTCGCTGCAAACTTGCGGTTCGATCTGCGCTGCGCGAGCGCGACCGCGAAGCGCAGCGATAACGCGTGGACCGAACCTGAAAAAGGGGAAGACTGATGCCGGACAATTCGGGAGGGAGCGCGGGCGTGGACACCGCAACCGACGCCGTGATCCTGGTCGGTGGCCAGGGCACGCGGCTGCGCCCGCTGACGCTCTCGGCGCCGAAACCGATGCTGCCGGTCGCCGGTCTGCCGTTCCTGCACCACCTGCTGGCCCGGATCGCCGATGCCGGGATCACCCATGTGGTGCTGGGCACGTCGTTCAAGGCGGAGGTCTTCGAGGAACATTTCGGCGACGGCGCCGAACTAGGCCTCGACCTCGAATACGTCACCGAGACCGAACCGCTGGGGACCGGCGGCGGTATCCGCAACGTGCTGCCGAAGCTGCGCGCCGACAACGTGATGGTCTTCAACGGTGACGTCCTCGGCGGCGCCGATCTGGGAGCCGTGCTCGACACGCACGCCTCGACCCGCGCCGATGTGACCCTGCATCTGGTCCGCGTCGGTGATCCGCGCGCCTTCGGATGCGTGCCCACCGACGAGACCGGCCGGGTCACCGCCTTCCTGGAGAAGACCCAGGATCCGCCGACCGACCAGATCAACGCCGGCTGCTACGTCTTCCGTCGCGAGTACATCGAGAAGATCCCGAGCGGCCGCCCGGTATCGGTCGAACGCGAGGTGTTCCCGTCGCTGCTGGCCGAGGGCGCCCACATCCAGGGCCATGTCGACGCCTCGTACTGGCGGGATATGGGGACGCCGGAGGACTTCGTGCGCGGGTCCGCCGATCTGGTGCGCGGGATCGCGCCCTCGCCGGCGCTGCCGGGTCAGCGCGGGGAATCGCTGGTCCACCCCGGTGCCGGTGTCGCGCCGGGTGCGCTGCTGATCGGCGGCACGGTCGTGGGGCGCGGCGCCGAGGTCGGCGCTGGTGCGCGACTCGACGGTGCGGTGCTGTTCGACGGCGCCCGGGTCGAGGCCGGGGCCACCGTGGAGCGCTCGATCATCGGATTCGGTGCGCGCATCGGGCCGCGGGCGCTGGTCCGCGATGCGGTGATCGGTGACGGCGCCAGCGTCGGCGCCCGCTGTGAGCTGCTGCGCGGCGCCCGCATCTGGCCGGGCGTGGATCTGCCCGACGGCGGGATCCGCTTCTCCACCGACGTCTAGGTCCGGCGACCTGTGCTGTGAGGCGACCTGTGCTGTGAATCGACAAGGCCGCCCGTGCACTCGCACGGGCGGCCTCGTCGTAGCTGCCGGAAGGATGTCGAACACTCGTACCGCTGACTACTGCGGGACGGCTGTGGCCGGCACCACCGCGACGGCGTTACGGGACGACCCCGCCGCCGAACGCTCGCGGATGAGCAGCACGCCGGTCGCGGCGACCAGGGCGGCGGTCAGACCGTGCACACTCAGTGCGGTGGTCACCGAGCCGTGATTGTTCAGCACCGTGAGCATGTCGCCGATCGGGGTCACCGCGGTGGCGAGCATCGCGATGCCGAGCGCGAAACGCTGCCGCGTCAGCAGCAGCGCCAGGAGCACCGCGCCGGAGCTGATATCGCGGACCCCCTTCAGTGTCATGAAGGCCGCCGACTCTCCCTGCGGCCAGGCCGGAAGCCCGAAGCCGGGTGCCATGGAATTCGGTGTGAGGACGTAGCCGAGGCCGATGTACAGGATGAAGGCGACGCCGATCAGGACGAGGGCGGTGGCGAGGCGAGTGCGCGTCATTGAATTGCTCCAAAATCTAGCGTTGCTAACCGATGGGATAAGCGTAAGCGGCAATCGCTAACTTGTCTAGCGTTGCTAGAATTTCGGTATGACGGTTCAGGAACGCAAGGAACGCGAACGCGCCCAGCGTCGGCAGGCGATCATCGACAGTGCGCGTGAACTGGCCGAATCCGACGGCTGGGATGCGGTGACGGTGCGCCGGCTCGCCGAGCGCATCGAACACAGCCAGCCCGTGCTCTACAGTCACTTCTCGGGAAAGCGGGCCATCGTCTCGGCCGTGGCCGAGGAGGGGATCGGCCAGTTGCGGGATGTGCTCCGCGCCGCCCACGAGCAGGCCGACGGCCCCGGCGCCGCGATGGAGGCGGTCGCCCGGGCCTATCTGAATTTCGCGGCCGACAACGCCGCCCTGTACGACGCCATGTTCGTCCTCGACACCGAATTGCCCTTCGGTCTCGACGCACCCCAGACCCTGCGCGACTGCTTCGAGGAGCTCGAGCGGTTGTTCCGGCCGCTGGTCCCCGAAGCCGACACCGGGGCCTACACCGAGGTGTTCTGGAGCACGTTGCACGGGATGGCTGCGCTGGACCGCAGTCATCGCCTCCGCCCGGACCTGTGGGAACAGCGCATGGACGTGCTCATCGGCTGGGCCACCCGGAGTTGATGTCCTGAGTCCCTTGGTTTTCGGTCCCTACAGTGGTGATCATGGCGGATGCGGTGGTGGTCGGCGCCGGGCCCAACGGTCTGGCCGCGGCGGTGCTACTGGCCCGCGCGGGGCTCGAGGTGGAGGTGTTCGAAGCCGCGGATCGTGCCGGTGGCGGCTGCCGTACCGCGGAGCTCACCCTGCCCGGATATCACCACGACGTGTGCGCGGGCGCGCATCCGATGGCGCTGGCATCCCCGTTCTTCCGCGCCTTCGATCTCGGTGCGCACGGCGTCGGATTGGCGACTCCCGCGATCTCCTACGGACATCCGCTCGACGGCGGGGTGGCCGCGTCGGCCTGGCGGGATCTGGACCGGACGGCCGAGGGGCTTGGCCGCGACGGTGCGACGTGGCGGCGCCTGTTCGCCCCGCTGGTGCGGGAGTGGGAGGCGGTGGTGGAGCTGGGGATGTCGGACCTGCGCCGTATTCCTCGTGATCCGCTGTCCGCGCTGCGCTTCGGGCGCCGACTGCTCGAGCAGGCATCTCCGCTGTGGGACCTGCGTTTTCGCGAGGAACGTGCGGCGGCGCTGTTCACCGGGGTGAGCGCGCACGCCATCATGCCGCCGCGGCAGTTCTCGGCGGCCGGTGTGGCGTTGCTGCTGGGCACCCTCGGCCATGTGGGTGGCTGGCCGATTCCGCGCGGCGGCTCACAGGCGATCGTGGATGCGCTGATCGCCGATCTGGAACGCCACGGCGGGCAAGTCCACACCGGGCACCGCGTCGATTCACTGGACGAATTCGCCGGTGTGCGAACGGTTCTGCTCGACACCGCGCCCACGGAACTGCTGCGGATCGCGCGAGTGCCCACGGCGTATCGAAACCGGTTGCAGCGCTACCGGTTCGGCGGCGCCGCATGCAAGGTGGATTTCGCTCTGTCGGGCCCGGTGCCGTGGCAGGCGACGGAGCTGGCGGCCGCGGGAACCGTACATGTCGTCGGCACGCGAGCCGAGGCAATGGCCGTCGAACGTCTCGTCGCGTCGGGCCGGCACGCCGAGCGGCCGTACGTTCTGGTGATCCAGCCGGGCGTGGTCGATTCGTCCCGGGCTCCCGGCGGCAACCACACGCTCTACGCCTATGCCCACGTACCCAACGGATCCGGCCGCGACGTGAGTCCCGACGTCGTCGCGCAACTCGAACGCTTCGCCCCCGGCTTCCGTGATCTGATCCAGGCCACCCATGTGCGTCCGGCAGCACACATGCCCGCGCACAACGCCAACTACGTCGGCGGCGATATCGCGGCCGGCGCGATGACCCTGGCGCAGACGATCTTCCGCCCGACGCCGCGCTGGAACCCTTATGCCACCCCGCTTCCCGGTGTGTACCTGTGCTCCGCCGCGACCCCGCCGGGTCCCGGCGTGCACGGCATGTGCGGCATGCACGCCGCGACTCGTGCGCTGCGAGAGCAGTTCGGCATCCGCATCGACCCGGCCGTCCTGCTCGGCGCGTCGTCATGAACCGGAACCCCGCGCGCCGCCATCGGACCGGAGCAGTGATCCTCGGTGCTCGGGCATCCGCCGCCCGAACCGCCGCCGCGGGTCTACACCGGCTGGGTGCGGTACAGATCAGGCTCGATGTACATGACCCGGGCGGCGGGGACGGCCGCCCGCACCCGGGCTTCGGCGTCGTCGATCGCGGCGGCGATATCGGCGATCTCCAGTCCGGGCACGATCGACACCTTCGCCGCCACGAGCATCTCCTCCGGGCCGAGGTATTCGGTGCGCAGGTGGATGACCCGGTCGATGCGCTCCCCGTCGACCAGCTTCGCGCGGATCGCCGCGTCCTGTGCGGGGGTCGCGCCCTCACCGATCAGCAAGCTCTTCATCTCCACGATCAGCACGACCGCGATGACACCGAGCAGCAGGCCGATGCCGAGGGTGCCGATGCCGTCCCAGATGGCGTTGTCGGTCACCACCGTCAGCACCACCGCGGCCAGCGCGATCAGCAGACCGATGAGCGCGCCGGTGTCCTCGAGCAGCACCACGGGCAGTTCCGGGCTGCGCGAGTTGCGGATGAACCGCCACCAGCTCGCACCCTCGCGCAGCGGTGCGGATTCCCGCATCGCGGTCATGAAGCTGTAGCCCTCGAGCGCCGCCGCGATGGCCAGGATCACGATCGCCACCAGGGGGGAGGTCAATTCCTCCGGATGCTGGATCTTGTGCACACCTTCGTAGATCGCGTACATCGAGCCGAGGGAGAACAGCACCAGCGCCACGACGAACGAGTAGAAGTAGCGGTTGCGTCCGTAGCCGAACGGATGCAGATCGTCGGCTTCCTGCTCGGCACGTTTCTGCCCGAGCAACAGCAATCCCTGATTACCGGTGTCGGCCACCGAGTGCACGGCCTCGGCCAGCATCGATCCGGAGCCGGTGATCGCGGCGCCGACGAATTTCGCCACCGCGATACCGGCATTCGCGCTCAACGCCGCGAAGATCGCCTTCTTCCCGCCACCAGCAGACATGGTGCAGCCCCGGTCCTTTCGTCCCCGGCGCACGCCGGTAGATGTCCGATTTGTTCGATCAATCTACTAAAGCGGCCGAACCGGCCGCGCGCTCACTCGCCCACACACGCGCAGAACAGCTGCGCGGGGCCGCCGAGAGCTCGCGCCCGGATATCGGTATCGGTGGCCGAGATCCACGCCGCGCTGCCGGCGGCGATCGGCAATTCGTTCCCGGCCTGCGACAGCGCCACGGTGCCGGCCGTCACCAGCATGATGCCGGGGCCGACCCGCGGAATGTCGACCGCGGCGGCGTCCTCGGTCAATTCGAAGCGTCGCAGCGCGAATTCCGGGGCGGGCGTGGGGTACCGGAACGAGTTCTCATCGACCGGTTCGGGTTCGATGATCGGCGTGCGCAGCGGTTCGAAATCCAGCACCCGCAGCAGCTCGGGCACGTCGACGTGCTTGGGAGTGAGCCCGCCGCGCAGCACATTGTCCGAATTGGCCATGATCTCGACGCCCATGCCGCGCAGATAGGCGTGCAGGCTGCCGGCGGCCAGGAACAGGCCCTGTCCGGGTTCCAGCGTCAACCGGTTCAGCAGCAGAGCCGCCAGCACCCCGGCATCACCGGGATACGCCTCGGCCAGCTCCAGGGTGGTGCGCGCTTCGGCCGCGAATTCCTTGGCCTGCCTGGGGTATTCGAGCGGGTCGACCTGTTTGAGGTAGCGCACACATCCGTCGAGGACCTTCGGCAGCAGGGTGGCCAGCATGGCCTGCGGCAGGGTGATCCAGGTGGTGAACAGGGTGCGCAGGCCACCCGAATCCGGCTGGGCGGCAAGCAGTTCGGTGTACTGCACCAGCTCCGGCACGGCCAGCGAGTTCAGCAGGTCGACGGTGCGCAGCGGATCGCGGAAACCGGCCAGCGCCTCGAAGCGATCGAGTGCCACCACCAGCTCGGGCTTGTGGGAGTCGTCGCGGTAGTTGCGCATGGGCGAATCCAGCGGCACCCGCGTGTGGTTCTCCCGTTCGAATCCGTAGCGGGCCTGATCGGCGCTGGGATGCGCCTGCAGCGACAGCGGTTCCTCGGCCGCCAGGATCTTCAGCAGGAACGGCAGGCGGCCGCCGAACGCCGAGGCGACCGCGCCCAACTCCCGGTTCGGCTCGGCCTCCAGCAGTTCCAGCAGCGAACGGCCGGTGCCGTCGGTGAGGACCTTCGCCGGGTCGGCGGGGTGGGCGCCGAACCACAATTCGGCCTCGGGATGGGGGGAGGGAACCTCCCGGCCGCACAGCTGAGCGAGTGCGGTGCGAGATCCCCAGGCATAGGAACGCAACGCACCAACGAGTTCGTGCACTAGTAGTGGCCCCCGTCGTAGTGGGCGGGACGGCTCGCGGCTGGGGGGCCGCCGAGCAGACGCAGATAGGCGGCGGCCATTTCCAGCCGCAGCACCAGCACCGCCAGTTGTTCGAGCTCGCTGCCGCGGCCGGCCGCCGGCGCCTGGGGTTCGCCCGCACCGGTATCGCGCGGCACACTCGCCTCGGTGCGCATCAGCTCGATGTCGACGTTGACCAGATCGGCGTCGACGATGCCCGCGCCCGCGCCGAAAACGGCCAGCCGGCGCCGGGCCGCGACCTGATCGCCGTCGGCGCTCACCACGAACACGCGGGCCCGATCGACCGGGGCCGGTCCGTCCAGCTGCTCGTCGTGGAACAGCGGATCGTAACCGGGCGCGGTCACCTCCGCGGATTCGATCAGCCGTGCGTTCGCGGCCACGGCCTCGGTGAGGTCGACGGCGGCCGCGATCTGCCCCGCGGTCTGCAACAGCACCTCGGCGCCGTGCTCGGCCACCACCGCGGCAGCGGGGGAATCGCCCGTAAGCACCAGCCGCCGTTCCCGCATCCGCGCGGCGAGGGTTTTGGCGGGGTTGTGGAAGACCTCGTGGTGCGGGCCGTCGCGCAGTGCCTCGGCATCGAGCACATCGGCGAGTTCGTCGAGGTTCGGGACCAGCGGTCCGATATGCATCGGGTCGACCGCCTGCAGCACCGCGATGCCGACCGCGACGAATCGCAGCATCCGGTTGTGGTCGAGCACCCGGATCCGCGGCGGCAGCATGGCCGCCCGCCCGGCGGCCGCGGCTCGCATCGGACCCTCGTCGGGTGCGGCGACCACGACTTCGGCGCCGCGGCGCAGTGCCCGGTCGACGGCGCCGGTCAGTCGCGGATCAGCCGAGTCGTCACCGGCGACGACCACCACGTCCAGCGAACCGACCCACTGCGGAATCGTGGTGGCGCTGATGATGGGCAGCCCCGCGCGGTCGCCGAACGCGGCCTGCAGCAGAGTGGCCGCGCGGGCCGCGCGTCCGGTGCCGGAGACCAGCACCAGACTTCGCGGCCGCAGACCGTCGAGCCGGCTGAGCGCGTTTTCGGCGACGGCGGCCGCGGTGGCACGCACCTGGGCGCCCCCGGAGGCGGCCGAACGCAAAATTCCCCCGGAATCCGCGGCCTCCAACGAGGCGACGTCATCGAGGTCGAGTACGGGTGTCCCTGCGATCATCGGGCGTTGCCACCTCCCCTCAATCGGGTCACCACGCCGGGGGATGTCGTTGTCCCCGGGCGAATCCAAGCCCTGTGATTCCACTATTCCAGTCAGCCGCGCACGATGCTCAGAATCTCGGTCACGAGTGCGTCTACTTCCTCCTGCGAACGGGCCTCGACGTTGAGTCGCAACAACGGCTCGGTGTTGGATGCGCGCAGATTGAACCACGCCTGGCCGGGCAGTCGCACGGTCACGCCGTCGAGCCGGTCCACCGATTGCGCGCGCCCTTCGAATGCGGTGACCACCGCCAGGGTTCGCTCCTGCGCATCCGCCACTGTGGAGTTGATCTCCCCGGAGGCCGCGTAGGTCGCGTACGAGGACGCGAGCTCCGACATCGGCCGGTCCTTCTCGCCCAGGGCAGCCAGCACGTGCAGAGCGGCCAGCATACCGGAGTCGGCACCCCAGAAGTCGCGGAAGTAGTAGTGGGCGGAATGCTCGCCGCCGAAGATCGCGCCGGTCGAGGCCATCTGCTGCTTGATGAAGGAATGGCCGACGCGGGTGCGCACGGGCGTGCCGCCGAGTTCGGTGACCAGTTCGGGCACGGCCTGCGAGGTGATCAGGTTGTGAATGATCGTGGCGCCCGGCTCTTTCGCCAGTTCGCGCTCCGCGACCAGCGCGGTGATCGCGGAGGGGGAGACCGGTTCGCCGCGCTCGTCGACGACGAAGCAGCGGTCGGCGTCACCGTCGAACGCCAGGCCGATGTCGGCGCCGGTCTCGCGGACGTACTTCTGCAGGTCGACCAGATTCTTCGGGTCCAGCGGGTTCGCCTCGTGATTGGGGAACGATCCGTCGAGTTCGAAGTAGAGCGGGGCGATGGTCAGCTGCGGCACCGCACCGAGCACGGCGGGGACCGTATAGCCGCCCATCCCGTTACCGGCGTCCACGGCGATCTTCAGCGGCCGGATCGCGCCGAGATCGACCAGCCCGCGCAGGTATTCGGCATAGGCCTCGAGCAAGTTCTGTTCGGTCGCGGTGCCGCGGGTGCCCGGTCCGGCCGGCACGCCCTCGACGAGTTCCTCGGCGATGGTCGCGAGTCCGGTCTCCTGGCCGACCGGCAGCGCGTTGGCCCGGCACAGCTTGATGCCGTTGTAGCGCGCGGGGTTGTGGCTGGCGGTGAACATGGCCCCGGGGCACCGCAGATGGCCGGAGGCGAAGTAGAGCTCGTCGGTGGAGGCGAGCCCGATGTGAACCACGTCGAGTCCCTGATCGAGGACGCCGTCGGCGAAGGCGGCGGCCAGTTCCGGGGAGGAGTCGCGCATATCGTGACCGATGACGATGCGCGTGGCGGGGGTGGCGTCGGTGCGCATCAGCCGGGCGAAGGCCGCGCCGACGTCGCGGACGAATTCCGCGTCGATCTGCTCCCCGACAACCCCGCGAACGTCGTATGCCTTGACAACTGCGTGAACGGACTCGGCAGACCGGGCGACTGTCATGACCAACACCCTAGTAGGGCCGCGGGCCGGTCCGGGCTTCAGGCCGGTCGCGCGTGTGCGGCGCGTGGTGCGGGCTCAGTTCGGGGGATCGGGGAGCACCCGTAGATGGCCGCGACGGCCGGTGCGGCCGGGCCGCTGGGGTCGCGCCGGGGGCGGGGCGTACTCGCTGTAGCCGCGCTGTTCGGGTTCCGGTGCGCGGCGTCGCATCCCGGCTTCGCGGACGGCCTCGGCCAGTGCGGTCAGGTCGTCGTCGTCCGGTGTGCTGGAGGAGAATCCACCTTCGTGCCGGACCAGTTCCCAGCCCTTGGGGGCGGTGATGCGGGAGCCGTGGGTTTCGCACAGATCCCAGGAGTGCGGTTCGGCGACGGTGGCGAGGGGGCCGACGACTGCGGTGGAGTCCGAGTAGACATAGGTGAGCGTCGCGACGGCCGGATTCTTGCAGCCTGGGCGGCAGCAACGACGCATGGGAATCACATCCAGCAGACTAACCCCCCACGCCGTGTGTCGCAGACAGACACGCGGGCCGGTCCCCGGCCACTTCGGGTCGCGCGGGGCTCCGGCTCCGGGGAGATCACGTGGCCCCGCCGCCGGCGCGGTGACTACTGTCGCAAGGTATGACCCGATCGAAGAGGCGGCCGGTGACGACCCGTTCGGTGGTTCGCCGCGGCCGCGGCGTGCGCGGACCGATGCTGCCGCCGTCGGCGCCCGCGCGCCGCACCCGCGGCCAGCAGTTCGACCGCCTGGTGCTGGAGGCGTTCGCCCCGCTGGACGCCCGCTGGCACGATCGCCTGACCAAACTCGACATCGCGGTCGACGACGTCCCCAAGATCCGTCCGCTGCATCCGGATTCGGTCACCTGGCCCGACGAGGTGGTCGCCGACGGCCCGGTCCCGCTCTCCCGCCTGATCCCGGCCGGAGTCGACCGCCACAACGTAGCCACCCGAGCCCGAGTGGTCCTGTTCCGCAAACCCCTCGAACTCCGCGCCCACGACCCGGAAGACCTCCTGGACCTTCTGCGTGAAGTCCTGGTCCAGCAGATAGCCACCTACCTGGGCGTAGACCCGGAGATCATCGACCCGACAGGGGAGTAGGCCCACGAGAGCAGCCGGTCGCCCCGCTCGTCACGGAAAACGAGAACCGGACGACTCGATCACTGTCGCCCCCGTTCCCGCCCCGCTCCGCCGAAGCGAAGCGAAGCGAGGCGAACGGGACACCCGGACAACATATTTCGCGAGCACATGGGTAACTCACCGGGTACGCCCACAACCCGGCCAGGCCCACAACCGCCGGCCCGCAACGCGACCCGAGCGGCTCTTACTCGTCCGCAGAGGCCCGGAGAGGCGGCTACGAGATGCCGCGCTTGAGGCGGCGGCGTTCGCGTTCGGACAGGCCGCCCCAGATACCGAACCGCTCGTCGTGGGCGAGTGCGTATTCCAGGCACTCGTCGCGGACCTCGCAGCCCAGGCAGATCCGTTTGGCTTCCCTTGTGGAGCCGCCTTTTTCGGGGAAGAAGGCTTCCGGATCGGTTTGGGCGCACAGCGCCCGTTCCTGCCACTGTTCTTCGATGGTGTCGAACATCGCATCGAAGTCGGTGACGATGAGACTCAGCTGCGGTGGTTCGGGTTTGCGCTGAGTGCGCGCCCACTGCCCTCCTTGCGGAGTTCTGTCGAGCGATCCCGATTCGTTGTTCACCGTGCTGCCCCCCTCTCGTTCGTCGTTCCGGCTGTCAGCGCAGTCGCTTGGTGCTGCGCATGCTGTGGAATCGGTTTGCGATACACCGCCCGGAATGCCCGACGGGGCCAGCTCCTCGGCCATCGCTCCGCCTCCTCACTGTGTGTTAGCGCAGAATGATTTTTCCGTCGGACCGGACGTGCCCACCGACGGTCCCACACCGCGACGTAGTCCCGCGGACATCCCCGAGCTTGTCGTTCCGATGCGAACATGCGTTCGAAACGCGGTCTGCGCCAAAGGCTCTCGCGCGGACCCGGAATGACATGTCTGTGATTAGACACGCCGGACGCGTCGATGGTCAAGCTGCCGACACAATTCCGTTACTATCCGAGGCCGCCTTCGACGCGGTTCGGTAACCTCGAAGTAGCAAATGACCAGCAAATACGCACTCGAACCCCCGCTTCCGGGCACCGCATAGGCTGTGCGGATGTGACTGGAGAACAAGCGGACATCGCGGCCGAGATCGAGCGGATTGATCGTAAACCGCGCATTGCGGTGTTGGTCGGTGGAGTCGGCGGCGCGCGCTTCTTACAAGGTGTACGGGAACTGCTGCCGGAAGCGGATGTAACGGCGCTGGTGAACGTCGGCGACGACGTCTGGATGCACGGTTTACGCATCTGTCCCGACCTGGACACCTGCATGTACACGCTGGGTGGGGGTATCGATACCGAGCGCGGCTGGGGCCGGGTGGGAGAAACCTGGCACGCCAAGGAGGAACTGGCGAAATACCACGCACAACCGGATTGGTTCGGACTCGGAGATCGCGATATCGCGACGCATCTGGTGCGCAGTGAAATGCTGCGCGCGGGATACCCGCTCTCGGCGGTTACCGAAGCGCTGTGCAATCGCTGGCAGCCCGGTGTGAAACTTCTCCCGGCAACCGACGATCGGTGCGAAACGCACGTTGTGATCAGTGACCCCGACAACCCTGGCGAACGCCGCGCGATTCATTTCCAGGAGTGGTGGGTACGGTACCGAGCAAACGTCGAGACCCATGGATTCGTCACAATCGGGGCGGATCAAGCCAAACCCGCCCCTGGTGTGACGGAAATCATAGAGGGTGCTGACGTGGTGCTGCTGGCCCCCTCGAACCCCGTGGTGAGCATCGGTGCGATCCTCGCGGTGCCGGGTATCCGGGGCGCGCTGCGGACCACCTCCGCCAAAGTCGTCGGTTTATCGCCCGTGATCGGGGGAAAACCCTTGCGCGGCATGGCCGATGAATGCCTCGAGGTGATCGGTGTGGAAACCTCGGCCGAGGCCATCGGACGGCACTTCGGCGCCCGCTCGGACACGGGCATCCTCGACGGCTGGCTCATCCACTCGACCGACGAGGCCGATGTGCCGGGTGTCCAGGTGCGCAGCGTGCCGCTGCTGATGAGCGATCCCGCCGCCACCGCCGCGATGGTGCGGGAGGCGCTCGACATCGCGGGGGTGCCGGCATGAGCACTCAGGAGCGAAACACCGACCATGCGCCCGGCGGGGAGATCAGGATCATCCCCGTGCCGGGGCTACCGGAATTCCGGCCGGGTGACGATGTCGCGGAACACATTGCGGCCCAGGCCCCCTGGCTCGTCGACGGCGACGTGCTGGTCGTGACGAGCAAGATCGTCGCCAAGGCCGAGGGGCGCATCGTCGAGGCGCCCCGGGACCCGGACGAACGCGATGCCGTGCGTCGCAAACTCGTCGACGCCGAGGCGGTGCGGGTGCTGGCGCGCAAGGGGCGCACCCTCATCACCGAGAATCACATCGGCATCGTGCAGGCTGCCTCCGGGGTCGACGGTTCGAATGTGGAGCAGGGCGAATTGGTCCTGCTGCCAACCGATCCCGATGCCAGCGCCGCGGCGCTGCGGGCGGCACTGGCGCAGCGGCTGGGCGTCGACGTCGCGGTGGTGATCACCGACACGATGGGCCGGGCCTGGCGCATCGGCCAGACCGATGCCGCGATCGGTGCCGCCGGTCTGCGCGTCGTGCACGACTATGCCGGCGCGGTCGACGGGCAGGGGAACGAGCTGCAGGTCACCCAGGTGGCGGTGGCCGACGAACTCGCCGCCGCGGCGGATCTCGCGAAGGGCAAGCTGGGCGGCGTGCCGGTCGCGGTCGTGCGCGGGCTGACTCCGCACGACGACGGATCCACCGCCAAGGATCTGCTGCGCGGTGGCGAGGAGGATCTGTTCTGGCTCGGCACCGCCGAGGCGATCGAGCAGGGCCGCCGGGAAGCGCTGCTGCTGCGCCGCTCGGTGCGGACCTTCGCCGACACCCCGGTCGATCCCGAGTTGATCCGCGCCGCGGTCGGCGACGCGCTCACCGCGCCCGCTCCGCATCACACCCGGCCGGTGCGGTTCGTGTGGCTGCGGCAGCCGGCGCTGCGCGCGCGCCTGCTGGATTCGATGGCGGCGCAATGGCGTAACGACCTCGGTGCCGACGGTCTGGATCCCGATCGGGTGGAGCGCCGGGTCGCACGCGGCCGGATCCTGTTCGACGCACCCGAGGTGATCATTCCGTTCTGTGTCCCCGACGGCGCGCACGACTACCCGGACGAGCGCCGCCGCGCCGCCGAGTCGACCATGTTCACCGTCGCGGTCGGTGCGGCTGTGCAGGGGCTGCTGGTCGGTCTGGCCACGCGCGGTGTCGGCAGCTGCTGGATCGGCTCGACCATCTTCGCGCCCGAGGTGACTCGCGAGGTCCTGGGTCTGGCGCCGGACTGGAAACCATTGGGCGCCATAGCCGTCGGCTATCCGGAGGAGGAGCTTTCGCCGCGCCCGCCGCGCGAGGCGGGAACGGGTCTGGTCGAGCTGTGAGTACCGAGTCGTTGCATGCCTCGGCCACCGAGCTGCTCGAGAACTGGAAGCCCGCGACGCATCCGGAACAGTCCGTGCGGGAGGCGATGCTGGCATTTCTCGGTTCGGCGCCGCGCGGCTGTCTGCGCGAACACGCACCCGGTCACATCACCGCCTCGGCGGTGGTGTTCTCACACGACGAGCGTGAGGTGCTGCTGACGCTGCATCCGCGGGTCGGCCGATGGATCCAGTTGGGCGGTCACTGCGAGCCGGGTGACGAGACCGTGGTCGACGCCGCGCTGCGGGAGGCGACCGAGGAGTCCGGGATCGCCGGACTGGAGGTCGAGCCCGGGCTGTACGGCGCGCAGGCCCACCCGATCACCTGCTCGCTCGGGGTGCCGACCCGACACCTGGATCTGCTGTTCAAGATTCGCGCACCGCGCGGCGCGATTCCGGTGCGCAGTGCGGAGTCGACGGATCTGCGGTGGTGGCCGGTCGACGCGCTGCCCGCCGATTCGGACGTGCTACTGCGCTGAATCGATCGTCGACGGCGGGACGGGGTGCGCGCCGCAGCCCGTCCCGCCTGGCCGTTGCGGACTGTCACAACGCGTTTACAAATCGGCAAAAATGTATAGACGTCCGACAGGTGTAGGCATATTGTCCATGGTAATGGTTACCCACATCACAGTGAATGTGGCAGCTGTATCGAATGGAGACGACGATGTCGACCGAAGCCGGAACCGCCGACGGCCTGCTCGACTCGGGCTGGCGTGACCGCAAGCGCTATCTGTGGTTGTGGGGCCTGTTCGCGCCGACGGGGCTGTTCATCATCGGACTCCCACTCATCTGGGGTCTCAACGAACTGGGCTGGCACACCCTCGCGAAGGTGCCGTTCTGGCTCGGCCCGATCCTCATCTATCTGGTCATCCCCGCCGCCGACCTGTTCTTCGGCGCCGACGGCGAGAATCCGCCGGACGAGGTCATGGAGTATCTGGAGAACGACCGGTACTACCGCTACCTCACCTACATCTACCTGCCGTTCCAGTACGCGTCGCTGATCATGGCGTGCTATCTGATCACCGCGGACAACCTGAGCTGGCTCGGTATCGACGGCGGCCTGACCGTCGTGGACAAGATCGGCCTGGCCCTGACGGTCGGCATGGTCGGCGGCATCGGCATCAACACCGCGCACGAACTCGGGCACAAGAAGGTGCATCTGGAGCGCTGGCTGTCGCGGATCGCGCTGGCGCAGACGTTCTACGGCCACTTCTACATCGAGCACAACCGCGGCCATCATGTGCGGGTGGCCACGCCGGAGGATCCCGCGAGTTCCCGTGTGGGCGAGTCGTTCTGGGCGTTCTGGCCGCGCACGGTATGGGGCAGTCTGCGCTCCGCGTGGGGGCTCGAGCGGACCCGGCTGGAACGGCTCGGGAAGCGGCCGTGGAGCCTGCACAACGATGTGCTCAGCGCGTGGGCGATGTCGCTGGTGCTCTACGCGGCGCTGGTGGCCGGCTTCGGCCTCGAGGTACTGCCGTATCTGGTGCTGCAAGCGGTGGTCGGCTTCAGCCTGCTGGAGGCGGTCAACTACCTGGAGCACTACGGTCTGCTGCGGCAGCGCACGGCTCGCGGCCGGTACGAACGGCCGACACCGCGGCACAGCTGGAACAGCGACCACCTCGTCACCAATATCTTCCTGTACCACCTGCAGCGGCACAGCGATCACCATGCCTATCCGACCCGGCGCTATCAGACCCTGCGCAGCTGGGACGGGGCGCCGAATCTGCCGAGTGGCTACGCCAGCATGATCCTGCTCGCCTACTTCCCGCCGCTGTGGCGGCGCGTGATGGACAAGCGCGTCGTGGCCCATTACGACGGCGACCTCACTCAGGCGAACGTGCAGCCGAGCAAGCGGGACAAGGTCCTCGCGCGTTGCCAGGAGGCACGGTGAGCGACGATCGCGCAGCGGCTCACGGTGCCGACCGGGTGCGGGTGTCCCGCATGACACAGGAGGCACGGTGATGGGCGCCTTTCGTTGCCCTGTCTGCGATTACGTCTACGACGAGGCGAAAGGTGCTCCGCGGGAAGGATTTCCGGCGGGCACCCCGTGGGAGTCGGTGCCGGACGACTGGTGCTGCCCGGACTGCGGGGTACGCGAGAAGATCGATTTCGAGGAGGCACGGTGAGCGACAATCGCGCAGCGGCTCGCCGTGCCGACCGGGTGCGGGTGTCCCGCATGACACAGGAGGCGGGATGAGTCGGCCCTATCGGATTTTTCAGTGCGTCCAGTGCGGCTTCGAATACGACGAGGAGCAGGGCTGGCCGGACGAGGGTATTGCGCCAGGGACGCGCTGGGAGGAGATTCCCGACGACTGGACGTGTCCGGACTGTGGGGCGGCCAAGGCCGACTTCTTCATGGTCGAGATCGAACGTTCGTGAGTCGTTTTGACTGCGGAAGCCGCCCGTGACACCGTCGCGGGTATGCCGCGTAACGGATCCCGGGTCCCGTATCAGGAAGCGGCGCGCACCCTGTTGCGCACGTCGGTCCTCGATGCGATGCGGGAACTGCTGATCGAGCGGGACTGGGCCAAGATCACGCTCGGCGACGTCGCGACGCGGGCCGGGGTGAGCCGGCAGACGCTGTACAACGAATTCGGCTCCCGGACGGGGCTGGCGCAGGCCTATGCGCTGCGGCTGGCGGATCAGCTGGTGGACCATGTCGGAACGGCCGTCGCCGACAACGTCGGCGATGCGCGGGCGGCGTTCCGCGAAGGCCTGGCAAATTTCATCCTCGACAGTGCGGCCGACCCGCTGGTGCAGTCCCTGGTGGTCGGTGAGGCCAAGCTGGATCTGCTGCGGTTGATCACGCTCGACGCCGGGCCGCTCATCGAACATGCCGCCCGGCGCTTGGCCGCGGCCTTCGAAAACAGCTGGGTGGGGGCATCGGCGGCGGAGGCGGATGTGCTCGCCCACGCCCTGGTGCGCATCGCCATCAGCTACATTCCGACCCCGGCCGCGCTGCATCGCGACGCCCCGGAGGAGTTGAGCAGACTGCTCGCACCGTATGTGGAGGCGATTCTCGCCGCCCGGGACCGGCCCGGCGGCCGGTAGCCCGAAATCGGTCCTGTGACAGATAACGATTTGTTCCGGCGCCGGTTGGGGTGCCGGCCGACAACCGGACCGACCCACCACGGCCGGAACGACGGCGACGAACAGTCGCTGACCTGCGTGGTCTCGGTGGAAACGGTGGTTGCTGACCCGGTGCGGCGCAGCGGATCCGGGCCCACGCTGTCTGTGACTTCGGGTCCGCGTGTGTAACGGTTACCACTTTGCGGGTTTGAACCGGGCGTAACGGCCTCGGAGCCGCTACATATTTACCTGGCAAGAGTCCAGGTGAATTCAAGTGGGGCAATCAGTGCAAACGGTCGGCAAACGCTCGGGTTCGGCTGATCCCAAGAAGCATCTGTGGATGTTGGGATTGATCGCCCCGGGCTGCGCATTGCTCCCTTCCCAGCTGGTCGCCCGCACCGGCATCGAGGCGTTCTGGTGGATCGGGCCGATCATCGTGCTGATCGTGATACCGCTGCTGGACTGGTTCGTCGGCGAGGACGGCACCAACCCGCGCGACGAGGATTACGAACGTCTCTCCCACGATCGCTACTACCGGTGGTGCACGTATCTGTTCCTGCCCATCCAGCTGACCGGACTGGTGATCGCGGCCTACATGTGGTCCGGTGACGAACTCGGCGTGGTGGACAAACTGGGCCTGGCGGCGACGCTCGGCTTCGTCAGCGGTATCGGCATCAACGCCGCGCACGAGCTGGGGCATCGGGTGGAACGGCTGGAGCGGTGGCTGGCCAAGCTCGCGCTCGCGCAGTCGGGATACGGGCATTTCTTCGTCGAACACAACAAGGGCCACCACGCGCGGGTGGCCACCCCGGACGATCCGGCCAGCGCCCGCTTGGGCGAATCGCTGTGGATGTTCCTGCCGCGCAGCATCTTCGGCGGATTGCGCTCGGCGATCCGGCTGGAACGCGACCGGCTGCACCGCAAGGGCCTCGGCTGGTGGAACGTGCGCAACAACATCCTGCAGGCGTGGTCGATGACGGTGGTGCTCTACGGCGCGCTGCTGGCGGTGTTCGGCCCCGGCATGCTGCCGTATCTGCTGCTGCAGGCCGTGATCGGCTTCGGGCTGCTGGAAACTGTGAACTACGTCGAGCACTACGGGTTGCTGCGCCGTCGTCTGCCCGGTGGCCGCTGGGCGCGCTGCTCGCCGGCCGACAGCTGGAATTCCGATCGGCTGGTCACCAACATCTTCCTGTTCCACCTGCAGCGCCACAGCGACCACCACGCCAATCCGGGACGCCGGTACCAAACGCTGCGCAGTACCCAGGAGGCCCCGCAACTTCCCGCGGGCTACGCGACGATGATCCTGTTGGCCACCGTCCCGCCGCTGTGGCGACGGGTGATGGATCCGAAGGTCGCCGCGCACTACGCGGGCGATCTCGGCCGAGCCAACATCGCGCCGCGCAAGCGGGAGCGCACCCTGCCCGTCTACCGGCTCGCGGGCTAGTCGCGGCGTCAGACGGGGACCAGCTCGGTCCGTTCGGCGGGAGTTCCGGATGCTTCGGCGGGTTCGCTGTCGACCATCGTCGTCTCGTCGAAGGGCAGTTCCCGGTCGAGCACGGCGCGCATCCGGACGTCGTCGATGGTCTTCGTCCAGGTCCCGACCAGGACGGTGGCGACGGCATTACCCGAGAAGTTCGTGATGGCGCGGGCTTCCGACATGAACCGGTCGATGCCGACGATCAGGCCCACACCGTCCAGCAGATCCGGGCGATGGCTCTGTAGACCACCGGCCAGGGTGGCCAGTCCCGCTCCGGTCACCCCGGCCGCGCCCTTGGAGGCGACGATCATGAACACCAGCAGGCCGATCTGCTGCCCGAGCGAGAGCGGTTTACCCATCGCGTCGGCGATGAACAGTGAGGACATCGTCAGGTAGATCGCGGTGCCGTCGAGGTTGAACGAATATCCGGTCGGGACGACGATGCCCACGGTCGAGCGTTCGACACCGAGGTGTTCCATCTTCGCGATCAGCCGCGGCAGCGCCGATTCGGAGGACGAGGTGGAGAAGATCAGCAGATATTCGCGCGCCAGGTAGCGAACCAGCTTGACGATCGATACGCCCGAGCTCACCCGCAGCAGCGCACCCAGTACGCCGAAGACGAAGACCAGGCAGGTCAGATAGAAGGCGAGCATCAACGCCGCGAGCTGTTTCACCGCATCCAGCCCGGTGGCCGCCACCACGTTCGCGATCGCGCCGAAGGCACCGATCGGCGCCAGCCACAGGATCATGGTCAAGATCTTGAACACCAGCTTCTGCGCCAGCCCCACGGCGCGCAGGATCGGTTCGCCCTGCGTACCCATGGCCTGGACGGCGAAGCCGACGAGCAGGGCCACGAACAACGTCTGCAGCACGCTGCCCGCGGTCAGTGACGACAGCAGCGATGTGGGAATGATGCTTTCCAGGAAGTGCCAGGTGCCGCCGGTGCTTTCGGCCTGCTTCACGTATCCGGCGGCCGCGCCGACGTGTTCGTGGACGTTCAGCCCACTGCCCGGCTGCAGCAGATTGCCGACCACGAGACCGATCGTCAGAGCCACCGTCGACATGATCAGGAAGTAGCCGAGCGCCAGGCCGCCGATCTTGCCGACCCGCGCTGCCGCCCGCACCGAACCGATACCGAGCACGATCGTGCAGAAGATGACCGGCGAGATCATCATCTTGATCAGGTTGACGAACATGGTGCCCAGCTCGCCCACCGACTTCCCGAAGCCGGGCGCCAGCCAGCCAACGAGTACGCCGGCCACGACCGCCACGATGACGGCGAGATAGAGCCAATGGGTACGGTCGCGACGGTGCGTCCGTGTCGAGTCGCTCATGATGTGCCTCCGGTGCTGCCCGATCTGTGCCTCGGGTTCGTACTGTGATGATGGGGGTGACCGTGACCTCGGTCACCATTACGTACGTTTCGTTCACGGGAGGACCGTTGCGGGCGAAAGGCCGGACCGCGAGTTCGCCTGTGCGGCGCGCCCGGGGCATGACGCTGGCCGGCCAGGTCTTCGTGGTGCAGCTGGCGGTCCTGGTGGTGGTGATCGCGGTCGGGTCGGCGCTGGCGGTGTGGGAGGTGCGCCGCGAACAGGACGATGCGACGGCTCGCCGGGTGACCGGCATCGCGGTCGCCCTCGCTCAGGCGCCGTCCACGGCCGCCGCGGTGCGTACGCCGGATCCCACGCCCGTGCTGCAGCCGGTGACCGAACGGATCCGGCAGCGGACCGGAGTCGATTTCATCGTGGTGATGGCACCCGACCGCACCCGCTACACCCACACCGATGTCAGCCGGATCGGACAGCCGTTCAGCGGAAACATCGATCGGGCGCTGGCCGGTGAGACGTTCACCGAGACCTACACCGGGACGCTGGGCCCGTCGATCCGGGCGGTCACCCCCGTCGTCGACGACACCGGCCGGGTCGTCGCGCTGGTCTCGGCGGGCGTGACCCGGGCCCGCATCGGCGATCAGGTGAGTGCGCAACTGCCGCTGATCCTCGGTGCGGCCGGCGCCGGTCTGGTGCTGGCCGTGCTGGGCGCATTCCTGCTGCGCCGCAGGCTGCTGCGCCAGACCCAGGGACTGGGCCCGGCCGAACTCCGGACACTCTACGAACATCACGATGCCGTGCTGCACTCCGTGCACGAGGGGCTGATCGTGTTCGACCGCGACGACCAGGAGGCGGCGGTGGTCAACGACGAGGCCAGGCGCCTGCTGGAACTGCCCGACGGCCCGGTGCGCCGCGCCGACCTGCCGGTGTCGCTGCGGCGGCTCGACGCCACGGTGGTCCGCGACGAGATGCATGTGACAGCCGCCCGCGTGCTGGTGGTCAACCAGGACGTCGTCTCCTGGGCGGGGCGACGCCTCGGCACGGTCCTCACCATCCGCGACCACACCGAACTCCGCGACATCATGGGCGAGCTGGATTCCGCGCGCGGTCTGGCCGAATCGCTGCGGGCGCAGGCGCACGAGGCGGCCAATCGGTTGCACGCGGTGATCACGATGGTCGAGCTGGGTCATGTCGATCGAGCTGTCGACTTCGCGACGGCTGAACTGCGGCTGTCCCAAGCACTCATCGACCGCCTGACCGATGCGGTCCACGAGCCGGTCCTGGTCGCGCTGCTGCTCGGCAAGGTCGACCGGGCCATCGAACGCGGTGTGGAGCTGACCGTCGCCGAGGACACCGCGCTGGAGTCGGTCGCCCCGCTGACCGCGCAGGAAGTGGTCACCCTAGTGGGAAATCTGGTCGACAACGCGGTGGACGCGGTCGCGCAGGATCCCGACGCGTGGGTGGAGGTCTCCGTCCGCTCGGAGGCGTCGGCGCTGATGGTCAGGGTCGCCGACAGTGGGCCGGGAATGTCGGAGGAGGCTTTCGCGCAGGCGATGGAACGGGGATATACGACCAAGGCCGAACACCACGGACTCGGACTGGCGCTGGTCTGGCGGCTGGTGACCCGATACGGCGGTACGCTGCGGGCCGAGCGCAGCCCGGAATCGGCTGTCGTGGTGAGGATTCCGGTGCGATGACGGGGCAGCCGATCCGGGTGCTGATCGTGGAGGACGAACCGCGCATCGCCGCGGCGCATCACTCGTATGTCGCGCGGGTGGCCGGATTCGAGCCGGTGGGTGTGGCCGCCACCGGCCGCGATGCTATTCGGACGGCAACCCACGCCGCCGCCGCGGGAAACCCGATCGAGCTGGTGCTGATGGATCTGGGGCTGCCGGATATCGGTGGGCTCGAGGTCACCGCGGCCCTGGCCCGACTGCGGCCGCGACCCGATGTGATCGCCATAACCTCGGCGCGCGACCTCGAGATGGTGCGTGCCGCGGTCGCGCACGGGATCGCGCTGTATCTGCTGAAACCCTTCACCTTCGCGGCTTTCCGCGACAAGCTCGAGCGCTATCTGGAGTTCCGGGCCGCGTTGCCGGCCGGTGATGCGACGCTGACCCAGCACGACATCGATCGGGCGTTGAGCGCGCTGCGCACCGCCGATCCGAAAGCGGCAGCCCCGAAAGGTATTGCGCCGCAGACGCTCCAGGAGATCTCCCGGGCGCTTCGCGCGGCGCCGGACGGGCTGTCGGCGACCGAAACCGGCCGTGCCGTGGGCGTTTCACGTGTCACGGCATGGCGCTATCTGGAACAGTTGGCGACCGACGGCGTGGTGGAACGCCGATCGGACTACGGCCGCGCGGGGCGTCCCCAGGTCCGCTACGTCTGGCGCCGGTGATGCGCGGCCGACCCGGCCGCACCCCGTCGGCGTACACCGAACGCGTGTGAGCGACTAGCCTGAGTTGTCGAACCGACATCCACCGAGAGGCTGATCCAGGCGCATGACGACCTCAGAACTTTCCGCTCAGACGAACCTGACTCCCGATGTCCGCAACGGCATCGACTACAAGGTGGCGGATCTGTCGCTGGCCGAGTTCGGCCGCAAGGAGATTCGACTGGCCGAACACGAGATGCCCGGTCTGATGGCGCTGCGGCGCGAGTACGCGGAGGTGCAGCCGCTGAAGGGTGCGCGCATCTCCGGTTCGCTGCACATGACGGTCCAGACCGCGGTGCTGATCGAGACCCTGGTCGAACTGGGTGCGCAGGTGCGCTGGGCGTCGTGCAACATCTTCTCCACCCAGGATCACGCGGCCGCGGCGGTCGTGGTGGGCCCGCACGGCACGATCGACGAGCCCAAGGGCACGCCGGTCTTCGCCTGGAAGGGCGAGACCCTGGAGGAGTACTGGTGGGCGGCCGAGCAGATGCTCACCTGGCCGAATGAGCCCGCCAACATGATCCTCGACGACGGTGGCGACGCGACCATGCTGGTGCTGCGTGGCGCCCAATTCGAGAAGGCCGGGGTCGTTCCGCCCGAGGACGAGTCGCATTCCACCGAATACAAGGTGTTCCTCAACCTGCTGCGCGCGAGCCTGGCCGCCGATGCGGGCAAGTGGAGCGCGATCGCCGAATCGGTGCAGGGTGTCACCGAGGAGACCACCACCGGCGTGCTGCGGCTGTACCAGTTCGCCGCGGCCGGCGAGCTGACCTTCCCGGCGATCAACGTCAACGACTCGGTCACCAAGTCGAAGTTCGACAACAAGTACGGCACCCGGCATTCGCTGATCGACGGCATCAACCGCGGCACCGATGTGCTGATCGGCGGTAAGAAGGTGCTGATCTGCGGTTACGGCGATGTGGGCAAGGGCTGCGCGGAGTCGATGGCCGGCCAGGGCGCGCGTGTTCAGGTCACCGAGATCGACCCGATCAACGCGCTGCAGGCGCTGATGGACGGCTTCGACGTCGTCACCGTCGAGCAGGCGATCGCCGATGCCGACATCGTGATCACCTCGACCGGCAACAAGGACATCATCGGCCTGGACCACATGAAGGCGATGAAGGATCAGGCGATCCTGGGCAACATCGGCCACTTCGACAACGAGATCGATATGGCGGCGCTGGAGAACTCCGGGGCCACCAAGCTGAACATCAAGCCGCAGGTCGACCTGTGGACCTTCGATTCCGGCAAGTCGATCATCGTGCTGTCCGAGGGCCGGCTGCTGAACCTGGGCAACGCCACCGGCCACCCCTCGTTCGTGATGAGCAACAGCTTCTCCAACCAGGTCATCGCGCAGATCGAGCTGTGGACCAAGCCGGAGCAGTACGACAACGAGGTCTACCGCCTGCCGAAGGTGCTGGACGAGAAGGTCGCGCGCATCCACGTCGAGGCGCTGGGCGGCACCCTGACCAAGCTGACCAAGGACCAGGCCGAGTACATCGGCGTGGACGTCGAGGGCCCGTTCAAGCCGGAGCACTACCGGTACTGAGTTCGGAAACGGTTGTCCCGCCGGTGCTTTCGAGCCCGGCGGGACGTCCGTCTCGTGCGTCGCGAACGCTCAGATCTGGCAGGTGGGGCTGGGGTGGAGCAACCAGCACAGCACCGAGCCCGGCTCGTTCGAACCGCTCGCCGAGCCGGATCCGAGCGGCGTGTCGGCGATCGCGGTGTTCGCCTCCGGCGTCCGGACTGTCGTCGCGGCGGCACAGACGGTGCCCGGGGTGCATCCGTGGCTGATCTGGCCGAGCAGTTTCACCAGGTCGATGAGGCTGCTGCCGGCGCCCCCGTCGGTGGCCGAATCCGCGCTTCCGGAGGTGCCCGCGACCGGGGCGGCCGGCTCGAGCGGGAGCGGTGCGGCCGCCGCGACACCGGCGGCGAGACCCGCGGTGATCGCGAGAGTCGCTGCGGCGGTACGTAATACACGAGAGATGAGCATGGGGCGCCTTCCTGTTTTCGGGACGCTTCCTTCATCCCGCGCGGCGTCGCGGCCGTTATCCGGTGTGATGCCCCCAAAAGTAGTGCCTTATGAAACGTTGGCGTTTCTGATAACGCGCGCGGGTGCGTGGAACAGGGCGGACGCAAAAGTTGTAACCTGCACGTTATGGGTGCACTCATCGCGGTAGAGGGCCTCGACGGCGCGGGTAAGCGGACGTTGATCGACGCCGTCGTCGCGGGCCTGCGCGACCGCGGGCTGCGCGTGGACACGCTGGCCTTCCCGCGCTACGGCCGGTCGATCCACGCGGATCTGGCGGCCGAGGCGCTGCGTGGCCGGCACGGCGATGTGGCCGCATCCGTGAGCGCGATGGCGCTGCTGTTCGCCCTGGATCGCGCCGAGGCCCGCGACGAGTTGTCGAAACTGTTGGCGGACAACGATATTGTGCTGCTCGATCGGTATGTCGCCTCCAATGCCGCCTACAGCGCCGCGCGGGCGGGCGAACAGGCGGACGGCGAAACGAGTTCGTGGGTAGCGGAATTGGAGTTCGGCCGGTTCGAACTGCCGGTGCCCGATATCCAGGTGCTGCTCGACGTGCCGATTGAGCTGGCGATCGAACGCGCCCGGCGCCGAGGTGAACTCGACACCGCCCGCGCGCTCGACGCCTACGAACGAGATATATCGCTGCAGGAGCGTACGGCGGCGGTCTATCGTGTGTTGGCCGAATCGCGGTGGCACGGGCCGTGGTGGGTCCATGCGCCGCAGGACGATCCGGTCCGACTCACCGAACGACTGGCGGAAATGATTGGCCGATAGGGTGGCATGTGCGTCGGTAATGTAACCAGTGTTGGCGTGGTTGCCCGTTCCGAGCCGGAGAGATGACAACATAGTAATTATGAAGCCGAAGATTCTGGTCGTCGACGACGATATGGCGCTCGCCGAGATGCTCACGATCGTCTTGCGCGGCGAGGGTTTCGACCCCCATGTGGTCGGCGACGGCACGCAGGCGCTCACCGCGGTCCGGGAATTACGCCCGGATCTGGTGCTGCTCGACCTCATGCTTCCGGGCATGAACGGTATCGACGTGTGCCGGGTGCTGCGCGCCGATTCCGGTGTGCCGATCGTGATGTTGACGGCCAAGACCGATACGGTCGACGTCGTCCTGGGCTTGGAATCGGGTGCCGACGACTACATCGTCAAACCCTTCAAGCCGAAGGAGTTGGTCGCGCGGGTGCGGGCGCGGTTGCGCCGTACCGACGACGAGCCGGCCGAACTCCTGTCGATCGCCGACATCGTCATCGACGTACCGGCCCACAAGGTGACCCGCAGCGGTCAGCAGATCTCGCTGACCCCGCTCGAGTTCGATCTGCTGGTGGCCCTGGCGCGCAAACCGCGGCAGGTCTTCACCCGCGAGGTGCTGCTCGAGCAGGTGTGGGGTTACCGGCACGCGGCCGACACCCGCCTGGTGAACGTGCACGTGCAGCGACTGCGGGCCAAGGTCGAGAAGGATCCCGAGAACCCTGAGATCGTGCTGACCGTTCGTGGCGTGGGCTACAAGGCCGGACCGCCGTGATCGCAGGCTCCAGAAGCCGCGTCGAGCGGCTGCTGGCAGCTGTGGTGGCCTGGTTCAAATCCGTCGGAGAATCGCTGGGCCACACGTGGCGGCGATCGCTGCAGTTGCGCGTGGTGGTTTCCACGCTCACCCTGTCGCTGATCGTCATCACGATCCTCGGTGTGGTGCTGACCAGTCAGATCACCGACCGCCTCCTGGACGCGAAAGTCAATGCGGCCGTTGAGGAGATGGGCCGCGCCCGCAATACCGTCGAGGCGCAGCTGACGGGCGTCTCCGATTCGAGCACCCAGGCGGTCCGGTTGCAGGACGCCGTGCGCGCACTCTCCACCGGCAGCGGCAGTTCCTCCACCGGCGGGGCCGGAACCTACAACGTCGCCCTGGCGATGGTCGGCGACGGCCAGCAGGAGGTGACCGCCGGGCCGATGCTGGAGGTTCCCGCCGAGTTGCGCCGGTTCGTCCAGCAGAACCAGGTGAGTTACCAGTTCGCGACGATCTCGGATCCGGACGGATATCGCGGGCCGGCGCTGATCATCGGCAGCCCGAGCTCGGAAGTGCCGACCCTCGAGGTCTATCTGATCTTCCCGCTCAACAACGAGCAGCGCAGCCTGAGCCTGATGCGCGGCACCATGCTGATCGGCGGCATCGTGCTGCTGCTGTTGCTGGCCGCGATCACCGCGCTGGTGGCCCGGCAGGTGGTGTTGCCGATCCGCTCGGCCGCCCGCATCGCCGGACGCTTCGCCGACGGCCGCCTCAAGGAGCGGATGCTGGTCCGGGGTGAGGACGATATGGCCAGACTCGCCATGTCGTTCAACGAGATGGCCGAAAGTCTGTCCAATCAGATCACCCAGCTCGAGGAATTCGGCAACCTGCAACGCCGCTTCACCTCCGATGTCAGCCACGAACTGCGGACCCCGCTCACCACGGTGCGGATGGCCGCCGACCTCATCCACGGCTCCAGCGACGAACTCGATCCGGCGCTGGCACGCAGTGCCGAACTGCTGGTGACCGAGCTGGACCGGTTCGAAGGTCTGCTCAACGACCTGCTCGAGATCAGCCGCCACGACGCCGGTGTGGCCGAATTGCAGATCGAATCGCTGGACGTGCGGATGTGCGCGCGGGCGGCGGTCTCCACGGTCCGGCATCTGGCCAAGGAATCCGGCTGCGAACTGGTGGTGGATCTGCCCGAGGAACCGCTGGTCGCGGAGGTCGATCCGCGCCGCGTGGAACGCGTACTGCGCAATCTGCTCGCCAACGCCATCGACCACAGCGAGGGCAAACCTGTCCTCATCCGGATGCGCGGCGACGTCGACGCCAACGCCGTCGCGATGGTGGTGCGCGATCAGGGCGTCGGGCTACGGCCCGGCGAGGAGAAGCTGGTCTTCAATCGCTTCTGGCGGTCCGATCCCTCGCGGATGCGGCGTTCCGGCGGTACCGGCCTCGGTCTGTCGATCAGTGTCGAGGATGCGAATCTGCACGACGGACGGCTCGAGGCCTGGGGTGAACCCGGCGCGGGCGCGAGCTTCCGCCTGACCCTGCCGCTGGTGCGCGGACGCAAACTCGGTGCGAGCCCCCTGTCGCTGGAACCGCCCAAGCGGCGGCTGGCCGAACTGCCCGCAGGTTCGGTGGACGCGGCGGGCGAACCGGTGGATCCGGCCCCGGAAACCGATCCGGCGGGTGATTCGCCCGACTCGGCGGCGAGCCGTCCGCCGGACGATGGGCCCGACGGCGCGGCGGGCGTTCCCGGTACCGTCGAAGCGAATGCCGATGACGAACCGTCGGCCCGTACGACGCCGGCGGACGAGGACTCACCGGAATCGCCGGAGGGTGAACCGGCGGCCGAGCGGAGATCGCCGAAACCGGCGGGGGAGAGCGCGGGCGGTTCGGACGACACCGCACTCGCCGACAAAGAGGACATCAATCCATGAACCGCACCCGTCTGGCAACGCTGCTCGCCGCGCTGTTCAGCTGCGTGCTGGTTCTCACAGGCTGCGCCAATCTGCCCGATTCCTCGGCTCCGCAGGCGCTGGGCACGCTCAACCACGAACCCACCTCGACCGGCCCGCATCCGCCGATCGTCGGGCGCGACCCGGATCTGCTGCTGCACGACTTCCTGGAGGCGACCGCCGACCCGACCGACCATCATCGGACGGCTCGGCAGTACCTCACCCCGGCGGCCGCACAGAGCTGGGACGACACGGCCAGTACGGTCATCGTCGACAAGCCGGATACGCTGCGCGAATCGCGGTCGGACAATACGGCGACCTATCAGATCCGCGCCCGCAAGGTCGGGCAGCTGGAAGCCGACGGCGCCTACAGCCCGGTGGACAACCTGCTCGAGAGCAAGATCGAGATGACCAAGGTCGGCGGCGAGTGGCGCATCGACGACCTGCCCGCGGGCGTCGCGATAGACAGCAATGCCTTCTACAAGTCCTATCGGCGCTTCACGGTGAACTTCGCCAACCCGGAGGGGACCGCGATGGTGCCGGACCTACGGTGGGTCTCGGCTCGGAAGGAGCAGCTCACCAAGGTCCTGCTGTCGCTGCTCTCGCAGGGGCCGCAGCAGGCCCTCGCGCCCGCCGTGCGCAACGTACTGGCCGATCCGGTGACCGTGCGTGGCATCAGCAAGGCCAACGGCGACGTGGAGGGTGTGGGCGTGGGCCTCGGCGGCGTCCGGGTCGACCTCACCGGCACCGGGGGACTTGATCCACACAGCAGGGAACTGCTGGCCGCCCAGGTGGTGCTGACCCTGTCGAGCGCCGACATCCTGGGCCCGTACTTCTTGTTCGGCGACGGAAAGCCGCTCGACGAACGGCATGCGGAATCCGGCTGGTCGGTCGCCGACGTCGGCAACTACAACGTGATCAACCGCGCGCACAACAAGATCGGGCTGCACGTGGTGCGCGACGGCGCGCTGATGAAGGTGACCGACACCTCCGTCGTGCCCGTACCCGGATATTTCGGGGCCGCGCGCAATCTGCAGTCGGTCGGTCTGTCCGAGGACGGCAAACTCGTCGCGGCGGTGGCCGACAGCGGCCAGCCCGCGCCGGCTCCGGCGCAGACGTTGATCATCGGCAGCTATGACGGCACGGCGTTCCCGGTGGCCCAGGGCAACAGCTTCACGCGGCCGTCGTGGGCCTTCGACGGTGGATCGGCGTGGGTGGTCGTGGACGGCAGCCGCGTCATCCGGGCCGTGCACGACCAGGCCAACGGCAATGTGTCGGTCCAGGACGTCGACTCCTCGGACTTGTTCGCGGTGGCGCCGGCCAGTTCCTCCGGATCGGTTCCGCCGCGGCTGCCCATCACCGAACTGCGGATCTCACGCACCGGCGCGCGGGCGGCGATGATCATCGGCGGCAAGGTCTACGTCGCGGTGGTGGTGCCCAGGGGCGACGGGAAGTACGCGCTCACGTCGCCGCAGCCGGTGGCGGTGAGCCTCAGCACGCCCGCGGTCTCGGCCGACTGGCTCGGCGCCGACACCCTGATCGTGGCCCGCGAGGGCAGCGTCGATCCGGTGCAGTCGGTCGTCATCGACGGATCGCAGCCGAATCCGTTCACCAGCCGGAACCTGACCACCCCGGTGCGCGTGGTCAGCGCCTCCCCGGACGACCAGTACGTCGCCGATTCCCGCGCGGTCATGCAGCTGCAATCGGTGGAGCCCAATACGGAACGCTTCTGGCGAGAGGTCCAGGGCCTGGGCGCCAACGCGATTCCGGTGTTGCCGGGCTAGTCGCCACACGCGCTGGGTGTCGGTGCCCTCGGCCACACTGGGCCGATGCGGACGCTGCTGGATTTGGTCCTGCCGCAGTACTGCGGGGGATGTGGATCGGCCGGAACCGGATGGTGCGAGGAATGTGCCGCGGCCCTGAGCGCGGGGCCGATGCGGGTGTGGCCGCGCACCGATCCGGGGGTGCCGTGCTGGGCGTTGAGCGGATACGCGGGGCCGGCGCGGCGCGCGGTGGTGGCGGCCAAGGAATCGGGCCGCCGGGATCTGGCCGCACCGCTGGGCCGCGCACTGGCCCGCGGCCTGGGCGTGCTGCGCGCTCCCGGCCGTCCGCTGATTCTGGTCCCGGCGCCGAGTCGCCGGGTCTCGGCACGACGCCGCGGGGGTGATCCGGTGCTGCGGACGGCGCGCGTCGCGACCGGTTGGCTGTCCGATTGCCATCTCGCACCCGTGCTGTGGGCGCGCGGTGGGGTGCGCGACTCGGTCGGATTGAGCGCGCGGGCACGCCGCGACAACCTGGCGGGCCGGATCGCCGGCCGCATCGAATCGACCTCGGTGCTGGTCACCCTGGCGGCCGCCGACATCGTGCTGGTGGACGATGTCCTCACCACGGGGGCGACCGCGGCGGAATCGGTGCGGGTACTGGCCGGCGCGGGGGTGAACGTGCGTGCCGTGATGGTGACATGCGCCGCGTGAGTCGGAGAAATTTGCGTGAACAGTGGCGGACCGATCGTCGGCGTAATAGCGTTGCTGACAGAGCGATCTGACACCCGAACCCAGAGTTTGGAGGTGGCGACTCGGACGACTTCGTACCGAGCTTTCCGGCATGAGTGGCGGGCCACGGGTGGCAGTCTGCAAGCCCTTTCCGAATCCCGCGCAACCCTCTCTTCGTCCGGCTCGGTGCGGTTGCTAACCCGCCGCACATGATTCGGTTGTGCGGCCAGATCCGGGAGGTACGCGTGACGACTTCACGACCTTCAGTGAAAGAAGCAGATCCCTCGACCGGTACGGGCACCCAGCTGGGTTCCGATGAACTGAACGGAGCCGAACAGACTATTTCGGATGTGCCTCGGACGCCCGATGCGGACGTCGTGGTCAAGGGACGTAACGTCGAGGTACCCGATCATTTCCGCATTCACGTCGCGGACCGACTCTCCCGCTTGGAACGTTTCGACCCGTCGATCTACCTTTTCGATGTCGAGCTGTTCCACGAACGAAACCGCCGCCAGCGCAAGAACTGTCAGCGTGTCGAGATCACCGTGCGCGGCAAGGGCCCGGTGGTCCGGGCCGAAGCCTGTGCCGACAGCTTCTACGGCGCACTGGAGTCCGCGGTGGTCAAACTCGAGGCCCGATTGCGGCGCAGCAAGGACCGCCGCCGGGTGCATTACGGAGAGAAGACGCCGGTATCGGTCGCCGAGGCGACGGCCGCCCTGGTGGAAGACACCCTGCCCGCCGGCGCCGACGGATCCGAGTCGGCCGACCGCACCGATACCGAATCGGGCGAGTACGCCGGACCGGGGCATATCGTGCGCACCAAGGTCCATTCCGCGACTCCGATGTCGGTGGACGACGCCCTGTATCAGATGGAGCTCGTCGGCCACGACTTCTTCCTCTTCCACGACCGCGAGACCGATCGTCCGTCGGTGGTGTACCGCCGCCATGCCTTCGACTACGGGTTGATCAGGCTGGCGTAGCGAGTGTCGGAGCCGGACGGCCGGGGCCGCAACGCCCCGGCCGTTCGCCGTTCACCGGACCGGCGAGATTACCGTGACACCTTGTATCGGAATCTTGCTCGCCCTACTGTAAGGGCATGGCCACCAAGCGTTCTCGTCGCGCCGTCATCGTCGCCGGTACTCGCACCCCGTTCCTGCGCGCCTTCACCGACTACACCCGAATGGACACCATCGACCTGGGTGTCCTGGCGGTCGGCGGTCTGCTCGAGCGGACCGGGCTGCCCAAGGATCAGGTGCAGGCGATGGTGTGGGGCGGGGTGATCCTGCCGAGCGCGGCGCCCAACGTCGCGCGCGAGATCGCCTTGGATCTGGGCCTAGATCACGGTTGCGAGGGCTACACCGTGACTCGCGCCTGCGCCTCCGGCCTGCAGGCCGTGACCGCGGCGGCGGCCGCCATCGAGCGCGGCGAATACGACATCATGGTCGCCGGCGGCAGCGATTCGACCAGTAATGCCGAGGTGAAGCTGCCGCAGAAGATGGTGCACGCGGCCGCGCCGCTGGCCCTGGGCAAGCCGAAGCCGAAGGATTACCTGTCCGCGGTGGCGCAGCTGGCGCCGTTCACGGATCTGCTGCCGCGACGCCCGAAGATCGCCGAGCGCACCACCGGCGAGGTGATGGGGGAGTCGGCGGAGAAGATGGCCCGCATCCACGGCATCACCCGGGAAGAACAGGACGTCTTCGCCGCCCGCTCGCACCATCGCGCGGCGGCGGCGATCGAATCCGGCCGGTTCGACCGGGAGGTCCTTCCGGTCGACACAGCGGACGGGAAGACGGTCACCCGAGACGGGCTCGTGCGCGCGAACACCAGTGTGGAGAAGCTGGCGACCCTCGCCCCGGTTTTCCGGCGCGACGGCACGGTGACGGCGGGCAACGCCAGCCCGCTCACCGACGGTGCCGCCGCGGTGCTGCTGATGAGCGAAGAGAAGGCGCGCGCCCTCGGTTTCGAACCGCTGGCGGCCTTCCGATCCTGGAGTTTCGTCAGCGTCGATCCGTCCGATCAGGTGCTGATCGGTCCCGCCATCTCCATGCCGCGGGCGCTCGACAAGGCCGGCCTCGCCCTGTCGGACACGGATTTCGTCGATATCCACGAGGCCTTCGCCGCTCAGACCCTGTCGGTGGTGTCCGCGCTCGGCAGCGACACATGGGCGAAATCGCGGCTGGACCGCGACAGTGCCGTCGGCGAGATCGACCCGGAGATTCTCAACGTGCACGGCGGTTCGGTCTCGCTCGGCCACCCGTTCGGCGCCACCGGCGCCCGCATGGTGACGACCATGGCCAACGAGCTGGCACTCACCGGGAAGAGCACCGCGCTGCTGGGCATCTGTGCCGCGGGCGGGCACGGCGCGTCCGCCGTCCTCGAACGGGTGTAGGGCGGGGGCTAGTACCGCTCCCAGTGGATCGCGTCGTCGAGCGGACGCCGGTCGCGCCAGCCGAACCGTTCCAGATCCGGCGTGTGCTGGAATTCGTGCACGGGGCCGACACACAGCCACGCGACGGGACGAATGCCGGCGGGCAGCTCGATCAAGTCGGTGAGGAAGGGGGCGTCGTAGAAGCTCACCCAGCCGACGCCCACCCCTTCGGCGGTGGCGGCCAGCCACAGGTTCTGGATCGCGAGAACGGTGGAGTACAAACCGGTTTCGGGCACCGTCGCGCGACCGAGGATCTGCGGTCCGCCGCGACTGTCGTCGTGGGTGACAACGATCCCGGTCCGGCTCTCGGTAATGCCCTCGATCTTGATCGGTTCGAAGGTACGGGCTCGCTCCGGTGGCAGCGAATCCCGGAATTCGATGCGCTTCTCGGCGACGTGTGTGGCGAACCGCGCCAACGTCGCCGGGTCCCGCACGACGACGAAGTCCCACGGCTGCGAATTGCCGACGCTGGGTGCGCGGTGGGCCGCGTCGAGGATTCGGAGCAGAGTCGCATCGTCGACGAGAGCTCCGGTGAATTCGGCACGCACATCGCGGCGCCGCCGGATCACGTCGTAGATGCTGGCTTCTTGCGGTGACACCGGTTCAGTCAATCAGGCCCGGACACCGGCAGACGAAAGGGGCTCCGCGGAGATCGTCTCCGCGGAGCCCCTTCGAGTTCGGTGATCGCCTCAGGCGGCCGAGCCGACCGTCTGCCGACGTTCCGCCACCCGGCGCTTGCCTTCCTTCAGCGCGGTGCGCAACCCGCGCCGGCGCCCGGTCACCGGGTCGACCGTGCCGATGCCGCCGAACGCGCGCTCGGATTTGGTTTCGGGGGCGTCGTCGGTGCCGCGCCGCAGATATTTGTTGGGCACCGACAGCTTGATGATGGTGCGCCACGACTTCGCGTACTGCACCGGCAGCGAGCCGCTGGTGTAGGGCAGATCGTATTTGTCGCACAATTCCCGCACCCGCACGGCGATGGCCCGCAGCCGGTTGCTCGGCAGGTCCGGGAACAGGTGGTGCTCGATCTGATGGGAGAGGTTGCCGGTCATGAAATGCATGACCGCGCCGCCGGTGATATTGGCGCTGCCCAGCATCTGACGCAGGTACCACTCGCCCTGCGTTTCGTTGAGCACATCGCCCTTGGTGAACTTCTCCGCGCCGTCCGGGAAGTGGCCGCAGAAGATCACCGCGTTGGTCCACACATTGCGGACGATATTGGCGGTGATATTGGCCGTCAGCGTGGACAGGAAGGCCGGTCCGGTCAGCAACGGGAAGATCAGGTAATCCTTGGCCGCCTGCTTGCCGACCTTCTTCAGCACGAGCTTGCGGTCCTGCTCGAATTGCCGGCGTTCCGGCGAATCGGGCGCCCACTTCTTCTTCGCGACCTTGCCCAGCTCCAAATGCTGGATCGCCACGCCGTATTCGAAGAACATCTGCAGCAGCAGGTTGTAGACCGGCTGCCCGAGGTAGAACGGCGACCACCGCTGATCGCGCGTCACGCGCAGCAGGCCGTAGCCGATGTCGTCGTCCATACCCAGCACGTTGGTGTACTTGTGGTGCAGGTAGTTGTGCGTGATCTTCCAGTGTTCGGACGGGCCGGCGTTGTCCCACTCCCAGTTGGAGGAGTGGATCTCCGGATCGTTCATCCAGTCCCACTGGCCGTGCATGACGTTGTGGCCGATCTCCATGTTCTCGATGATCTTGGCGGCCGACAACATCGCCGTGCCGGCCAGCCAGGCCGGCGGTAGGAAACTGGCGAACAGCGTGGCGCGACCCCCGATTTCCAGGGCGCGCTGCAAACGGATCACGTTGCGGATGTAGCGGGCGTCGGTCTCGCCTCGGGAGGCCTCGATTTCACGGCGGATCGCATCCAGCTCCGCGCCGATCGCTTCCACATCCTCGGGGGTGAGGTGGGCGTATTCCTTGACATCCGAGATCGCCATGCTGGTTACACTACCGTAGGTTACGGTCCCGTAGGTTATCTCCGGATCGGATTACAACTGTGGCGTATACCGCATTGTGATCGTGCCCGATATGGCTTAGGTTAGTCGCTTTCGTTGTTGCCGCAACCGGACCCGGACAGTCGCTCGTCCGCGCAGTCCGCGGCGTCGGAGTATCTGCTTCTCGGCCCGAGCTTTTTCCTGCAGGGCGAGCTTCGCCTCGCGCAGCGCCGCCTTTTCCTGCCGGGCCTTCTCGCGCAATGCGGCCTTGGCATCGACCAGTGCCGACCGCAATCCCTGTCGCCGCCCGGTGAGGGGGTCGACACCGAACAGCGGCTCCTCGGCACCAGCCGGCAACGGACGGGGCAGCAGCGAGAATTTGCGTTCCGACGACGTCTCCGGGGCGTCGTCGGCGGTACGGCGGAGGAATCGATCGGGCAGCGCCAGTTTGTGAATCGTGCGGAACGCCAGCGCATATTGTTTGCCCAGCGACCCCGTGGTGTACGGCAAGTCGTATTTGTCGCAGAGTTGACGGACCTGCTCGGCGATCTCCGGATATCGATTGCTCGGAATGTCCGGAAAGAGATGGTGCTCGATCTGGTAGCAGAGGTTGCCACTCATGAATGCCATCGCCGGGCCGGCCTGGAAGTTGGCACTGCCCAGCATCTGCCGCAGATACCATTCCGCCCGGGTCTCGTCCGCGAACTGTTCCTGGGTGAATTTCTCGGCGCCGTCCGGGAAATGCCCGCAGAAGATCACCGCGTACGCCCACAGATTGCGGATCAGATTGGCGGTCGCGTTGGCCTTCAGTGTCGCCTTCCAGCCCGGGCCGCTCAGCAGCGGGAAGACCACGAAGTCCTTGGCGACCTGGCGGCCGGCCTTGCGCAGGAACTGCCGGTTGGGTTCGGACAGCAGATCGCTGCGCGGAACTCCGGCCTGCAGTTTCTCGATCTTGAGATCGTGCAGGGCGATACCCCACTCGAAGAGCGCGGCCAGGATCAGATTCGCCACCGGCTGCGCGAGATTGATCGGCTTCCACTCTTCGTCGCGGGTCATGCGCAGGATGCCGAAGCCCACGTCGTCGTCCATGCCGACGATGTTGGTATAGGTGTGATGCGAGAAGTTGTGCGCCCGTTTCCATTGCCCGGAGGTTCCGGTCATATCCCACTCCCAGCTGGTGGAGTGGATCTCCGGGTCGTTCATCCAATCCCATTGCCCGTGGCTGATGTTGTGCCCGAGCTCCATGTTCTCGATGATCTTGGCGACCGACAACATCGCGGTGCCGGCGACCCAGGCCCATTTGTTGCGGCCGGCGAACAGGACCGCCCTGCCCGCGGCCTCGAGCGTGCGCTGGGCGCGAATGGTGCGCCGGATGTAGGCGGCGTCGCGCTCACCCAGCGATTGCTCGACCGTGCGGCGGATGGTGTCGAGTTCCTGCCCCAGTGTCTCGATATCGGCAGCCGTCAGATGCGAATACGCCTTGATGTCGGTGATGGCCACGGTCCTGCAATGCCTCCGCTTCGCTCCGGCGGTTTCGAAATGAATGCCTCTGCCTCGCGTCGGCGGGCCGGTATCGGATTGCCTCCGCTGCGCTTCGGTGGGAGGTCTCGGTCTGGTCCTCTTCAGGGTATCGGTTACCGGTGGTGATCGCTCGCGCCGCCGCGGGGCGAGCGGGTGAACACCACCGGAACGCGACTCACACGTCCAGGGTGCAGTCTCCGGCCGCGGCCGAGATGCAGGTCTGCACCTTCTCCCCGGCCTGATGTTCGGCGCCGTTGCGCAGATCGCGCACATGCCCGTCGGTCAGGGTGACCACGCAGGTCTGGCAGATACCCATCCGGCAGCCGAACGGCATCTGCACGCCCGCCGCCTCACCGGCCTCGAGCAGGCTGGTGGCGCCGTCGACCTCCGTGCTGCGATCGGTGCGGGCGAAGGTGACGGTGCCGCCCTCGCCGACCGCCGACCGTTCCACCTCGAACCGCTCGACATGCAGTTTGTCGCTGATACCCGCGGCGGCCCAATGCTTTTCGACATCGTTGAGCAGCCCGGCCGGACCGCAGGCCCAGGTCTCGCGCTCGCGCCAGTCCGGGAACCGCGCATCGAGATCGGCCAGATCGAATTTGCCCTGCTCACCGGTGAGGTGGATATGGGCGGTGAAACCCGGATGCTTGTCGTGCAGCGCCCGCAGTTCCGCGCCGAACATGACGTCCTCGGCGGTCCGGGCGGAATGGATGTGCACGATGTCGTCCATCGCGTCGCCGTCGGTGCGGTCGGCGGCGCGGCGGTCCATGGTCCGCAGCATGGCCATCACCGGGGTGATGCCGCTGCCCGCGGTGATGAACAACACCTTCGCCGGCGGCGGCTCCGGCAGCACGAACCCGCCCTGCGGCGCGGCCAGACGGACGACCGTGCCCTGCGGCACGCCGTTGACCAGGTGGCTGGACAGGAAGCCCTCCGGCATCGCCTTCACCGCGATCGAGATCACCCGTTCGGCGCGGTTGTCCGGGGCGGTCCAGTCCGGCGGGCAGGTCAGCGAATACGACCGCCAGTGCCAGCGTCCGTCGACCAGGACACCGATGCCGATGTACTGGCCGGGGGTGAAGGTGAAGTCGAAACCCCAGCCCGGCTTGATCACCAGGGTCACCGAATCCGCGGTCTCCTTGCGGACTTCGACGATCCGTCCGCGCAGCTCCCGCGCCGACCACAGCGGATTCACCAGATGCAGATAATCGTCGGGCAGCAGCGGGGTGGTGATGCGGGCGGCCGCTCCGCGCAGCGCGTCCAGGCGCGTGCGTCCGGCCATCTTCGCGTCGGCGACGGGGGCCTCGAGCCATGCCCGCAGGCCTTGTACCGATTTCGACACCATCGTGCGAATGCTCATTTCCTGTGATCACGCGCCTGCGGCGCACCCTTCGAGCCAAGGTTACGGCATCGTAGGTTAGCGGGCGGATCAGAGGAGGTCGAGCAGGAACGGCAACTCCTGTGCCGCATACCAAGCCAGCTGGTGATCCTCCGCGTCGCCCAGCACGAATTCCGCGTCCGGATCGCCCAGATCGGCCGCATCGATGACGTCGACGGCCTTGGCGACCTGCGGTTCGGCCTCGGCCAGGTCGACGTGCACCGAGGCGATGCGCTGGTAGGTGATCGGCCCGGACAGCCGGACCACCGCATCGTCGAGATCCGGGCGCAGGGTCGTGCCCGTCACATCGGCGGCGATCACGGCACGGCGATAGACCGGGGCCGAATACGACGATCCGCCGTCCTCGGCGGGAGCGTCGGGATCGGTGCCGGCGGGCTCGGCGTCGTCGTCGGCCTGCAGCAGCGCGGATTCGCGTTCCTCGGCGAGCAGTCGCAGCGATGCGCGCGCCGCCTCGCCCATCGCCGCCTCGGCCAGTTCCTCGTCGTCGCCGGAGGCGTATGCCTCGCGCAGCGCGGGGGTGACCGCGAAGGCGGTGTCGTTGACGGCGCGAATTTCGCGCTGCGCCACCAATTCCCGGAGCATGGCGATGGTGGCCGGGACATAGACGCGTAGCTTGCCCTGATCAGACGCAGGCACCGAGCATCTCCTCCATGGATTCGCGCACCGCCGCCGCCAGTACGGCGATATCGGCCATCGCCTCGCGGTCGGCATTGAGACCGTAGAACACACGTCCGTCGTAGGACGTGATTCCGATGCTCGACGCCTGATTGCGCAGCAACGGCGATACCGGATACATCTCCAGCATCCGTGCGCCGCCGATGTACATCGGCCGCTGCGGACCCGGCGCGTTGGTGATCACCAGATTGAATGTGTGTTCTGCGAACGTACTCGCCGCCCGCACACTCATCGCGTGCAGGCTGGCCGGGGCGAAGCCGGCCATGTGAACCAGGGTGCGCGCCCGTACCGCGCGTCCGTGCCGGGAATTCTCGGCCGTGGCGTGCGAGATGTGCGACAACCGCATGACCGGATTCTGCTCTCCCACCGGCAGATCGATCAGGAACGAGGAGACCTCGCTCGCCGGGCGCAGCGTGTCGTCGGGCGGCCCGTCGACGTAGACCGACATCGGCACCACCGCTCGCAGCACCGCCGATTCGACCAGGACCTCACCCCGCGACTGCAGGAAGATCCGTAAGGCGCCGGTCACCACGGCGAGAATGGCGTCGTTGATCGAGCAGTCGAAGTGTCTTCGGATCCGGCGATAGTCCTCGAGGTCGGTCCGTGCGATATCGAATCGGCGGCATCGCGAGATCGAGGTGTTGAAGGGACTGTCCGGTGCCGTGCGCCCGGCCGCGCGCACCCGGCTGACGGCGGCGTCGACGGCCTTACCCGCGGCGGCCACCACCGCGGACGCGTTGGCGCCGGCGTCGCGCACGACTTCCCACGCCGCCGCGGGCTGGGTCGCCATTTCGGCCAGCGACATGCCCAGCAGTTCCACCTCGCCGGGTTCGCGGTGAGCCACCCAGGTATCGGTGGCGACCACCCGCGGCGCGGGCCCCGAGTCGAGGATGACGTGCCCGATCTCGAGTGCGGTATCGCCGTCGACCAGCGCCGAATGGGTTTTGGTGAAGATCGCGCAGCGGTCGCCGGACAGTCCTTCGATCAGGTACATCTCCCACAGCGGCCGGCTCGGGTCGAGTGCTCGCGAGGACAGCCGCCCGACCAGTTCGTAGAGCTGTTCGTCGGAGCCCGGAGCCGGCAGCGCCGAACGTCGCACGTGATAGGTGAGGTCGAAGCGACTGTCCTCGACCCAGACCGGACGACCCAGTTTGAACGGCACCTCGCGCACCTTGCGGCGGTAGCGCGGCACCATCGACAACCGGCTGTCGACCAGGTCCAGCAGTGTCTGATAGTCCACGCACGAGGAGCCGTCGCCGGGGTCCTCGGGGGCGACGCGCACGATCGCGAGAGAGCCGATGTGCATGGGATTGCTGCTCGACTCGAGCCGGAAGAACGACGCGTCCTGCGGCGTCAGTCTCGTGATCACGCTGTCCGATGCTCCTCTCCGTTGCCGCTCTCCATTGTGGGGTGACACAAACCTTCCGCGCGGGACTGTGTGGGACTTGTCGCGTCGGTGCCGGAATTCCGTCATCGAGGATGCCGGACATGGCATGCTGGTTCGATCCGTGCCCAAGCATGCCGACCAGGGGGAGTGTCGAATGCTCGAGTCTTCTGCAAGCCCGGTATACACCCGCCGCGCCCGCCGCGCGCCGCTATTCGAACCACCGTTGGATCCGAAAGGCTCCGGTGATCGAACGCCGCTCGATCGGGGGACCGCCGACCATGGTGTGCCGCGACTGCGGGCACCGCGCCGGTCCGCCCACGACGGGCGCTCGCCGGGCTCCGGAGCCGGTGCGCCGCCACCGCGCCGGATTTCCGAAAGCGATGAAAATAGTTCTGCTGCAGCTTCTTTCGCGGAGAAGTCGCTGCGGCTGGTGCTGGAGGTCATCGACGGCCGGCGTCCGCTCGGGCAGCTGCGTTCGGTGGTCGAGCCGACCGTGCTGGCCGCCGTCGAAACGCTCGCCCGCACCGCCGCCGCGGAACGCCGCCTCGGGACGGCGGTGCTCGTCACGGTGAGACTGGCGGAGGTCACCGGGCACACCGCGGAAGTGTGCGGCGGATACGAGCGGGGGGAGCGCCGGTTCGCCGTCGCCGCGCGGTTGGTGCTGCGGCGTGGACACTGGCGGATGAGTGCCCTGCGCATGCGATGATCGCCGGGCGCGTGTCGTCCCGAAGTGTGATCGATCACTGTCGGCCCCCGAGGGGGCATCGCTGTCCGTGGATGCGCTGGCGCGGCGGCGCCTACGATGGAGGCCGCATTACCATGGACGATGCCGCTTATCCGCGCGCCGGGAATTTCGCCCATACGATGAGGCGGGGGCTTCGGTATGCCGCGAGTAGTGCGGTGTGCCGAAGATGTAGCACTGCAAGACGACAACATCGACCAGAGGACTGACGAGACCCGTGCCTGCGCTGACACTGACGAGGTTGCTACGTTTTGGTGAGGGTCGCACCGTCAAGCGGCTCGCGCATCTGGCCGACGAAGTTCTCAGTCTGGACGACGAGTACGCCGATCTGACCGACGCGGAACTGCGCGCGAAGACCGACGAATTCAAACAGCGCTACGCCGACGGCGAATCCCTGGACGAGTTGCTGCTCGAGGCTTTCGCGGCCGCCCGTGAGGCCTCCTGGCGCGTGCTGAATCAGAAGCATTACAAGGTGCAGGTGATGGGTGGCGCGGCCCTGCACATCGGCAATGTCGCCGAGATGAAAACCGGTGAAGGTAAGACGCTCACCTCGGTGCTTCCCGCGTATCTCAACGCCATCAGCGGCGACGGTGTCCACATCGTCACCACCAACGACTACCTGGCCCGCCGTGACTCCGAGTGGATGGGCCGCGTGCACCGTTTCCTCGGCCTGCAGGTCGGCGCGATCCTGTCCGGGATGAGCCCCGCCGAGCGGCGTGCGGCCTACAGCGCCGACATCACCTACGGCACGAACAACGAATTCGGCTTCGATTATCTGCGCGACAACATGACCCATTCGCTGGACGATCTGGTCCAGCGCGGGCACAACTTCGCCGTGGTCGACGAGGTCGACTCGATTCTGATCGACGAGGCCCGCACGCCGCTGATCATTTCCGGCCCGGCCGACGCGTCGAGTAAGTGGTATGCCGAATTCGCCCGTATCGCACCGCTTCTGAAGAAGGATGTGCACTACGAGGTCGACATCAAGAAGCGCACCATCGGCGTGCACGAGGCCGGTGTCGAATTCGTCGAGGATCAGCTCGGTATCGACAATCTGTACGAGGCCGCCAACTCGCCGCTGGTCAGCTATCTGAACAACGCGATCAAGGCCAAGGAACTCTACGCTCGCGACAAGGATTACATCGTCCGCAACGGCGAGGTCATCATCGTCGACGAATTCACCGGCCGCATTCTGGTCGGCCGTCGCTACAACGAGGGCATGCACCAGGCCATCGAGGCCAAAGAAGGTGTGGAGATCCAGCCGGAGAACCAGACGCTGGCCACCATCACACTGCAGAACTATTTCCGCCTGTACGACAAATTGTCCGGTATGACCGGTACCGCCGAAACCGAGGCGGCCGAGCTCCACCAGACCTACGGTCTCGGCGTGGTGCCGATCCCGACCAACAAGCCGATGATCCGCATGGATCAGGCGGACCTGATCTACAAGACCGAGGAATCGAAATTCGCCGCGGTGGCCGACGACATCGCCGAGCGGCACGAGAAGAACCAGCCGGTGCTGATCGGTACCACCTCGGTGGAGCGCTCGGAGTATCTGTCGAAGCTGCTCACCAAGCGCGGTATCCCGCACAACGTGCTGAACGCGAAGTTCCACGAGCAGGAAGCGCAGATCATCGCCGAGGCCGGCCGCCCGGGCGCGGTCACCGTGGCGACGAATATGGCCGGCCGTGGTACCGACATCGTGCTCGGTGGTAACCCCGACATCATCACCGATACGCTGCTGCGGCGGCAGGGCCTGGATCCGGTCGAGACGCCGGACGACTACGAGGCCAACTGGCTGCCCGCGCTGGAGCAGGTCAAGCGGCAGGTCGAAGACGACGCCGATCTGGTGCGCGACGCCGGCGGCCTCTACGTGCTGGGCACCGAGCGGCACGAGTCGCGGCGCATCGACAACCAGCTGCGCGGTCGTGCCGGCCGCCAGGGCGACCCGGGTGAATCGCGCTTCTACCTCTCGCTCGGCGACGAGTTGATGCGGCGCTTCAACGGTGCGGCCCTGGAGTCGATCATGACCCGGCTCAACCTGCCCGACGACGTGCCGATCGAGGCCAAGATGGTCTCCCGCGCGATCAAGAGCGCCCAGACCCAGGTCGAGCAGCAGAACTTCGAAATCCGCAAGAACGTTCTGAAGTACGACGAGGTGATGAACCAGCAGCGCACCGTCATCTACGCCGAGCGCCAGCGCATCCTGGCCGGCGAGGATATGGAGGGCCAGGTTCAGTCGATGATCACCGACGTGATCACCGCCTACGTCGACGGCGCCACTTCCGAGGGCTACGTCGAGGACTGGGATCTGGCCAAGCTGTGGACGGCGCTGAAGACGCTGTACTCGGTCGGCATCGAATACCAGGATCTGACCGGTGAAACCGAGGACGGCGAGATCGGCGAACTGAGCCGCGAGGAACTGCTCGAGGCCGTTCTCGAAGACGCCCACGACGCTTATGCGCGGCGTGAGAAGGAGATCGACGATCTGGCCGGTCCCGGCAGCATGCGCAACCTCGAACGCCAGGTCCTGCTGTCGGTCCTGGACCGCAAGTGGCGCGAACACCTCTACGAGATGGACTACCTCAAGGAGGGCATCGGCCTGCGCGCGATGGCGCAGCGCGATCCGCTCGTCGAGTACCAGCGCGAGGGTTTCGACATGTTCGCCGCCATGCTCGAGGGCTTGAAGGAGGAGTCGGTCGGCTTCCTGTTCAACCTCCAGGTGGAGGTCCAGCAGGCCCCCGAACAGCAGCCCGCGGTCGACCCCGGCCTGCGGTCCCCGGTGGGCGCGATGCATCCCGCTCCGGCCGTGCCCCAGGGTAACGGCGCCGCCGAGAACGCCCCGGCGGCCTTGCGCGCCAAGGGAATCGACGAATCCGGCCCGCGCGGTCTCAGCTTCTCCGGCCCGGACGAAGGTGGCCACGCCGAAGTCCGCAGCGCCGCCCAGGAATACGGCGACACCCCCGCCACCGGCATGACCCGCCGCGAACGCCGCGAGGCCGAGCGCGACCGCGCCAAGCAGGGCAAGCCGGCGAAGACCAAGCGCCGCCGGTAATTCCGGCACAAGACAGCGGCCGGCCCACCGATCAGGTGGGCCGGCCGCTGTCGTGATGTCAGGTTTCGGTGTGCTGCTCGTAGCGTTCGCGAGCCGCGTGGACCCGGTCCATGTTCTGCTCGGCCCAGTCTTTGACCGCGCGCATCACCGGTAGCAGGGAGTGGCCGAGTGGGGTGAGCTCGTATTCGACGCGGACCGGGACCGCGGGGGTAACCGTGCGGGAGACCAGCCCGTCGCGTTCGAGGTTGCGCAGGGTTTGGGTGAGCATCTTCTGGCTGATGCTGGCGAGGCGGCGTTGCAGGTCGCTGTAGCGCTGGGGGCCGTCGGCGAGGGCGTTGACGGCCAGGCTCACCCATTTGTCGGCGATGCGGTCGAGTAGTTGCCGAGCGGGGCATTGTGCCAGGTACGCGTCGTAGTCTGCGCTCGCCTGGGCTCGGCGTTGGGCGGCGGTTCGGGTGGCCACGGGTTTCCTCCGGGTCGGATACGCACCTTCGAGTGCGTACTTCCCTATGGAGAGTAGCTCTCCATAGGTTGTGCAGCATGAGTTCTCGAAACAGCATGCGGGCGGTGGTCGTTCGGCGGGTGGGTGGCCCGGAGGCACTCGAGGTGGTGCGGGTGCCGGTGCCCGAGCCCGGACCGCGGCAGGTGCGGATCCGGGTGGAGGCGGCGGCGGTCAATCCGGTCGATATCGCGACCCGCAGCGGCGCCCTGATCGACGCGGGTCTGATGGCGCCGCGCGAGACCATCGGAATCGGCTGGGACGTCGCGGGAACCGTCGACAGTATCGGTCCCGGCGTCACGACATTCACTGTGGGGCAACGGGTTATCGGACTGCGTGATCTGCTCGACCGGTCGCTGGGTGCTTACGCCGAGTATCTGGTGCTCGATACCGATGCGGTCGCGCCGGCGCCACCGGACGTCGATGCGACCGAGGCGGCCACGCTGCCGCTGAATGCGCTGACCGCGCAGCAGGCGCTCGCGCTGCTCGGCCTTAGCGCCGGTGACACCCTGCTGGTGACCGGCGCCGCGGGAGCGGTCGGCGGTTTCGCGGTCGAGTTGGCCGTGCGTAGCGGGTTGCGGGTGGTCGCGCAGGTCGCCGACGAGGATGCGGCATTCGTTCGCGGACTCGGCGCCGGATGGACCGTGCCCCGCACGTGCGCCGACCTCGCCGAAGCGGTAGGTGCGCTGGTTCCGGGAGGTGTGGATGGCGCGTTGGACGGCGCGGGCCTGGGTGTGCGTGCCACGGCGGCGGTTCGCAACGGCGGCGCGTACGCCGGGGTGGCCGGTGGTCCGGCCCCTGTTCCGTTGCGCGGCATGAGAATTCATCAGGAATGGATCAGAGCCGACGGAACCGCGCTCGCCGAACTCGCGGCGCTCGGGCTGACCTTGCGGGTAGCCGACGTCCTTCCGCTCGAGCGCGCGGCCGAGGCGCACGAGCGGTTGTCCGCCGGTGGATTGCGCGGACGGCTGGTGCTCACGCCGTAGTCACCCGCTGGTTATGTGTTTCGTCAGCACGCCGCGGCGATCTCGTCTGTGACTTCTCAACAGCGGGAACCGGGAGGCAGGCGAACAGCTAATACGGGGCATACGGTCGGTTTCATCGAAGGCCGAGACCGACCAGGAGCTGCCCATGTGTTCGACGCCGCAATTCTCACCGCACCGCGTCACCGAGACTGCCGTGACCGCGGCCTCCGGTGCGGTATCCGCCACCGCGCCGAGAGGCGGTGCTCGCGGTGACCGGTGACCCCGCAGATACCGGGGGCGCCCGGATGGCCACGGTATCGCCGCTGCTGGTGCTGGAGGGAGGCGGCACCGAGGTGATCGGCGGCCTCCCCACCGCCGAGATGCTGCTGCGGATGGTGCGTGATTCGCGCCCGGCCGCGCATCCCCTGGACCCGCTCGCGCGGCAACTCGCGGAACTGCACACCGGTGTGGCCCAGTCGCACGATGCCGAGTATCGCCGCGCGGCCGAGGCATCGCGCCGCGAGACCGTGCGTGTGATCGACCGATGGATCGAAGCCCACGTGCCGCAGCATCGGCACGGCACCGCGATCCACACCGAAACCGTCGGTTCCGTGATCGATCGGCTCATGGCGGCCTACGCCCGTGCCGCACATCTACTGGAAACCGCCACCGACGATCTGGCATTGCACGCGGCGTGGTTCCGGGTGGCAGAACTGGTCAACGGCTACGACGATCTGGTCGCGGCGATCACGCACGGCGAGCGCCGGCTGCCGACCTCGGCCTGAACGCGGCCGGTCTCCGCACTCGGCGGGCGGATCGGAACCGCGTCACGCCCGCCGGGCGGTGACCAGAAGGTACTCCCAGCGCATCCGCCCGCCGCCGAGGTCGTGGCGAGCGGCCAGGTCGGCGAGGGCGCGGTCCAGTTCGGCGATGCGATCCGGGTCGCCGGCCAGGGCTTTGTACACGGCGACCGTGGGACCGTAATTGGCCTTGAAGAAGTCACGGAAGCGGTCCCCGTCGGCGAAACATTCCACCGTCGCGAATTCGCGCTCGATGTGCAGGTCGGTGACGCGGTCGCCGAACAGGTCCCGGAGGTGGTCGGCGGTGCCCCACAGCAGCGGCGATTGCGCACCGGGCGGCGGTGGCGGCGCGAACCGCTTCACGATGGCGAACATTTCGCCGATGAATCCCTCCGGTGTCCAGTTGATCAGCCCTATCGTCGCCTTCGGCGCGGTCACGCGGAGCAGCTCGTCGGCGGCCGCCCGGTGCGACGGGGCGAACATGATGCCGACGCAGGACATGGCGACGTCGAATCGGCCGTCGTCGTACGGCAGCGCCTCGGCGTCGGCGGTCTCCCAGGTGAGGTGGATACCGCGGGCGGCCGCCGCGGCCCGGCCCGCGTCGAACATTTCCGGCGTCAGGTCACTGGCGATGACGTCCGCTCCGGCTTCGGCCGCCGGAATGGCCGCATTCCCCGCTCCGGCGGCGATATCGAGCACTCGCCGGCCGGGACGGATATCGCAGGCTCGAACCAGGCGCCGGCCCAGGCCGGGGATGACGGTGTCCGCGACGCGGGGATAGTCGCCGAGGGCCCAGAGTGCGTGTGTGCGTTCGGTGAGGTCGACGGGTGATTGCTGGGTGGGATGGATAACTGTCATATCGCTAGCATCCGGCGGCGGCGGTAGCGTCGGCCAGTTCAACATCTGTACCCGGGGCGCGCCGAGTGGTCTACTGGTTGTGTGTCCGGCTACGGGGAGTTCTGCCCGATCGCCAAGGCCATGGATGTCCTCGACGAGCGGTGGACGCTGCTGGTCGTGCGCGAACTACTCTTGGGCAGTACACATTTCAACGAGCTGCGGCGGGGCAATCCGAAGATGTCACCCGCTCTGCTCTCCCGTCGTCTGCGCTCGCTGGAGCGGTCCGGGGTACTGCGTCGCGAGATCGGTGTCGATGGACGCGCCGCCTACATCCTGACCGACGCCGGACGAGAGCTGTCGACCGTCGTGCAGGCGCTCGGAGCGTGGGGGGTGCGCTGGATCGGCGATCTCGGCGACCGGGATCTGGATCCGCACCTGTTGCTGTGGGATATCCGTCGCACGATACCGATCCGGGCGTGGCCCGACGAGCGGACGGTTCTGGCGGTCGAGTTCACCGATGTCCCCGGCAAGGAGGCGCACTGGTGGCTGCTGGTCGAGCGCGGTACGGCGGCGATCTGCGACTACGACCCCGGCTTCGAGATCGCGGCGACCGTGCGCAGCACGTTGCGGCAGCTCACCGAGATCTGGCGGGGCGACCGGAGCTGGGCGGCGGCGCTACGGGACGAAACGACCGAGATCGTGGGCCCGGCATCGATTCGGCGGCAGGTACCGCATTGGATCGGGCAGGCGAGCCTGGCGGCGACTCCGCGCCCGGAACGCGCCGAGTGAGCACCTCAGCCGTTGCCGACGACCCACGGATCGTTGGAATTCAGTGCCGTCAGCAGCAGCCGGATCGCCGCGACCCGTCGTTCCTTGCCGGGTAGTTCGTCCAGTGCGCATTCCGGGTCGGCGGGCGGGCCGAGGTGGGTGCAGCCGCGGGGGCAGTCCTCGATGGCCTCGGACAGGTCGGGGAAGGCGGCGATCACGTCGTCGGGCGAGATGTGGGCGAGGCCGAAGGAGCGGATGCCGGGGGTGTCGATGACCCAGCCGCCGCCCTCGAGCGGCAGAGCCACCGACTGGGTCGAGGTATGGCGGCCCTTGCCGACCCCGGAGACCGTCCCCACGGCTCGTTCCGCTTCGGGGACAACGCGATTCACCAGCGTGGACTTGCCGACACCGGAGTGGCCGAGCAGGCAGGTCAGTGAATCCCGCAGGAGGTCGCGAATGGGTTCCAGCGGATCGTCGCGGCCGCCGTAGACGATGGTCAGATCCAGATCCGCGAATTCCGAGGCGAATTCGGAGTCGGCGGCGAGGTCGTGTTTGGTCAGGCACAGAATCGGTTGCAGCCCACCGGCATACGCGGCCACCATGGCGCGTTCGACGAAGCCGGTGCGGGGCGGCGGATCGGCCAGCGCCACGACGATGAACAACTGCTCGGCGTTCGACACCACGATGCGTTCGAAGGGATCGGTGTCGTCGGCGGTGCGGCGCAGCACCGTTCGGCGATCGGCGACGCGCACGATCCGCGCCAGGGTGTCGGGCCGGCCGGTCAGGTCGCCGACCACATCCACCTGATCGCCCACCACGATCGGCGTGCGGCCCAGTTCCCGCGCCCGCATCGCGACCACGCGGCGATCCGGATCGTCGCCGAGCACACACCCCCAGCGCCCCCGATCCACCGAAACCACCATGGCCGACACCGCGTCTCGGTGTTCCGGCCGGGTCTTGGTGCGGGGTCGCGAACCCCTGCCCGGGCGGACCCGGACATCGGATTCGTCGTACTCCCGGCGCCTCAGTGGGCCGCTCCCTCACCCGATAAGGCGCCGGCGCCCGCCAGCATCGATTCCCACAGGGTGACGAATTCGGGCAGTGTCTTGGCAGTGGTGCCGATGTCCTCGATGCTCACGCCGGGTACGCGCAGGCCGAGAATCGCTCCCGCCGTGGCCATCCGGTGATCGGCGTAGGAATGCCACTGGCCGCCCTGCAACGGGGCCGGCTCGATGCTCAGCCCGTCCTCGGTTTCGGTGACATTGCCGCCGAGGCGGTTGATCTCGGTGGTCAGCGCGGCCAGCCGATCGGTTTCGTGTCCCCGCAGATGGGCGATTCCACGCAGCCGCGACGGGGAGTCGGCCAGTGCGGCCAGGGCGGCCACGGTCGGCGTCAGCTCGCCCACATCGTGCAGGTCGATATCGATACCGGCGAGGGACCGCGGGCCGCGCACGGTCAATTTGCCGTCGAAGCGCCGCACCTCCGCGCCCATCCGGACCAGGATTTCGCGGATCACGTCACCGGCCTGGGTGGTCAGCTGCGGCCAGTGCGGAATCGTCACCTCACCACCGGTCACCGCAGCCGCGGCCAGGAAGGGAGTGGCGTTGGACAGATCCGGTTCGACGTCCCAGTCGACGGCGTGGATCGGCCCCGGCTCGACGGTCCAGACCTGTTCCTTGCGCGGATCGGCCGGCGCCTGCACCCGCACCCCGGCCTGCTGCAGCATCTGCACCGTCATCTCGATATGCGGCATGGACGGCAGCGGTGCGCCCTCGTGCTGCACGGTGATCCCGGTCTCGAAACGCGCCGCCGACAACAGCAGCCCGGAGACGAACTGCGAGGAACCGGAGGCGTCGATGGTGACCGACCCGCCGCGCAGCGTCCCGGCGCCGTGGACGACGAAGGGCAGGGTGTTGCCGTCGATGTCGACGCCGAGGCTGCGCAGCGCGTCGAGAATCGTGTGCAGCGGGCGCAGCTGCGCCTGCTCGTCACCGAAGAACGCGACATCGCCGTGCGCGAGCGCGGCCACCGACGGCAGGAACCGCATCACGGTGCCGGCCAGTCCGCAATCGACGGTGGCGTTGTGCAATTGCGTCGGCGGGGTGACAGCGAGGGTGTCGCCGTCACCGGTGATTTCGGTGCCCATCGCGCGCAAGCCCGCGATCATCAGCTCGGTGTCCCGGCTGCGCAGGGCGCCGGTGATCGTCGAGGGGCGGTCGGCGAGCGCGGCCAGAATCAGTGCCCGGTTGGTGATCGATTTGGACCCGGGCAGGGTGACGGTCGCGTGCACGGCATGGTCGATGTGGGGCGCGGGCCAGAAACTCACCGGACCATCTTCGCGCATGAGAGCCGACCCCGTGTGCAGGGAGCGCGGTTTTGTGATCTCCGACGTATGCTCGTTTATTTGCTGGATTCGGACATTTGCGCCCTCATGCGGGATCTCGCCGGTAGCCACGGCCGTTTTCGGCACGCGAAAGGGCCCGCACCATTGGGTGCGGGCCCGATCGAGATGCTTCTACTTGTTGCGGCCGTGCAGCAGCGGAACCACCTTGCGCAGCAGCTTCATCGTGCTGTCGGTGCGCTTGTAGCTCAGCAGCGCCATACCCGGAATGGCGAAGCGCTGCACCGCGATCGAATGCGGGCTGGTGAACTCCAGCAGACCGGGCGCACCGTGGATACGGCCGATACCGGAGTCGCCGACACCGCCGAAGGGCAGCGACGCGATGGCGGCGAAGCCGAGCACCGAGTTGACCGAGGTCGCACCGGCGCGCAGGCGGCGGGCGATCGCGAGCCCGTGCTTGCGCGAGTAGACCGCCGAACCCAGGCCGTACTTGGAGTTGTTCGCCAGGTCGACCGCCTCGTCGATGTTCTCGACGGTGCGGATGGTGACGGTCGGGCCGAAGGTTTCCTCGCAGACGGCGTCGGAACTCTCGTCGACATCGACCAGCACCACCGGCTCGATATACGGCGCGTGCACCGATTCCGGGCCGCCCAGCACCGCGGTGCCGCCGTTGGCCAGCGCCGATTCGATGTGCCGGCGCACGATGTCGACCTGCGAGGGCATGGTCATCGGACCGTAGGAGGCCTTGTCGTCGGATCCGGCGTGCACGTTCGACAGGATCTTCTTCACCTCGGCCAGGAACGGCTCGCGAATCGACTTGTCGACGTAGACGCGTTCGACCCCGGCGCAGGTCTGGCCGCTGTTCATGGTCGCGCCGTAGGCCACGGCGTCGGCTGCCGCCGCGATATCGGCGTCGGCGGCGACGATCACCGCGTCCTTGCCGCCGCATTCCAGCAGCACCGGAGTCAGTGTTTCGGCCGCGGCGGCCATGATCTTCTTGCCGGTCGCGGTGGAGCCGGTGAAGGCGATCTTGTCGA
>NZ_CAWMPM010000033.1:0-40529 GCF_963869435.1 Nocardia violaceofusca NBRC 14427
CCCCGGCGCGCACCAGCGCGGCACCGGTCGCGCCGAAGCCGTTGATCGTGACGAAAACGCCCTCGGGCAGGCCGGGGTTGGCGTCCACGAAGGCCTGGCCGACGAAGTTACCGATCGCGGTGGAGTATTCGCTCGGCTTGAACACCACGGTGTTGCCGGCGGCCAGCGCGTAGGCGAGCGAGCCGTTGGGGGTGTAGACGGGGTAGTTCCACGGGCCGATCACCCCGACCACGCCCAGCGGCCGCTGTTCGATCGACGCCGCGAAGTTCGACATCAGGGCGCCGGGTGAGACCTTCTTCGGTTTGAGGACCTTCTCGGCGTTCTTGGCGGCCCAGGCGATGTGTTCGAGGGCCAGCATCAATTCCAGGTACGCGTCGTCGCGCGGTTTGCCGTTTTCGGCGTGGATGAGATCGCAGAATTCGTCGGCACGGGCGACGAGGCGGCTGGACCAGCGCAGCAGCGCTCGCTTGCGATCGGCGAAGCTGAGGCCGCCCCAGGTCGCGGCGGCCGCGCGGGCCTTGGTGACGGCCGCGCGCACCGCCTCGTCGTCGGCGATGGGGTGCGTGGCGATGACCTCGCCCGTGGCCGGATTGAGTGAGGAGAGCTCGGTGGGCCGAGCGGATTCGGCTGCCTGCGCCGACGCGGTGGTGGCGGTGGACTCGGTGGTGGACATGGTGCGGCGACCCCTAATGAGAGAGTTGTGGCAAAAAGTTCTCACATTCGCGATGTGATGTCAATCGCCTTCAGTTGGATTCGTCTCGTTGTGCGGGTAAGGCCGAGCCTACGGATTCTGTCGGTCCGCGATGGCAGCATGGAGATATGTGCGGCAGATATGCGACCACGGCGAATCCGGCCCGGCTGGCGGTCGAACTCGATGCCCTCGACGAGACCGCCGACGGGGCGCCGAGTGGCGATTCCGCCCGAGGAAAAGCGGCGCCCGGCGGTGATGGTGACAAGGGCGGTAGATCCGGAGACGGCGCCAACTACAACGTCGCCCCGACGAATCAGATCCTCACGGTCGTTCGCCGCCACGACCACGACCACCCCGACGACGACCCCGCCCTGCGGATTCGCCGCATGCGCTGGGGTCTGATCCCGGTGTGGACCAAGGCCGCCGAACCAGGGGTTCCGGCCAAGGGCAAGCCGCTGTTCAATGCCCGCGCCGACCGTGCCGCCACCGCACCCTCGTTCCGGGATTCGGTGAAGAAGCGCCGCTGTCTGGTTCCGATGGACGGTTGGTACGAGTGGCTCACCGAACCGCATCCCACCGGGTCCGGCAAGGCCGTGAAGCAGCCGTACTACATGTCGGATGCGGAGGGGAACCGGTTGTACATGGCCGGACTGTGGTCGGTGTGGCGGGATCCGGCACAGCGGGATATGGCCCCGCTGATGTCCTGCACGATCCTCACCACCGACGCGGTGGGCGATCTGGCCCGCATCCACGATCGGATGCCGCTGATGATGCCGCGCGAACACTGGGGCGCCTGGCTCGACCCCGACCATCCGGCGCCGCACGAACTACTGGAAACCCCTGAGCCGCAGGTGATTTCGTCGATCGTCGCGCGGCCGGTCTCGCCACTGGTGAATTCGGTGCGCAACAACGGTCCGCAGCTGCTGGATCCGGTGCCGGGCGCGGGCAGCGAACAGGCCGGGCAGATCAGCCTGATCTGAACCCGGCCCGGCGCTGTTCGCCTGCCGCTAGTCACATTTCACGGACGGTATCGCGATATTCAGCCCGCATTTCAGGACGTCGGCGCCCATCTCGACGATCTTCGTGGTGGTGTCGGTGGCCAGTTCGATGATGTCGGTGGTGGCGTGGCCGCCCAGCTTCTCGGCCTTTTCCGCCTGTGGATCCTGCTCCGGCGTGCCCGGATGTTCGGCGTCGCCGCCGAGCGGATAGTTCGGATCGTGGACGGGGACCGGCGCGCTCGGAGCAGCGCCGGCGGGCGCTGCCGTCAGCAGACCGGATCCCAGGGTGGTGAGCAGTGCGACGCCGGCGGTCGCGGCGAGCAGGCTACGTACGCGCGGACGATGAATCATTTCGCATCACATCCTCGGTTCGGAACGAATCGGGGGAGAACGAACTGCTCGACCAGTAACGCACAGAGACAGGTGAGCTTCCGGTAATTGGCGGGAATCGTGGGTGTGGCGCAGCGTGTCCGGCGGAGTGTTGCCGCCCGCGCCGGATCACCTCCGCGGAGTCGCCGCCGGATCCGGCTCCGCACTCGCCTGCAGCCCACCCGCCGTGCGTAGCGGCACTTCCTTCCAGAACACCACCAGCAGCAGCGCGATCCCGGCGATGGCCGTGACGGCGAGGAATACCGTATCCATCGAATCGGCGAAACCGACCTGGAACGGGCGGGCCAGCGTCGGATTCAACTGCTGGATCACCGAACTGTCGCTCATCACCTGGCCCGCTGCCGAAACATCGTGGGAAAGTAGGCCTTTCGACAGCGCCGCATCGGCCGGATTGCTGCTGTGCGCACCGTCGATCACCGCCTGCTGGTAGGCCGGTTGCGTTGCCGCACTGTGCAATTCGTCGCTGATATGCGGTGTCAGCTGTGCGAACAGGATGGACAGGAAGACCGCCACGCCCAAGGTGCCGCCGATCTGCCGGAAGAAGGTGGCCGCCGCGGTGGACACGCCCATATCCTTCGGCGGCAATGCGTTCTGCAATGCCAGCGTGAGCGGCTGCATGAGGTTGCCGAGGCCGAATCCGGTGATCGCCATGAAGATCATCACCAGCCACAGCGGGCTGTCGGCGCCGATCAGATGCAGCAGGAACAGTCCGAGCGTCAGCAGGCCGGCGCCGATCAGCGGGAAGATGCGGTAGCGGCCGGTGCGGGAGATGGTCTGACCCGCGATGACCGAGGCGGTCATCATGCCGAGCACCATGGGCAGCATCTGGAGTCCCGCGACCGTCGGACTCGATCCGCGCACCACCTGCAGATACTGCGGCAGCAGGGAGATCCCGCCGAACATGCCGGCGCCCACCACGAACGAAATGACCACGCCCAGAGCGAAGGTCGAATTCTTGAACATCCGCAGCGGAATCAGGGCCAGATCGCCGAGTTTCGCCTCGACCGCGACGAAGCCGAGAACGCCGACCACGCCGATCAGATAGCAGGCGATGGCGTCCGGGCTGCCCCAGCCCCATTCCCGGCCCTGCTCGGCCACGACCAGCAGTGGGACGATGCCGACCGCCAGCATCAGCACGCCCCACCAGTCGATCCGCACACCGGGATGCGGGCGCCGCGGTAGCTGCAGGACCTTGGTGACCACGGCGAAGGCGAGCAGTCCGATCGGGACGTTGACCAGGAACACCCAGCGCCAGCCGTCGATGCCCAGAATGGCCGGCTGACCGGCGAACAGGCCGCCCAGCACGGGCCCCACGACGCTCGAGGTGCCGAAGACGGCCAGGAAGTAGCCCTGATAGCGGGCGCGCTCACGCGGCGAGACGATATCGCCCATGATGGTCAGCGCCAGCGACATCAGCCCACCCGCGCCCAGCCCCTGGAATGCGCGGAAGGCGGCCAGCTCGTACATCGACTGAGCCATGGTGCACAGCAGCGACCCGGCGACGAAGATGGCGATCGCCGCCAGATAGAAGGGCTTGCGCCCGAACATGTCCGACAATTTCCCGTACAGCGGCGTGCTGAGGGTGGCGGTGATGAGGTAGGCGGTGGTGACCCACGCCTGCAGCGAATAGCCGCTGAGGTCGTCGGAAATGGTGCGGATGGCCGTGGACACGATGGTCTGGTCCAGTGAGGCCAGCAGCATGCCGAGGATCAGGCCGCTCATGATCACCAGCACCTGCCGGTGGGTGAAGCCCGCGGCGTTCGGGGTGGTGCCGGCCCCGGCCGGTGTGGTCGTCGTGGTCACGAATTCTTCTCCGTCGCAGGGCCTTCCGTGGGGGAGGGGAGGGTGAGTATCGCCGGTCGCGCGGCTTCGTAGTCGTCGACGAAGCGGTGCAGCAGGACCGCGAACTGCTCGCGGTCGGGGTCGTTCCAGTCGGTCAGAATGCGGCCGATCATCTCGTTGCGCCGCGCGCGCAGCTGGGCGGCCATCTCCTTGCCGGCGTCGGTGACGATCAGGACGCTGGCGCGGCCGTCGCTGGGATCGGCCTCGCGGCGCAACAGGCCCCGCTTGACCAGGGCCGCCACCTGGCGGCTGATCGTGGAAGCGTCGGAGTACATGGCCTCGGCCAGCGCGCCGGAGCGCATCGGGCCGTCCCACAGCAGGCGGAAGATGATGCGGTAGGCCGAGAGGTCGACATCGCCGTGCGAGGTCGCCGCCACCTGGGCGTTCGTCCGCTCCCGGATCCGCCCCAGCCGAATCAGCTGCTGGGCGATCTGATCGATCACCTGCTCGCTGTCCATGTATCGGACCTCCCGCTGTCGCCCGCTCGACCGCGTACCGGCCGAAAACTACTTGCATCAATCAACTATTTGTATACACCAACTAGTTGTTACATGCAAATATTTCCGATCCGCGTGGTCGGATCTCCCAGGCTGCGAGAAATCAGGCGACGACGGGCGCTGTGACCGCGCCGGTCAGCCGGATCAGCTCGGCGGGGTCGAGTTCGATCTCGAGCCCGCGCTTGCCGGCGCTGAAGAGGATGCGATCCCAGCTCAGGGCGGATTCGTCCACCACCGTGGGCAGTGCGCGCTTCTGTCCGAGCGGCGACACGCCGCCCAGGACGTAACCGGTGATGCGCTGGGCCTTCGCCTTGTCGGCCATGGCCGCCTTGGGTGCGCCCAGCGCCGCGGCCGCCGCCTTCAGCGACAGTGACTGCGGAACCGGGAGCACCGCGACCGCGGGCGTGCCGGTCGACAGTTCGATGACCAGCGTCTTGAAGATCTGAGCGGCCGTCACACCCACCCGCTCCGACAGAGCGGTGACGGCCTCCTCGCCGTAGGACTCGCTGCGCGGATCGTGCGGATAGGAATGCACCACATGGGGCACCTTCGCCTGGGTCAGCGCCCGGATCGCGGGTGTCGATGCGGCCATGCCGGTCACCCTAGCGGCGCCGGTTCACACCCGGCAATCGCATGTACGCCGGGTGTGACGCGTCCGGCGGGAACACAGTCGGGGTCGTGCATGTTGCACTGTTCCGCCAGCACAGCGCAGCTGCCTTCGCAGCCGCTCGAGATCGGAAAAGTTCGAAGGAGATGCCGGTGACCGTCCTCGTCGACGAACGCCCGGTAACGACCGGCGACTCGCTGTCGTACCCGCTGATCGACATCATCGTCCCGGACACCGGGTTCGATCGGCGACCCTCGCGCGCGGTAGATTCAGATGCTACGGCGACCGAAGGGACTTCCGTGACGAGCGACGACGAACTGGCGGCCGATCGCCCCCGCGGTGACACCGCGGGCGGTTCCCGACCGGAAGATATCGAGATCCCCGACGACCCGGTGGACGACGACACGGCGTCCGAGGATGCCGAGGCTCGCGACGCCGAGGACGCGGAGATCGACGGCGATTCGACCGTGCGCTCCACGGCCGACGAGGCCGAACTCGCGCGGCGTTTCGAGCGTGACGCGCTGCCGCTGCTGGATCAGCTCTACGGTGCGGCCCTGCGAATGACCCGCAACCCGGCCGACGCCGAGGATCTGGTGCAGGAGACCTTCGCCAAGGCATACCAGGGCTTCCGGTCCTTCCGGGAGGGCACCAACCTGCGGGCCTGGCTGTACCGGATCCTCACCAACACCTACATCAACTCCTATCGCAAGAAGCAGCGCCAGCCCGCGCAGTACCCCACCGACGAGATCACCGACTGGCAGCTCGCCGCCACGGCCGAGCACACCTCCACCGGTCTGCGCTCGGCGGAGATGGAGGCGTTGGAGGCGCTGCCCGACGACGACATCAAGGCGGCACTGCAGTCGCTGCCGGAGGAATTCCGGATGGCGGTGTACTACGCCGATGTGGAGGGCTTCCCCTACAAGGAGATTGCCGACATCATGGGGACCCCGATCGGCACCGTCATGTCCCGGCTGCACCGCGGGCGCAAACAGCTCAAGGGGCTGTTGGCCGATGTCGCGCACGAGCGGGGTTTCGATCGGAACCGAACGGGCAACGGGGCGCGTCAGGAGGTAACCCAGTGAGCACGAGTGGGCACGAGCACGACGATCGGGGTGCCGGGGACGAGATGGAACTGGACTGTTCGGCGGTACTCACCGACGTCTGGCTGATTCTCGACGGCGAATGCGACGAGGCCACGCGGGCGCGATTGCAGCACCACATGGACCATTGCTCGCCGTGTATCGAGGCATACGGTCTGGAAGAGAAGCTCAAGCGCCTGCTGAGTCGCAAATGCGGTGGGGATCGTGCCCCCGAATCCCTGCGCGAGCGGCTCACTCTCGACATCCGGCGGTCGATCACCATCACCGAAACCCGGGTCGAACGCGAGTCCTGACCGCACGAACGAATGCGGCACGCCATCCATGATGGCGTGCCGCATTGTCGTTTTCAGCAGTGCACCGAGTCCGCTGGGCGGTCCCGGGGCGCACGGCGCGACGGCTCAGGAGTTGGGCCGCTTGCCGTGGTTGGCCGCATTCTTACGGCGGCTGCGCTTCTTACGCCCACGCTTACCCATCGGTATCTCCCTTCTGACCACACCAGGCTGGGGTGAACCCGCCTCAGGTGCGAGTTCCTGGGAGGAAAGGTTACATGCGCCGCGCGCCCGCCCGGCAATCGGCCGGTGAGCGGCCGGAAAGCAGTGACCCGCGCCACCGCCGGTATCGGCGGGCGTCAGATGACCGCGGGTGCTACGCGCGCGACAGGGGGGAGTGGCGTGGTGTCGGCGGTGGTGGCGAAGGCTCGGATCACGAAGGCGGCGAAGCGGCGCGAGGCGGCGACCCGGGCGGCCGGCGAGCCGATGTGAATGCCTCGGTTGGCCAGGAGCATGAGGATCAGGTCGTCGACGACGAAGTCGGGCCGCAGCCGGCCGACGTCCTTCGCTCGATGTGCCAGTGTGGCAACGGCTTTCAGTGCGTATTCGCGTTCGGCGGTGAAATCCAGCGCGTGCGGAAAGGTGGCCGTGAAGGCTTCGGTGAAGCCTCGGCTGCGAGCGTGCAGTGCGAAGAGCTTCTCGATCACGAGGCAGAAGCCTCGCCACGCGTCCGGCTCCGCGAGTCCCTCGTCCACCACGGCCCGGCAGGCGTGCATCTGTTCCGCGAACGCCTCGGTGGCCAGGATCTGCTTGGTCGGGAAGCGCCGATACAGCGTGGCCGGGCCGACTCCCGCGCGGCGGGCGACCTCGCGCATCGGCACGTCCAAGCCCTCGGTCGCGAACAGGGCGCGAGCCGCTTCCAGGATGCGTTCGCGGTTGTCGCGGGCATCGGAGCGCAGGGGTTGAGGCAAATCGTCGGGCACCACTCTCACTTTAGCTAAACGGACGGGGGCGTCCGTTAGCGTCGAGCACAGCCCGGACGGCTCGACCGGTCCGGAATCGCTCGAAGCGAGGAAAGACGAGTGAAGGCAGTAGTCATCCAGACATTCGGACCCGCCGAGGGACTGGCCGTGGTCGATCTCCCTGCGCCGACGCCGGCCGCCGGACAGGTGCTGATCACCACCGAGGCGATCGGCGTCGGCGGGGTGGACGCCGTGATTCGCAGAGGCACGATCGGCGGCGACGGGTTCGAAGCCGGCCACGTTCCCGGCAGTGAAGTGGCGGGCACCGTCACCGCGGCCGGCGACGGTGTGGACACATCGTGGATCGGCCGGCGGGTGTGGGCCTTCACCGGCTTCGGCGGCGGGTATGCCGAACAGGCGAGCGCCCGGGTCGAGGACGTCCTCCCGCTGCCGCCGGACCTGTCCTCGGTCGATGCCGTGACGCTCGGGAGTTCCGGAGTGGTCGCCCATTTCGCCCTGGCCCACGCTCGTTTCTCTCCCGGTGAGTCGGTCCTGGTCCGGGGTGCGGCCGGCAGTATCGGGGTCACGGCCGTTCAACTCGCTGCCCGCGGCGCGGCCGGCGCGGTGGCGGTGACGACCTCGTCGGCGGACCGTGGCGACCGTTTGCGCGAACTCGGCGCGACCCACGTCCTGGACCGCTCGGGAAAGGGAGGTGCGGACGCTCCGGCGGGCTACGACGTCATCGTCGATGTCGTAGCCGGTGCGGACCTGCCCTCGTTCTTCGCCCGTCTGAATCCGAACGGCCGCATGGTGGCGGTCGGGATCGTGGGTGGCCACCCACCGGCGGACTTCGGTATGCAGATGATGACCGCGTTCCGAAAGTCGTTGTCCTTCGCCACTTTCAGCGCGGACACCGTCTCCGAATCCGACCGCCGCGCCGTCCGCGCGCAACAGTTCGCCGCCGCCGGGCGCGGCGAACTCCGCACGGTGGTCCACGAGATACTCCCGTTGGACGATGCCGTTCTCGCGCACCGGAAGATGGACGCGGGCGAAGTGTTCGGGCGAATAGTCCTCGCTCCGTAGGCGCGCCGGGGCGGGTGTTGCTTCGCGCGCCCTCGAGTGACGGGCTCCTCGAGGCGTAAGAGGGCGAAACCGGCGTGATCGTGCGGGTCGCGGTTGTGCCGAACCGGGGCGTCGGTACCGTGGGCGCAGGAGGTGCCAGGTGGTGGACAGACAGATGACGCAGGCCAGGCAGCAACGCCGGCGGGTGATCCTGGCCGCGGCGGCCGGTTTGTTCGCCGCGTGCGGGTATCGGGCCGCGGGCATGGAGGAGATCGCCTGCCGGGCCGGAATCAGCAAGCCCGTCCTGTACAAGTCGTTCTCGAGCAAGCTGGAACTGTATCTGGCCGTGCTGCACGAGGCGATGCAGGAACTGGAGGAGACGCTCACCGCCGCACTCGAACCCGCCGAGGGCATGCGATCGATCGTGGAGGCCTCGGTAGCGGCGGTGTTCGACTTCGCCGACATCCGGCCACGCAGTGCCGCCCTGCTGGCCGGCGCCGCCGTGGCCGACGAACCGTCGGCGCAGCGCATCGCGCACCAGGCCGCCACCATCTGTATCGAGACGCTCGCCCGGGCGCTGGCGCCGCATCCGCTGCCGCGCGCGGAACACGGCTGGCTGATCACGGCCGAGTTGGTCGCGATCGCTCAGTCGTGTGCGCGGGACTGGGTCGCGACCGGCAAACCCCTGCCCAAACACGAGGCCGTCGCCACGACCGCCAGCCTGTGCTGGACCGGTCTGGCCGGTGTTCAGCTGGCGCCGCAGCCCCCGGCCCGCCCGGTCCCGGACGCCACGGCGTAGCGGGCGAACCGCCCCGGCGATCGATTGTCGCCGGTGATGTGTTGAGCCGATTCGTCTTTCGCCGTCACGACCACGGCCTCGGCCCGGCCGATGAACTCGGACCTGCGTCTTCTGTGCGATCAGTAGAGTGAATTCGTGAGTCCCGCGAAGATCGTGATCATCGGCGGTGGTTTCTCCGGCGTCGAATGTGCCCGTTACCTGGAGCGTCATCTCGGCCCCGACGAAGCGTTCATCCAACTCGTCACACCGGATGCGGGGCTGCTGTATCTGCCGCTGCTGCCGCAGGTCGCCTCGGGTGTGCTGAATCCGCGGTCGATCACGGTGTCGCTGCGGCGGGTGCTGCGCCGCACCGAGGTTGTTCCGGGCATGGCGATCGGGGTGCATCCGGATACCCGGCAGGTCGTGGTGCGCGGATCCGCCGGCACCGAAAGTGCCCTCGACTACGACCATCTGGTGCTCGTTCCGGGCAGCATCACCCGCGTCCTCGACGTGCCCGGCCTCGACGAGTACGGATTCGGGATGAAGACGCTCGCCGAGGCCATGTTCCTGCGTGACCACGTCCTGCAGCAGTTGGACATCGCGGCGGTGCGCGGCGGTGAGGAGGAAGACCGGGAGCGCCTGAACTTCGTCACCATCGGCGCTGGATACGCCGGCACCGAGACCGCGGCCGTGCTCAACAAGGTCACCCGGGCCGCCGCGCGCCGGTATTTCCCGAAGCTGGAATCCGGCATGGTGCGCTGGCATCTGGTCACACACGGCGACCGGATCATGCCCGAACTCGGACAGCGACTCGGAGAACAGGCCAAGCGGAATCTGGCCGACCGCGGCATCGAACTCATCACCGGCGCGGCGGCGAAAGAGGTTACCGCCCATGGTGTTCAGCTCACCAACGGCCGCTTCATCCCGACGCGGACGGTGTTGTGGACCGCAGGTGTCGTCCCCAGCCCCCTCGCCGGACATCTGGGCGCGGCGACGACGAAGGGCCGCATTGTCGCCGAGGCCGATTTCACCGTGCCGGGCCTCACCGGTGTGTGGGCCTGTGGCGATGCGGCGGCGGTTCCCGACCTGACCGCCGATGCGGGCACGCTGTGCGCTCCCACCGCGCAGCACGCCATGCGCCAGGGCCGCCACCTCGGTAGGAATCTGGTGACCGCGCTGCGTGGCGGACGGCCCACGCCGTACCGGCATCAGGACCTCGGCATGGTGGTCGACCTCGGCGGCGCCGACGCGGTGGCGCGCCCGCTGAAGATCGGATTGCGCGGTATCCCAGCACAATTCGTCACGCGCGGCTATCACCTGATGGCTCTGCGCACGCTGGTCGCCCGCGCTCGGGTGGCCTTCGACTGGACCGTGCACGGCCTCAGCGGCGACGACTTCCTGCGCATCGGCTACGGCGACTACACCACCCACACCATCGGCGGTTTCGAGCAGACCGGATGCTATCTGCCGGCCGAAGAAGTCCCGCGCACCTTGAAAGCCCTCTGCGACAACGACTGACCGCGGCACCCCGCCAGGGGCCGGCCGGCGATCGCCCTCATCTCACCGGTCAGCCGCGGACGCGGCCAGAACGGGCTTGATGTCGAGAACCGGAGTCCCGTCGAAGGCTTCCAGGTGCGCGACGCGGATCCGGGTGCCGCCGATGGACAGGATCCGGACCTCGTGCAGCCCGATCGGGTTGGGACGGTGTGGTGCCCGCGTGCTGAAGACACCGTTGAGGGGTCGGCTCGTGTCACCTCGGGGGTGGACCGCCAGAGTCTCCCGGTCGGCGCGGTCGAGCCAGGTCAGCAGCACCAGGTCCATACCCGGCGCGAGGCCTTCCAGCGCTTCGGCGTAACGGTCGTCGAGCACCACCCAGGCCGGTGGGGCGCCCTCGTCGGGCTGGCGCGGTGCGGTAGCGCGGTCCGTGAGCTCGGATTCGACGGAGCCGATCGGGCGCAGCAGGTAGTCGGTCACCGCACCAGTGTGAAACCGCCCGCCGAATCCTGCTGGGTGATCGCCGCTTTCCGCCGAACGGGATCACGATGCGATCCGGCGGCTCGGGATGAAGCACCACGCGTTGGAAAACGCTGTGGGTCAACTTCTGGCGATCGCGCCGAGAGCGCCTCCGGCGGCGGGAGTAGGTCGACCAACGGCCAAATCCCGCTGCCATGTTCATCGGTCGCGCGCACCGACGGGCGTAACGTCCGCGAATCTCCAGCGATCTTTCATGCACAACTGCTCAGGAGGTTTCGACATGATTTTCGCGAAGCGACTCGCGGCCAGTGCGGTCATTACCGGGGCGACCGCTGCCGCCGCGCTTGTCGGCGGTGGTGTGGCCAACGCCGATGTACCGGTGTGGCAGGCGAACTGTCACGTCTACAACATCTTCAACACCGGCGGGATGGCCAATTGCGAGCTGCCTACCTGGCAGCAAGTGAAGCTCACCTGCGTCGCGTGGCCCGTTCCGTTCACCTACTGGAAGTACGGCCCGGTGCAGTACGGTCAGAACCAGTCGTGGGCCAGTTGCGACTCGCCGAACGCATTGGTGCGCGTCGAGGTCATCCAGGCGTAAACGCCAAGTGCGCCCGACGTTTTCGTTCGCCGGCAGCCGGCTCGCCGGCGGAATCCGCTACGGCCCGTAGAGTTCGGCGCGCATCTGCTCCGGACTCCGGCCGTACCGGCGCTGAAAGGCTTCGCGGAAGCGGCGTATCGTGGTGAACCCGGTCTGGTGGGCGACCGTGTCCATGTCCACCGGCAGGGGTGACGACAGGCGCCGGCGCGCACGCTCGAGGCGAATCGTGCGCAGCAGTGGCTCGTCCTGACGCATCACCAGCGGTGATCCCCAATGGAAGAACGCCAGCCTGCCGGGAGCGACGACCTCCGCGGCGTCACCCTGCGCGAACTTGAATTCCCCGCGTAGTGGCAGCAGCAACCGGTAGCTGTCGTCGCCGTCGCCCCGCACATCTCGTCCGGTTCTGCGGTAGTGCACGACGGTGTCGCCGAACGCCAATCCCACCGACCCCTGTCGGCTCCGCAGGTAATGGTGCCAGGACTCGATCCGCTCGGCGGGCGTCTCGGCGGTCGCCGACGATTCCTCCTCCCACCGATACTCCGAATCCACCAGAGATTCCCTTTCGCGCCCAGCCGCAGAACGACGTCAAACTATCAAGTCGGGCACGGTGGGTCCGGCCTGAGCGCGGATCTCCCCTCCTACATGCGGATCCGCGTTCACCTGCCACGACCGCCCTGGACGCACGAAAAACGTTAGCCGCCAACGCATCCGATTTCTGGCAAGTTCGCGGCGCATTCTGGCGACACGAGCGTGGCGATGTGACCGAGAATCCGGCGATCTCGTCGAGGGCGCCGCCATGGCGGGTGTAGTGGATACCGCCGAACAATCCGATGATTGCCGCCGCGGCGACAATGGCTTCCGAAGTAGCTGTCCTGCAAGGGATTCGGCGCTGTCCCGGCCGAGCCCTCGTCGAGCGTCAGGGTTGGACGAAGACCCGTTCCAGGAGTGTGTGCAGACGATCACGGTCCTCGTCGCCGAGTCTGCTCAGGCCTTCTCGGGTCTGATGCATTTTCGCGCGGATCGCGTCGACGGCACGCTCGCCCTCGGGGGTGATGACCAGATTGGTGACGCGGCGGTCGGTTGCGCTGGCCTCCCGTCGCACGAGACCCCGCTTCGCCAGCCGGTCGATGATCCCGGTGACGTTGGACGCATCACACGCCAGGGTCTCGGCCAGGGTGCGCATCGCGGCGGGGCCCCGGCGCAGCACCGTCAATGTCTTGCCCTGACTCGCCGTGAGGTTCTCACTCGCCGCTGCGACCGTGAATTCGCTGTAGTAGACGCCCAGCGACACCGAAAGCAGCTCCATGAGCTGGGCGGTGTCGATGCGCGGAACCTCGGCCATGCAATTCATCCTACGTCCTGAAACTTGACCATCTCAACTATTCACCCCTACCGTGGGTAATGCTTGAGGTTATCAACCATCAAAGTTGTCAAGTTTCTACGAGGAGTACCCAGTGACCGTCACCGTGTCCGACACCTCCCGCGCAGCGGAAATCCTGTCCCGGCCCGTTTCGCTGAACGGCCTGACCGTCCCCAATCGCATCGTGATGGCGCCGATGACGCGCATGTTCTCCCCGGGCGGCATCCCCGGTGACGACGTGCGGTCCTACTATGCGCGCCGCGCCGCCGCCGGTGTCGGTCTCATCGTCACCGAGGGGACCTACGTCGGCCACGAGTCGGCCGGTCAGAGTGATCGGGTTCCGCGATTCCACGGTGCGGAGCAGTTGGCGGGCTGGGCGAAGGTCGCCGCGGACGTGCACGCCGCCGGCGGCACGATCGTGCCGCAGCTGTGGCATATCGGCATGGTCCGCAATCGCGGCGAACAGCCTTACCCCGATGCCCCGGCCATGGGCCCCTCCGGTATCCGTGTCGACGGCACCGAGCCAACCGGTGAAGCGATGACGCAGCGCGATCTCGACGACGTCATCGCCGCGTTCGCCGAGGCCGCCGCGGACGCCGAGCGGATCGGTTTCGACGGCGTCGAACTGCACGGCGCCCACGGCTATCTCGTCGATCAGTTCCTGTGGGCGCACACGAACCGCCGTACCGACGCCTACGGTGGAGATCCGGTGGCGCGCACCAGGTTCGCGGCCGAGATCGTGGCCGCGGTCCGCGCGGCCGTATCGCCCGATTTCCCGGTGATCTTCCGCTTCTCGCAGTGGAAGCAGGAGGCCTACAGCGCGCGGCTCGCCGAGACCCCGCAGGAGCTCGACGCCATCCTTGCGCCGCTCGCCGCTGCCGGTGTCGACGCCTTCCATGCCTCCACCCGCCGCTACTGGCTCCCGGAGTTCGACGGCTCGGACCTGAACCTCGCCGGTTGGACCAAGAAGCTCACCGGCAAGCCCACCATCACCGTCGGCTCGGTCGGCCTGGACGGCGACTTCCTCCACGCCTTCACGGGCAGAGGCGCCGAACTCGGCAGCCTCGACAACCTCCTCGACCGCTTCGAGCGTGACGAGTTCGACCTGGTCGCCGTCGGCCGCGCCCTCCTGCAGGACCCGGAATGGGCGGCCAAGGTCTTGAGCGGCCGGATCGATGAGCTGAAGGCCTACGATGCCGCGGCGCTGAAAACGCTGAGCTAGCAGCGGACCTGGAGGGCCCTGACCGGAATCGGCCCACCGCCGGGCTACGTCGCGTCGGTGTGAGCCGACTGATCCGGGGTACGCATCGCACAGAAGGCCGGTGAATGCCCCGGCTGACGAGTCCCGGACCCTACGCGTTCTCGCTCAGCTCACCGGCGCCGACCCACGCCGGGCGTTACGTCGGCTCCCGTTGACCAGATCGTTGAACCGATCGACGGCCCAGATGGTGCGTAAACCCAACGGGCCCATCATCATCGGGCGAGGGAACTTCGGCTTCTGCTGCCACAGCGCCTGCAGATCCTCGTGGGGTTTTCCGTCGACGATCATGTCCGCAATCAACGATCCCAGGTAGGGGGCCTGGGCCAACCCGTGGCCGTTGCAGGCGATCGAGTAGAAGACGTTGTCGTCGATTCGACCGGCGAGCGGCAGCCACGAGGAAGTGATCGCGATCCAGCCGCCCCACGCACGAGCGACCGACACGTCGGCCAGGGCCGGGAATCGTGTCGCGAAGGCGTGGGCGAGTTCGGCGACGAGCCCCGGATCCGGCTGCTTCGTGGGCAACGGGCCTTGTTTTCCTCGTTCGATCCGTCGAACGCCGAACACGATGGTGTTGCGCGACGTCAGCCGATAGTTCTCCATGAAGTTGTGCTGGGTGAACAGGCCGGCGCGGCTGGTCCACCCGAGGGCGGCCAGACGCGCGGGGTCGATCGGCTCGGTCTCCACCTCGATGACCCAGATGGGCACGGACAGATTCTTGGGAGTGATCGCCAGCTCGCCGCCGTATGCGTTCGTCGCGAGGACGACGGTGTCGGCATGCACCACACCGCCGGGTGTGCGGATGACGACGTGCCCGGCTTCCCGCGTGACGTCGGTGACCCGGGTCTGTTCGAAAACTCGCGCGCCGGAGGAGAAGACGGCACGGCGCACGCCCATGGTGAACTTGCCCGGATTCATCATTCCGCCGATGGCCTCGCGCATCCCACCGAGAAATCCACGAGGAATGCCCAGCTCCGCACTCGTGCCGAACTCGGCTTTCGCACCGGCCCGCTGCAGAATCTCGGCGACGCGCCGCGCGCGGCCCAGCTGTCCCCGCGAGACCGCCACGCCGACATTGCCTGTCGATTCGTACTCACAGTCGATGTCGTGCGTCTTGATCAGATCTTCGACGTGATGCTCGGCATGATCGGCGAATTGCACGATGCTGGGCAGCTTCTTCCGGTAGAGGAGATTCAACAGCTGAATGTCTCCGCCGGGGGCACCCGCCAGCTGTCCCGCATTGCGGGAACTGGCGCCGTGCCCACAGAATTCGGCCTCCAGCAGCACGACGTCTCGACCGCGCTCGGCCAGCCGCAACGCCGTCGACATACCGCTCAGGCCGCCGCCGACGACTGCGACCTCACAGGTGATGTCGTCTTCCAACGCCGGGCGGACGTCGCTGGGTGGGTCGATCCAGCCGGTGAAGGTGGTGTATTCGACGTTGTCGGTGTTCATTTCGATGATCCTTTTCGCATGGGTGGTGACGGCGGCACGCCATCGCCGGGCCTGCGGCCGGTGATGGCGTGCCGTTGAAATGCGGCCCTCTCAGGCCCCGGCAGCGCTCTGTTCCCGCCGAGCCGGCCGCGCGTCAGCCGCTTCGTTGTGGTTGTGCAGGGCGCGGTATCCGAGGAAGTACATCCACAATTGCGTGCCCCAGGTGGCCAGCGCGGCGGTGTAGAAGATCGTGCGGAGCTCGTCGTCACCGGGGATCGGGAAGAAGTCGTAGGTGATGGCGATGGCGAATCCGGCGGCGGTGGCCGCGAGAGTTCCGACGGTCTTCACCTTCTCGCCGACCGCCCACAGTCGGCCCGCGAAGTAGATGAGGAACAGCGACGTCGCAACGTTGACGACCACGTAGTAGGTGGCCGGTCCCAGCGCGAAGTGGGCGTGGAACTGCTGAAAGTACAGGCCGGCGATGGTGGCGAGCACGAAGACGCCGATGTCGGTGGCGAGCGTGGGCTTGTACCGGTGTGTGACGCGCATCAAGCCCATGACGAGGATCAGCGTGATGCCGACCGATCGGGAGAACGCGTCCAGGAAGCAGGCAAACTTGAACATGAGCCCGTCTTCGCTGCCCTTGATCGCGGACCAGATGAGGAAGTTGGTGCCCGACGTGGCGACGATCATCCATTCGAGGCCGAGCAGGTAGTTCTGGTAGCGCCGGATGAATTTCCATCCGTAGAAGAATCCGGCGAAGATCATCCACAGGTCGGCGACCATGAAGAGTAGTTCTTTGATTTCCATTGTCTCTCAATTCGTTCGGCTGGCTTCAGCTGGATCAGGACACGGCGACTGCGGCGCGCCGGCGAGAACGTGCGCGTGAGATCAGCACCGTCGCCAGGACACCTGCGGCCAGGACGGCGGAAATCCAGTAGCTCGTGCCGTACAAGCCCTTGTCGGCGACCGTGATGTCCGTGCCCGGAACGTGGACGACCGAGGCACTGAGAACACCGGTGATCAACGCGGTGCCGAAGGCGAAGCCGACAGCCATGGAGGTACCGGCTGCGCCGGCGGCCATTCCGGCCTTCTCTTCGGGAACTGCTATCTGCACGACGGTGAAGCCCGCGGCATATCCCATGCTGCATCCGAGCCCGATGACGCCGGCCCCCACGAGGTTCTGCCACGCGTGGTCGTGGGCGAGTGCCAGCCAGGCCAGGCCGGCGACACAGACGAGTGCTCCCACCACGAAGACGCGGGACGCGTGTCCCTTGGCGATCGGGCCCTCGGCGATGCGGCCTCCGACCCGGAACAGCACAGCGAAGGGCACCATCAGCAACCCCGTTTGCAGCGCGGAGAGTCCGAGCCCATACGCGTCCGAGGGCTGCAGGGAATCGGGATCGATCTGGCTGTAGGTGCTGAGCAGCAACAGGAACGCCGCGTTCACTGCCGCGAACAACGCGATCGCCACGCTCGCCGCGGTGACGAACGGCGATTTCAGCATGGCGACATCGAAGACGGCCGCCGACGACTTGCGCTCGACGCGTACCCACAGTGCGGCAGCGACGATACCGCCGATCAGTGGAATGAGAGCCCCGGCGCCCCAGACCAAGCCCTGGGTCAAAGCGAGCAGCAGCGCCGCGACCCAGCCGATCATCCACACCGTTCCGAGCGCGCCGATCCGGCCGGTGGGCTCCGCGGGCGGGGCGTGCGGAATCACGACGAACGAGATGACCGTCGTCGCGGCGAAGGCGGCGGTGAGGACGCAGAAGAAGCTACGGAGCGACAGGTATTCGACGATCAGGCCGCCGCCGATCATGCCCACGACGATGCCGAGGCCGGTGGCGACGACCAGAACCTTGACCGCGGTCGCGACCCCGTTGTCGGCCAGATTCCGCCGGAGAAATCCCAAGGGCAGCAGTTGGGCGGCCCCGCCGATTCCCATGAGCGCGGCCCCGATGAGCAGGGCCGGGTAGGAATCTCCGACGGCGGGGACGAACGCTCCCAGCGTGAGGCATCCGGCGGCGAATACGGTCGCGTTGCGGTCGCCGAAGACGTCGGCCAGGCGTGGCAGCAGGATGAAACCCGCCCCGCCGCCGAGGGTGAGCACGGTGTAGATCCAGGTGGTCTCGGAAACCGTGGCGAGACCGTACTGCGCCTGAATGATCGGCAGCAGCGGCGGCAGGACGAAGATGATCGCATTGGTCAGGGTGACCAGCAGGGCGCCGACTCCGATCAGCACCCCTCTCGGCGGCGCGCCACCAGCGCTCGAATCCCGGCCTGCGCCGGTCGTTTCATTGATTTCGGTCATTGTCGTTCTCCATAGAAATCGGCGGTCTGATCCGCGCATTCGCGGGAAGCTGCCGCGCCGAGTTGTGATCCGCGCCATAGACTAGGAGGTATGTAGTCATATGATCAAGGTATTTGACCAACTCTTTGCAATAGAGAATCTGGGATCGACGCGTAAATAGGCTTCTAGCTGCAACAACAAGAGTTGATCAAATGAACGACTCAAGATTAAATCGGCGTTGCTTCCGAGTGGCAGAAAGTGGCGCTCTGGCGGAGAACGGCAGCGATCCTGCTGGGTCCGGCGGTTCGCGTCGGTCCTTGCGACGTTGCCGAGGTGCCGCCTGCCGGACCGGTATCGGGCGCGCTCTGAAAAATTCGGGAGATGTTGTATAACAACAGCTTCAACGATTCGGAGGCGTGCGCATCACGCTGATGCGCACGCCTCCGAATCGCGGACGGGGTCGTCCGGTCAGCCGCTCGATGGGATCGGCTCGGGCCGCTCCGGCGTCACCGACGGACGAGCCGGCGCAGATAAGCGCATACGTCCTCGATCGCCTGCTCGGTCTTGGCGAATACGCCCACTTCGGTGAAGAAGCCGTGGAACACCCCCGCGTAGCGCGTGGTCACCACGGCGACGCCGGTCCGATCCAGACGTGCGGCGTACGCCTCCGCGTCGTCGCGGATCGGGTCCACTTCCGCGGTGAGGATCAACGCGGGGGGCAGCCCGTGCAGCGACTCCGCGCGGATCGGCGCCGCAAGAGGGTCGGCACGGTCCTGATAGTCGGGTCCCCGGTACTGCTCGATGAGCCATTTGGAATCCGCACTGGTCAGAAGCGGTGCATCGGCGAACTCCGTCCAGGATGGCGCGGTAAAGGAGTCGTCGACCGGCGGATACGCGAGCACCTGCGCCATCGGCAGCGGGAGCTCGCCGTCGCGAAGCGCGAGGCAGAGTCCGGCTGCGAGAGCGCCGCCCGCCGAATCGCCGCCCACCGCGATGCGGTCGTAGTCGATCGCCAGATCGCGAGCGTGCTCGCGGAGCCACAGATATGCGTCGACACAGTCCTCGAGCGCGGCCGGATACGGATTTTCCGGTGCGAGCCGATACTCCAGCGAGACGACCACGAAACCCGAGCGAGCCGCGATGGCCCGGCAGAGCTCGTCGACGCCGTCGAGGGTGCCGAGGATGAACCCGCCGCCGTGCATGTAGAGCAGAGCGGGAGGGTCCGACTCGACTGTGGCCCGATAGAGCCGGGCCCTCAAAGTTCCTGCGCGGGAAGATATCTCGATGTTCTCAACCTGGTCGATCGCCGTGAGGGGATGTTCGCGCGGCCGCGTCGCGAGCAGTTCGCGCGCGGTGGCGGGCCCCAGTTCGCGGAGTGGCTTCGGGAGCGCCCTCGCGATAGCTTGCGCGGCCGCCTGCGCGTCCGCGTCCAGCAAATCCCAGTACGCGGGTGTCGGTGTAAGCATCGGCGATCCTCTTCGAGTTGTTGACAACGAGTGACGTATGCCTCACGATCATAGTCACGTGACCCAGACAACTGACTATGACGGTTGCGTTCTCACTCGAGGTCTGCTGCTGCCGCGCGCGCCACACGATCTCGCGTAGTCGAAAGGACACCGAAGATGACCGAAACCACGATCGACCGCGTGGTGCCCAGCGCCGGCGCGGCCGCAGGCATCGACATACGGATCGAGGACGATGCCACGCCGATCGTCCGGCTGATCGGCCGGACACTGCGCGATTCCGCACGCGCCGGCCATGCGCTGTCGGCGCTGCGACGGACCGCGGCGACGGTGGCGATCCGCTCACACGACACGCCCCAGTCCGCGACGATCGCTTTCGGCGACGGTGTTGTCGAGGTGTCCAGCGGTGTGTTCACCGAACCCGATGCCACCCTCACCGTCGACCTGAATGCTAGGTTCGCCGCGATCGGCGATCCGGTGGGTGATCAGGATCTGGTTGCCGACGTCTCGGCCGCACTGACGCCGCCGCTGCCCGATTGGCGCGCGGCCGCCGAGCACTTCTGGACGGTATCGCGCTCGGTGCCGGGCGTTCCGGACATGCTCATCGCTGTCACCGAGGGGCCCGAGGGAGTGGAGCAGATCGTCTGCGGCGAGGGGGAGACCCACTACGTGATCGCCGGTGCGCCGGAGACGCTGGCCGGCGTGTTCTCCGGTGTGGACGATCTGTTCGCGACCTTGGCCACCGGTGCCCTCGGAATTCAAGGCACCCTCTCTCAACTGTCGGTCATGATCGGCGCATCCTGGAAGGCTCGTTTCGATGTCTGAAATCACCATCGCCACTTCGGAATTCGGCGTCCGCGGCTCCGACGTCCGCGCCGTGCGGCTGGAGGCCACCAATCACGAGGGGTGTTTCCTCGGCAAGAATGTCTCGCCGAAGAAGTTCGACGCGAGCGCGGCGTCGGGATTCAATTTCGCCGACCTGCTGTTCGGACTCGACCTCGGCAACGCTCCCAGCATGGGCTTCGCCTATCCGGGCTGGCGTGGGCACCTCGACGACGTCAGCTTCAAACCGGATATGTCGACGCTGGTCGAGTGGGAACCGGGACTGCAGTCGGTGATCGGCGACTACTGGCTGAAGGACGGCACACCGGTTCCGATCTGCCCGCGCAACCTGGTACGAAAGATGGTCGATCGGCTGGCGACCCTCGGGTACACCGCGACCATCGCGGTCGAGATCGAAACGACCCTGTTCTCGGAGTCGATCGACGAGGCTCGGGCGCGTGGCTACCGCGACCTCACTCCGCTCGGCGGATCCGCCGGCACCGCATACCATCTCGCGAAGTCGAAAGACTGGATCGACTACATGACGGCGGTGTCGCGGCGCCTCGACGAGCTGGGCATCGAGTGGGAGGCCTGGAGCGACGAGGACGCGGCCGGGCAGGTGGAGCTCAACCTGGTACCGGGCGATCCGATCGGGGTCTGTGATGCGTGGGCGCGCACCCGTCAGGTGATGCGCGAGGTCGCGTTCGAGCAGGGGCGCTCGGTCACGTTCATGGCCAAGCCGACCGCGGGCTACGGGCAGGCGTCGCACATCAATCTCTCGCTGCAGCGCGACGGCGTGAACGCGTTCTACGCCGAAGACGGGCCTTCGGAGACGATGCGCCACGCCATCGGTGGTCTGATCGCGACGCTGGAGGGCAACACCTCGATCGTGTTGCCGCAGATCACTTCCTACCGCCGGCTGGTGGATCTCAGTGGTCCGCCGGTCACCGTCAGCTGGGGCATCAGCAACAAGACCACCGCCGTCCGGGCGGTGTGCGGGCACCCGTCCTACTCTCGGCTCGAGTACCGCCTCCCGGGTGCGGACGCGAACCTCTATCTCGCTACCGCGGGCGTGCTGGCCGGTGTGATCGCCGGCCTCGAACGCGAGATCGAGCCGCCGGATCCGGTGTCGGATATGGCCTGGTGCATGCCGCCCGGCATCAAGCGACTGCCCGACACCATCACCAAGGCGGCCGAAGCGCTCGACGCCGACCCCCTTCTGCGGGAGCTGCTGGGCGACGAGTTCGTCGACTACTGGATCGGCACCCGCCGGTGGGAGTGGATGCAGTTCCACACCGGCGGAGGTGACCCGTTCGCCGAACTCTCGGAATGGGAGTCCGCACGCTACTTCGAGTTCCCGTGACCGCGGTGCGTGACTTCTCGACCGCCGCACGGCCGCTGATCGGCATCACGGGCAGGCGGTTCCGGCTGGGACTGGTGGACGGGTTGGACCACCGGTACGCGGACCGCCTCACCGACGCTTTCATGTCCGACTTCTCGGACCGGATCGCGCGGGCCGGCGGGATTCCGGTGATGCTGCCCTACGACGCGGACCCGGCCGCAGTGTGCCAGTGGTTGAGCGGGGTGGTCATCACCGGCGGTCAGGACGTTCATCCCGGTTGCTGGGGTGGTGATCCGACTGTGGTGCGTGCGATCGATGCGCGATCGGATCCGATGGTGCACGACCGGGAGCGGGACGCGTACGAGATCGCGCTCGTGCGCGCGGCCATCGACACCGATACGCCGGTGCTCGGAGTGTGCCGCGGCCTGCAGGTTCTGAATGTCGCGCGGGGCGGCACGCTGATCGCGGATCTCCCGGCGGGCCCGGTGCGGCATCTGTCGGAGCGGGCCGCGCTCACCGACGGTACACCTGATCATGTGGTGTCGTTCGCGCCCGGATCCGTTGCGCAGACGCTGTTCGGGGACCGCGCGGTGACCAACTCGTGGCATCATCAGGCTGTCGACGTGTGTGGCGAGGGTCTGGTCGTCACGGGCCGGACCGCGGACGGCGTGGTCGAGGCGATCGAGCTTCCCGGTGCTCCCGTGCTGGGGGTCCAGTGGCATCCGGAGTGGATGGAACGCGACGACCGAGCTTTGAGTTGGGTCGTCGACGAAGCGGCGGAACGTCTGTGCGCCGGCCACGGCCTGTAAGAAGGCGCCCGTATGTCCACGGCCGGATGAGATCTGTTCTGCGGCAAGGGAATTCTGGCCGGTGCCGCCTCTCGCGGTACCGGCCCGATCCATTGCCCGGGAACGATGCGGGTTCGGCGGTTGTCGAGCGATACGACGAATCTCGGTTCGCTCAGCCGACATTCACCCAGGAGACCAACGAGCTCATTCCGGTCTTCGGCTGGACCGTGGGTCCGGGTGTCGGCTGCGCGGCCGAGACCGGTGATACCAGTTTCGTGGCCAGCCACGCGTCGAGCACGGCGATGCTCATGGCCACCTGCCGGGCAGCCTCCTCGCGGTCGCCGAAGGTGAGCCAGTTCAGCGCGAACCCGTCGGACAGCGCGGCGACGATGTAGCTGACTTCATCGATCGCTTCGGTCGGCAGCATCCCGTCGCTGTTCGCCTTGTCGAGAATGGAACGCAGGACGGCGAAGGCTTGCTTGTAGACGATGCCCGCCGGGTTTCCGTCCTGGCGTTGTGCCCAGCTGATGAGCTCGATGGTCGCGGCCGCGAAGGCCGCCGCCTCGAGATACCAGCTCATCACGCCGCGCAGGAGTTCCCGGGCGGTGGTCGGTACGTCGCCGTGGACATCGCTACGAGCGATGACCTCCTGGTACTCGGCGGCCACTCGCTCGAAGACGGCCGCGAACAGGAGCTCCTTCGAGGCGAAGCAATAGTGCAGCGTCGCCAGCGGAGCGCCGGCCTGTTCGGCGATGCGGCGGGTGGTCGCGCCGTCGACACCGTGGGTCGCGATCACCTGAATGGCCGCGTTGACGAGGTCGGTACGTCGTTCAGCCGCAGGGATCCGTGCCACTGCTGCCTCCTGAAATAGTTGGGCGAATGATCAAGTCTAACTCGACAATATCACCGATCATGATCGCTCTCCGGTGGCTCGGAAAGGGCTGTGCGGCGAGAAGTGAGTCATTTGGCTTGATCAAATGACTATGATCGCGCTAACGTTATGGCCGGCATCACATCGCAAGGAGAAACCGTGAACGCAATCGAATCGACCCGGGACGTGGTCCGTCGGCCGGCGGTCGCCCGCGACCACATAGGGGACGATCCGGCGTCGGCCACGTTGATCGACCTCTTGTCGACGTGTGCTCGGACGTCGCCGGATCGAGAGTTCCTCCGCTTCGGGGACGAGTCGTGGACGTTCGGCCGGATCGACGCGTGGACGTCGCGCCTGGCGCATCGGCTCATCGAGGTCGACGGCATCGCGCCCGGTGACCGCGTAGCGATCATGCTGCCCAATGTCGTGCACTGGCCGGTGGTCTGGCTGGCGACATTGAAGGCAGGCGCGGTGGCGGTCCCGGTGAACTCCTCGTACCGCAGGGCCGACCTGACCTTCGTACTGCGTGATTCGGGTGCTCGCGTCGTCTTCTCGGAAGGCGAAAAGCTGAGCCTGCTCGGCGAAGTGACGCAGGACGAGGACGATCTGTCCGGCGTCCGCATCGTCGATATCGCCGCGGACGGCTCCGAGGATTTTCCCGACCGTGCGCCCGATGTCCGGCTTGCCGGCGACACCCTCGCGAACCTGCAATACACCTCCGGAACAACCGGGTTTCCCAAGGCATGCATGCTGACCCACGACTACTGGGTCCGGCTGGGCTGGATCTGCGCGGCGGCCGCCGGTCTGCACGCCGACGACGTGCTGCTCACCGCGCAGCCGTTCTCCTACATCGATCCGCAGTGGAACACCGCTGTGGCGCTGACGATCGGCGCGCCGCTGGTCGTATTGCCGCGATTCTCGGCGTCGGGGTTCTTCGCCGACGTCCGGCGTCATCGCGCCACCTTCACCTATGTCCTCGGCGCCATGCCCACCCTGCTGCTCAAACAGCCGCCCAGCCCCGACGACCTGGACAACGACCTGCGGCTGATCATGTGCTCGGGAATTCCGGCGGGACTGCATCGGCAGCTGGAAAAGCGTTGGGGCGCGCCTTGGCGGGAGATCTACGGGATGACCGAGTCGGGCGCCGACCTGGTGAGCTATCCGGAAGACACCGGCGATGTGGGAAGCGGAAACCTCGGACAGCCGGTACCGACGAAGCGGGCCCGCGTGGTGAACGCGGAGGGCGCCGACCTTCCGGATGGCGAGCCCGGCGAGCTGGTCCTTTCGGGCAAGCCGATGATGGTCGGCTACTGGAACCGTGCCGAGGCCACCGGACGCACGCTGCGCGACGGCTGGTTGCACACCGGCGATGTGGCCGTGCGCCGGCCCGATGGCCGCTATCAGCTCGTCGGCCGGATCAAGGACATGGTTCGGCGGGGCGGGGAGAACATCGCGAGCGCCGAAGTCGAGGCCGTCCTGGAAAAGGACGGGTCGGTGGTCTCCGCGGCGGTCCTCGGCGTACCCGACGAGACATTCGGTGAAGAGGTCAAGGCCTACATTCGGCTCACCGCCGGCGTTCCGGCCGAGCGCTCGACCGCCGAGCGGATCATCCAGCGAGCGCGTAATGAGCTGGCGCGCTTCAAAGTTCCGCGCTATGTCGAATTCGTCGACGACTTTCCGCGGACGCCGTCCGAGCGAGTGTCGAAGCCGGCTCTCGCGGCGCGCGCCGCCGACAACCCCGGGATCACCTACGACCTGCGCGAGAACGGGCAGCGCGGATGAGCGCCCCCGCGACCCATCACCTCGACACCCGGATCGAACGGAATGTCGCGGTCCTGACTCTGCGCCGCCCGGAGAAGCTGAACGCGATGAACGTCGCCACCCGGCTGCGGCTGGCGAGTGCGATCCGGGAATTCGGGACGGGCGACCGCGTGCGCGGAATCGTCCTGACCGGGGAGGGGCGTGCGTTCTCCGCCGGGGAAGATCTGCAGACACCCCCCGCGTCGTACGCGGAGTTCCGGGCGGCCTTCGAGACGTTCCACGACATCACCCGGGCGATCGTGGAAACCCGAGTTCCCGTGCTCGCGGCGGTGAACGGCATCGCCGTCGGCGGCGCTTCCGAGATCACCCTGTGCTGCGATGCCCGGATCGGGACCCCCGCGACCGAGTACTTCCAGCCGGAGAACGGCCGCGGGATCACCATCTCGAACGCGTCGAGCGTGCTGCTCACCCGCCTGGTGCGCAACCACGCGATGCGCATGGTTCTCGGATCGCCGCGGATCGGCGCCGACGAGGCGTTGCGGATCGGGCTCCTCGACGAGATCGTCGCGCCCGGCCGACTGCTCGACCGTGCGATCGATGTGGTGGTGCAGTGGACGCCGGAACACAACACGACCGCGCTCCATCTCGCCCTGTTGCGACCGGCGCTCGAGGAGATCGAGTCGGCCTTCGCCCGCGAGGACGTCGCTGCTCGAAAGTCTTGGGAGAGCGGCATTTTCAGCTCAGGTGTCGCGAATTTCCGGTCCGGGCAGCGAGATCGGGGCCGCGACGACGCACACCCTCATGCGCATCAGCACAACGGATTGGACAGGTCATGATCAACACAGAAGCCGCGGTGCTCACCGCGATCGGCGAACCGCTCGAGATCACCACGATTCAGGTGGACGATCCGGAGCCGAACGAGGTCCGGGTGGCGGTCTCGAACGTCGGTTTGTGTCACAGCGATCTGCACTACATGACCGGAACGGTGCCGACCGATCTCCCGGTGGTCGTGGGCCATGAGGTGGCGGGCGTGGTCGAGGCCGTCGGTTCGGCCGTGACCGGACTGCGGCCGGGTGACCGGGTCGTGGCCGCCCTCACGCCGTCGTGCGGACGCTGCGTCAATTGCGAAGCGGGCCGGTCGACACAGTGTCAGCGTGTCGACGAGATCCGTCGCCGCCCCCGGCCCGCCTACCGGCTGCCCGACGGACGGCCGGTCGAGCGGCTCGGGGATATCGGCGCATTCTCGCGGCACATCCTGATGCGTGAGAACGCGCTGGTGAAGATGCCCGACGAGGTGTCGCTGCAGGTGGGATGCCTGCTGTCGTGCTGCGTCATCACCGGCGTCGGGGCGGTGTTCCGCGGGGCGCAGGTGCGGCCGGGAAGCACGGTCGCGGTAGTCGGATGCGGCGGAGTCGGATCGGCCATCATCCAGGGCGCCAGGCTCGCCGGCGCGTCCGCCGTCGTCGCCATCGATCTCGACGATGCCCGGCTGGCGGCAGCGCGCGGTTACGGCGCGACGCATGTGGTCAACGGCGGCGTCGACGATGTGGCCGCCGAGATCCGGAAGGTGCTGGGTGACGGTGTCGACTACTCCTTCGAGGCCGTGGGGTCGGCCCGCACCGCCGCCACGGCGCTGGCGGTGCTGCGGCCGACCGGTACCGCATGCCTGGTGGGCATCGCGCCGGACGGCACCGAACTGAGCGTGCCCGCGTCGGACTTCTTCTTCGGCGAGAAGCGTCTGATCGGGTCGTACATGGGCTCCGGGCAGGTGCGTCACGACATCACGCAGCTCGCGCAGCTGTATCTGCAGGGGCGGTTGCTGCTCGACGAGATGGTGACGCAGGTGATCCCGTTCGGCGAGATCAACAAGGGTTTCGAGGCGATGCGGTCCGGCGACGTGACCCGCGTCGTGGTCGATCTGGAGCAGTGACGACGGCCTGGACGCCGTTGCGTCAGGCCGAATCCCGAAGGTAGAGGTGTTATCGAATGACGAATCCGACCGTGGCGATCCCGGAACCGGTCAACTACATCGCCGACAGCTGGGTCGAGTGCGACACGATCGCGGGCGAATGGAACGTCGACCCCAATACGCGTGAGCAGCTGCACCGAGCCGTGACGACCAGCGACCGTGATGTCGAACGGGCTCTCGCGTATGCCGAGCGTTCCTACAGCATCGGACGCTGGGACGATGCTGCCGGGCAGGAGCGCGCGGAAATCCTGGAGCGCGTTGCCGATCTCATCGAGGGGCGGGTCGAGGACATCGCGCGCACCGATGCCATGACCAGCGGAGTCCCGATCCGCGACACCCGGAAGTCGGCGGCTTTCCTGCCCGCCCGGATCAGGGCGACAGCCTCGGATCTGCGGACCATTCCCCGGGTGCGGGCCCTTGCCGCGGGCGGCCGCGACGTCCGCCTGTACAAGGTTCCGTGGGGCCCCGCGGCGATCCTCACGCCGTGGAACGGGCCCAGCTTCATTCCCGCGGCCAAGGTGGTGAGTGCGGTGGCGGCCGGATGCCCGGTGATTCTGAAGCCGTCGGAACACGCGCCGAGCAGCGCCCAGCTCATCGTCGAATGCTTCGTCGAAGCCGGATTGCCCAGCGGGGCATTGCAACTCGTGCACGGCCGGGGCGATGTCGGCGCCGCGATCACCGGAGATCGGCGCGTCAAGATCGTGGCCTTCACCGGCGGTCCCGTCGCCGGCCGGGCGATCGCGCGCGCCGCGGCCGAGGATTTCAAGGTCCTCCAATTGGAGCTCGGCGGCAACAACCCGGCGCTGGTCCTCGACGACGCGGACATCGACGTCGCGGCCGACGGCATCTTCGAGGGGATGACCAAGCTGAACGGGCAGTGGTGTGAAGGACCGGGCAAGGTGCTGGCGCATCGCAGCCTGGTTCAACCCCTCGTCGAAGCACTGACCGAGCGGATCGCGAAAATCGCGGTCGGTCATTCGCTGGACGACAGCGTCGGGCTGGGCCCGATCTCGAACGCGCCGCACTTCGCGACCCTGCAGCAGCGGATCGAAGAGCTCCGGGCCAAGGGCGCGCACATTCACCAGCCGGCTCGGCTGCCCGAACTCGGCGGGTTCTTCCTTTCTCCGACCATCGCCACCGGTATCGACGGATCGGAAGCCACTGCGGAACTGTTCGGCCCCGTCGTGTCGGTGCATGCCGTCGATTCCGACGACGAGGCGTTGCGGGTGGCGAACGCGAATCCGTCCGGATTGGACGCCTACGTCTTCGGCGCCGACACCGATCGCGCCATCGACGTCGGCGCGCGAATTCTGTCCGGCGAGGTACGGGTCAACGGCGCAAAGGTCGCCGACCTCGGCGACGACTCCGCACAGAGCTTCTGGGAATCGGCGGGCATCGGTGGTCACGGGCCCGCCGAGTCGGTGCGGGTCTTCTGCGGTGACCGGGTGGTCGGCGTCGATTCACCGGATCTTCCGCTCTGAGCCACGCGCGGTAGAGTCGAGCGAACGAATGGTCGTTCGCTTCGAAGGGATCCCGAATTGGCCACGGCAGCAGGCACAGTGGCCGCCGTCGAGGCGGAAGACGCCGCTGCCCTGGCCCGCATCGGGGCGTTGGTCGAACAGATGGATCGCCGTATCGCGGACGCGACACCGTCGCCCGGCCGATCCGGCACTCGCGAACGCATCCTCGAGGTGGCGATGGAGTTGTTCGCGCAGCGCGGCTTCGAGGCCTGCACGGTGCGGGATCTCGCGGACGCGGTCGGGATCAAACCGCCGGGACTCTACAGCCATTTCCGATCGAAAGAGGCCATTCTCTCCGAGGCGATGCTGCGCGCACTGCGCGGGTTCCTCGCTCGGATATCGGCTGATGGGCAGGCGGGCGACGCCGAAGCCCGCCTCGGCGAGACCATCGGCCGCCACGTCGCCCACCAGCTCGAACATGCGCAACTGGCGCGTGCCCACGACCTGCTGCTGAATTCGCGGGCCACCGAGCGATTCCTCCCCGAAGAAGAGCGCCGGCTGCTGCACGATGCCCGGCGGGCGTACTACGAGCTGGTGCGGGGCCGCATCGCAGCGGTGAGCGGGATCGAGAGCGAAACCACCTTGACCACAACCACATTCGCGGTGACCACACTCTGTGACGGCGTGCTGAACTGGTACCGGCCCGACGGCGCGCTGACCGTAGACGATGTCGCCGAGCACTACTGGCATCTGGTCCGCGGAATGCTGCGAATCGGCTGACGAGCAGCCTCGATCGCTGCTCGAAAGAAGGCCTCGAGATAAACGGAGTGCCCCGAGCAGTTGCTCCGCGGATTGCCGAAGACGATCTGTGACCTGAAAAGAACTGAGAAGCAACAATGTTCAATGCCTTGACGATGGACGATTACCCTCTGACATCGACCTCTGTCGTGGAGCGCGCGCAGCTCTTCCATGACGTGGATGTCATCTCGCGATGTCCCGACGGCAGTCTCACCCGGACGACGATGCAGGCGTGTGCCCAGAAGGCCCGGCGGGTGGCCACAGCTCTGGCCGGCTTGGGCGTCGTAGCCGGTGACCGAGTGGCCACGCTGCTGTGGAACCAGGTCGAGCATCTGGAGATCTACCTGGCGGTGCCGGCCATGGGCGCGGTGGTCCATACCCTCAATCCGCGACTGCATGCCGACGAACTCGCTTTCATCGCCGCGGACGCCGGCGATTCGGTGCTCGTGGTCGACGAAACACTCTTGGGTGTCTTCGAGAGTTTCCGGCACGCGCATCGGTTCACGAATGTGGTCGTAATGACTCACAATGACGATGCGCCGCAAGGGATGTGGGACTACCACGGCCTGGCGGAGGGGGCGGAACCGATGACTTGGCCGGTTCTCGACGAGAAGAGCGCGGCCGCGATGTGCTACACCTCCGGAACGACAGGACGCCCCAAAGGGGTGGTCTACTCGCATCGCGCGTTGGTGCTGCACTCGCTGGCCGCCGCGCTCCCGGACGCGCTCGGGGTATCCGCCCGTGACACGCTGCTTCCGGTGGTGCCCATGTTTCACGCCAACGCGTGGGGGTTGCCGTACGCCGCGGCGATGATCGGTGCTCGCTTGGTCCTCCCGGGGGCACAACTGGACCCGCACAGCATCCTCGATCTGCTGGTCGGAGAACGAGTCACGATGACCGCCGGAGTGCCGACCGTGTGGATGGGCATGCTGGCGGCCCTCGACGCCGAACCGCAGCGGTGGGACCTGACCCGCTTGGATCGGCTGATTGTCGGCGGGGCGGCGGTGTCGCGGGCGCTGCTGGAGGGCTACGACCGGCACGGCCTCCGTGTCATCCAGGCATGGGGTATGACCGAAACAGCGCCGCTGGGGACGGTGAGCCGCCTGCCGGTCGCCCTCGATGACCAGGGCTCGGATGCGCAGTACGAGTACCGGACCCGGCAAGGCACGGCCGTTCCGCTGGTCGAGATCCGCGCGGTCGACGACGCAGGGCGTCCGATCGAATGGGACGACGTTGCGATGGGGGAGTTGGAAATTCGCGGCCCGTGGGTAGCGTCGGCCTACTACAACGGCAGGGGCGGTGAGAGTTTCACCGCCGACAGCTGGTTCCGAACCGGGGACATCGTGCGGATCGACGAACAGGGGTGTATCCGCATCTGTGACCGCGCGAAGGACCTGGTCAAGTCCGGCGGTGAGTGGATTTCGTCCGTGGACCTGGAAAACCTGTTGATGGGCCACCCGGCAGTCGCCGAGGCCGCCGTGATCGCCGTACCCGATGAACGGTGGGGAGAACGCCCCTTGGCGGCCGTCGTGGTCCGGGAGGGGATGTCCGTGGACCCTGGCGAGCTGAGACTCCATCTTTCGGCTCATTACGCCACATGGCAGATACCTGACAGGTTCGAGTTCCTGGCGGAAATTCCCCGTACCGCTACCGGAAAATTCCGCAAAGCCGAACTACGGCAACGTTTTATGTAGCGACATCTCTGCCGTGTGCGCGCCCGATACGACCCACACCGGATTCTGGACGAGCCCTGGGACACTGCCCCTGTGTCCCAGGGCTCGTCGGTGCCGGCTGGGCCTCAGATATCACCGGCCGCGTGCAGCGAGTTGTACATCTGGACCGCGCTGGCGACGCCGACCGGAATTCCCAGCAGCGCCGCGCCGGTCACGCCTCCGATGCCGGCGCCCAGGGAGGCGCCCATGACGCAGCCGAGCGCCGCCGCCGGGGCCGCGATCGGCCCCGTCGGAATGGCGAGGAAGCCGCCGGTCAGCGCGCCGCCCACGCATCCGAGGCCCATGCCGACCACACCGCCCGCGAGCGTTCCGACACCGGTGGCGAGACCGAATTGAACCGCGGCTTGGCCCAACGCCGCGTTGAAGTCGGCGCCCGCGTCGATCTGCCGATTCGGCGTGGAGGTCACCGTCGCGGACGCGGCACCCGGATTGGTGTCGGTGTTCGGTTGCGGCGCAGGGTCACTCGCCGTCACGCTCTGTTGCGGCCGGGCTGCCATCGGCCACTGCGCCGGATCCGTCCCCTGGGTCAGTGGCTGACCGGCGACGACGTCGCCCTGCTGGTCGAGTACCTGAAATTCGGTGCCCCTGGTGGTCAGTGATCCGAACGGCGTAGTGACGAAAACCGAACTGTCGCCGGCGTTCCCACTGTAGTCGACGCCCGGTGCGAGGGTGGTGTGCAGCGATGTGCCGGGCTCGGCCGGCTGCACGGCACCGGGCTGATCCGAGCCGGCGTGGGCCGTTCCGCACGCGAGTCCGACGACCGCGGTCCCGCTCGCGATCGACGCGGCAATTCGTGTGTACTTCATGCGATTTCGCTTTCTCCGGGAATGGCTTCGACGACGGCTCGATGCCCCGCGATGGCGGGATGCCGGTCGAAGGAGGAGCCGCAGGAAGGGCCTGACGAGTGCGATGAATCCTGCGGAACCTTAACGAACATTCGTTAAGGTGAATGAAGTGTGACGGCCGTAACATTCCGTGTCAAGGGATCGGGAAGAATCCCGCTACCGCCAGTGTTCGGTCATCTTCAGTACTTCGGTGGGACCGGACCATCCACACGGAAGCCCGCATCTACCGAGTGTCCCGACAGTTGCGCTGCCATCGGCGTAGTACGTGGCGGTGATGAATGCCTGTGCGGCGTAACCGCATTCGGGGCACGTTCCGAAATGGTCGAGCACTTCTCGCGTCTGTTGCTGGACGACCGACGACGCGGTGCCGCCCATCCGACCGTGATTGCCCATCGCGAAACCTCTCATGTAGCGGGATCGTGGAACAACTGCTCGCAGGGAAGGCGCGGCAGAAGACTCACATCGCAGCGTGCTGTGGAGACCATCTCTATTGCCTCGCAACGCTTCCGGCGCCATTCCGTGAAGAAGGCGACGGCAGCCGTGGGGGCGGCGCGAAAGTCGAAAGCCATACCGCCCAACCAGATTCGAAGCTGCACATCGCGGTCGCGCTGCGGAGGAGCCGCAGAATGCATGGGCGTTCACCTCGCCTCGGGGCGGCGCACCGCGGCCCCGTTCGGGTGATCGTGGCGGCCGGCGTTCGGATACCTCGGAAGCTTGCGTCGGTCGGCGCCCGCCTCGAATTAGCAACATCTCAGTCATATGACTGGGTCGATTGATTTCAGGGTAGAGAACGGAACATCGCAGGTCAACACTGGCTATCGGTCGCTCGACCAGCGGACCTGCTGGTGCGCCGAAAGTGTTTACTTTCCGCCCGCCTCTTGACTGTGACTGGGACCACTGGTCTACTGGCAGCTACTGAGTCATCTGATCGAGTCATTCGACTATTACGGACGAAAGCGGCAATTTCCATGAACTCCACCACCTCGGATGCCGGGGTCGTCGACGTCATCGGCGTCGGTGCCGGCTTCACCGGCCTCTACCTCTCCTACCGGCTCGCCAACGCCGGGTGGACCTTCGCGGGCTTCGAGGCGGGTCCCAGCGTCGGCGGCACCTGGTTCTGGAACACCTACCCCGGTGCCCGCTGCGACGTCGAGAGCATCTACTACTCGTACTCGTTCGACGAGGCGCTCCAGCAGGAATGGACGTGGAGCCAGCGGTTCGCGCCACAGGCGGAGATCCTCAGCTACCTGGAGCATGTCGCCGACCGTTTCGACCTGCGCAAATACTTCACCTTCAACACCCGCGTGATCGGCGCGACGTGGAACGAGGGCGACCGGCTGTGGGAAGTGCGCCTGGACAACGGCGAGACGCGCCGCAGTCGATACCTGATCTCGGGCGCGGGTGGCCTGTCCACCCCGAAGGACTTCGATGTGCCGGGACTCGAGAACTTCACCGGCCTGCGGGTGTCGACCAGCCGATGGAATATCTCGCTCGACGACCTCGCCGGCAAGCGTGTCGCCGTGATCGGCACGGGATCGTCCGGGGTGCAAGCTATTCCGCTGATCGCGGAGGTCGCGGAGCACCTCACGGTGTTCCAGCGCACCCCGAACTATGTGATGCCCGCCCGCAACGCCGAACTGCCCCCCGAGCGGGTAGCCGCCATCAAGCAGGACTACGCCGCGATCCGTGAGGAGTGCCGGCATTCGCCGGGCGGCATCCCCGATCGCCCCGTCTTCGACCGGGCCTTCGATGTCTCGGACGAGGAGCGCCGACGGCGCTACGAGCAGGCGTATGAGCGCAGTGGCTTCCTGGGCGTCGGCGCCGAATTCGTCGACCTGCTCACCGACGCCGAGGCCAACCGGACCGCGTCCGAGTTCATCCACGACAAGATCCGCGAGATCGTGAAGGATCCGGCCACGGCCGAGCTGCTGGTGCCGAAATACCATCCGCTGGGCGCCAAGCGCAGTGTTTTCGGTACCGACTACTACGAGACCTACAACCGGCAGAACGTGTCGTTGGTGTCGCTGCGCGACGAGTCGATCGAGACGATGACCGAGAACGCGATCGTCACCTCGGCCGGCAGCTACGAAGTGGACGCGATCGTGCTGGCCATCGGGTTCGACGCCTTCACCGGCCCGCTGTACGGGCTCAACCTCACCGGAGCCTCCGGCCGGAAGCTCCAGGACGTCTGGCACGACGGCATCCGCTCCTATCTCGGGATCATGGCCGCCGACTTCCCGAATTTCTTCATGGTCGCCGGCCCGCTGAGCCCCGCGTTGGCGAGCAACGTGGTGGTGAGCATCGAGCAAGCCGTCGACTGGATCGCCGACCTCCTCGAGCACGCCCGCGACACCAAGGCCACGACGATCGAAGCCACCGCCGAGGCCGAGCGCGAATGGGTGGACATCACCGAGTGGACCGTCGCTCAGACGCTGTACGCCACCACGGACTCCTGGTATCGCGGGTCCAACATCGACGGCAAGCCCAACACCTTCATGGGCTACGTGGGTGGCGTGGGCAAGTACCGCCGGATGTGCACCGAGATCGCCAAGCGCGGTTACCCGGGTGTCGAGATCGACGGTGAAACGCCGTCCCGCACCATCGGCCCGATCCACCTGAAGATCGCATGAGCAGCGCAATCCATCGGCGCTACGTCGCCTTCTCCGACGCGCACTACGCCGGCAACCTCGTCGACGGCGCCTACGCCTTGAAGCTGTTCGGCGACGTCGGCACGAATCTGTCGATCGAGCTGGACGGCCACGAGGGGCTGTTCGCCGGCTACTCGTCCGTCGAGTTCCTCGCCCCGGTCCGGGGCGGCGACGTCGTCGAGGCCGAAGCGAGTTTGGTGCGAAAGGGAAATCGCAGTCGCACAGTCGACTTCGAGCTGCGCGTGATCTGTCGCGGCTGCGATGACACCGGCCGTGCGGAGGTGCTCGACCCACCCCTGGTCGCGGTGCGCGCTCGCGGCACCGCGGTCATCCCCGCGGACGAATCGAGGTGACGACGATGAAGCTGATCCACGACACCGGGTGGGCCGAACAACCCGACACCGCCGATCGGCCGCTGACCGGTGACATCCGGTGCGACGTGGTCGTCATCGGCGGCGGGGGCGGCGGCATGTCGGCCGCTCTGCGCCTGGCCGAGAAGGGCGTCGACGTGGTGTTGCTCGAGGCGAAGACCCTCGGGTGGGGCGCCACCTCCCGCAACGCCGGGTACATCACCAACTCGGTGGCCGCCGACCCGGAGATGCTGGGCTTCCTGTTGAAGCGGGAACGGCTGCGCGAGCTGTACCGGTACGCCGAGCGGGCGGTGCATTTCGCCGAGAACGCGATCGACCACCACCGGATCGACTGCGACTATCAGCAGGCCGGAATCGTGATGGCCGCGGTGTCCAAGGGGCAGCTGCGCCATGCGCGCCGCAACGCGAAGGTGCTCGCCGCGGCCGGTTCCTCCGGCGAATTCGTCGAGGGCCCCGACGCCGGTCTGCCGGAGGGCTTCCTCGGCGGTATCCGCGAGGGCGTCGGCGGCACGCTCAATCCGGGCAAGTTCGCCCTCGGCCTGCGGGCCGCGACGATCGCGGCGGGCGTGCGCGTGTACGAGCGCACCCCGGCACGCGACATCGACGACACCGGCGACGGGGTCACTGTCGCAACGCCGAGGGGAAAGGTCAGGGCACGCAAGGCGCTGCTGACCACCAACGCCTACAGCAACGGCTTGTCCATCGCGCCCAAGCATCTCGCCGCCCCGGTGTGGACCTCGCTGGTCGAAACCGAACCCGTCGCACCCGAGCGGCTCGACGCCATCGGCTGGACCAGCCGCGCACCGATGGTCACGTTGCACATGATCATCGAGAACTACCGCGTAACACCGAGGGGCACCATCGTATTCGGCACGCGTCGCGTCCAGGTCGGGCGAAACCCGCTGCCGGAGCGCACTCCGGCCCCGAAGGTTGCGGACGACCTCGTCCGCGGCTTCCGCGAGCGGTTCCCCGGTCTGCGTGATGTCGAGCCGCAACGCGCGTGGGGCGGCTGGATCGGCATGAGCTCCACCTGGCTTCCCGCCGCGGGGGAGGCCTCCGGCAACGTGCTCTATTCGCTGGCCTGCAACGGGCACGGTTTCGCGCAGGCGCAATACGTGGGCCACCTGCTGGCAGACCACATCTGCGGCGCGCCGATCCACGAGGACCTGGGCGCGATCTGGCACGGCCGTAAACGCTTCCCGCCCAACTTGGTCAGCGGACCCGCGCTGTATGCGGCCTGGCTCGCCGATCGCGCTGCCGACCGCCTGGCGGCGCTCACGAAATGAAACGGCCATCGCCGCCGGTCGGTCGAGGTCAGCTTCCGAGGAGGAAATCATGTCCATCAGAGAATTGTTGTTCGCGGTGGCGGACATCTGGATGATCGCCGTGGGATACACCTGCGGGATCAAGTTCATCCGCAACCACAAGAACTATCTGCTCGGTATCGAGTGGATGATCGTCGCCACATCGGGGACGAACTTCCTGATCTACGGTCTCATCAAGGCCGGACACGACAGCCCGATGTACCACTTCGCCTACTTCCTCGACGCCTTCTCGAGGTCGGTCGGTATCACGCTGATCCTGGTCCTGGGACTGATGAAGGTCACCCACCGGTACAAGCCGTCGGTGGCGGTGGACATCGGCGCCTTCGCCCTCGCCGCCGTGGTGGGCTTCGTCCTCAGCAGCTTCGCCGAGCAGATCGGCACGCCGGGCAAGATCTTCTACATCGTGGTCAACGTACTCACCACGATCTTCCTGATCTACTTCGTGGCGCGCCTGTGGAACATCGGCGAGCGCGGTCACGCCGTGTGGGCCGGGATCGCCACGGCCTGTGGGTTCGTGATCGCCGCGATCTACGACTTCGTCCACATCCCCGGCGACGACTCCGAGCACACCATCTTCTATATCTTCGCGCTGTCCACATGGGGCCTGCAGATGTTCACGTACTTCCGCGCCTACCGCGCCTTCGACGCGCACAACAAGCGCGTCGATGCCCAGGCCGTCGGTGCCGGCGCCTCGGTCACCGCTCGACCCTGACCGAATTCGGATCTTCCCTCGAAAGCTCAGAACAAGGAGTCACCATGCAGACCCACAATGTCGTGGAAGAGACCACGGAAGTCGTTGTCATCGGCGCCGGGATGGCGGGATTGACCGCCGCGACCACGCTCGGACGGGACACCGACATGGTCGTCCTCGAGTCCACCGACCGCACCGGCGGGCGAGTCGACACCGTCCGGCAGGGCGACTACTGGATCAACGTCGGCACCCAATTCACCGAGGGCACAGGCACATTGATCGAGGCCCTCGACCGGCACGGAATCGAGATGGGCTCGCTCGCGGGTAAGAGCATCGCGCTGCACCTCAACGGGGGGACGGTCGACACCTCGAATCCCTTCGCGCTGATGTTCCGCACCAAGATGACCATGCTGGACCGGTTCGGCCTGGCCCTCGTCGGTTCGCGCATCCTCGCGGTCACACCGTTCCTCGAATCGGAAAGCCGTGTCGCGCAACGTGTCCGCACACGGCTCGACGCCAAGCTGGCGTCGTATCTGCTGAAGGGTGTGCGCTCGGAGCTGGCCCACACCGTCGTCCGGTCGTGGTCGGCGCAGTGGATGGGATGCGACCTGCACGAGACGGCCGCCACCCAATTCGTGACCTCGGTCGGCATGGCACTGGCCGATCCCGAGAAGATTCCGAACTTCTCGCTGCCCGCCGGTGGCAACCAGACCCTGACCGACGTGCTGACCGAGGATCTCGGTGCCCGGATCAGGCTGAACTCGGTGGTGCAGTCGGTGCGCAACGACGGTGACGGCGTCGTCGTCGACTACCTCGACGGCGATCGCCCGGCCCGGCTGCGGGCCCGGCGTGCGATCGTGACCGCACCCGCCGATGTCAGCGAGCGGATCATCCCGGAACTCCCGCAGCGGTATCGGAATTCGTTCAACGACATCACCTACGGGCGGTACGTGGTCGTCGGCTTCTTCACCGACGAGGTCGGTCCGCAGCGCTGGGACAAGTACTTCGGCATCTCCACGCCACAGCTGTCGTTCCAGGCGGTGTTCAACCACGCCGCGGCGCTGCGCACCGGCAGCGACCGCAAACCGGGCGGCGCGCTCGCGTGTTTCGCGGGTGGCGGCAAGGCCGACGCATTGCTCGATCTGCCCGACGAGGAGATCGTCTCCCGATTCACCGACGATCTGCTCACCGTGTTGCCCGAGCTGGAAGGGAAACTGGGAGAAGGCATTCTGCGCCGGCACCGCCGGGTCGTGCCGTTCTGGGCGCCGGGCCGGCGCACCACCCTCCCGACGTTGCGCGAGCCCTTCGGAAACATCTATTTCGCCGGCGACTACCAGCTCGACCTACCATCGCTCGCGGACGCGGCTACATCCGGCGAAAGCGCGGCGAAAGCGGTAGCGGCGAGTTGTGCTGGGCATGTGCCGGGCGCCTCCGCCCGAAATTCGGCGAATGCTACCGCGAACCCGGGATGCGGCAACGATCGGTCGTCAGTTCCAACTGACCGTTGAGGATGTTCTGGTGGACGAACACCGTGCCGTTGCAGATGTAGGCAAGCTCGCTGTCTCTGGGCTGGATGACCGTCGCTTCCTCGATCCTCCCGCTGGTGGGCGCGCCCGGGTCGGGCTGGCAGTTCAGCCCCGTGATGGCCCTGGTTCCGTCGGGTCCCGTCATACCGGGCCCTTGCTCGCCGATGTCGCAGGTGTAGACCGGCAGCGGACCGGGCTGCTCGGCCGAGGCCGTCGGCGCCCATACGGTCGCCGCCGCCGTGGCGGCGAGGAAGGCTGTGGGCACACGGGTTCTGGCAGAACGAGAAACACGCATTTCCGACCTCCAGGGGTGTCGTACCGATCCGGTCGTGCCGCCACGGAGTTACAAATCTTCCCCATATCTTTCCAATGGGATTACGGGTTGCGCCAACCGCGACACGCCGACCTCATACGGTGCTGCGATCGACTTCTTCGCTCCCGTTCCGTGAACCGCGGAGTCGACGGTCCCGCTGCTCACTATCCGTTACGGGTGACCGGCGGCATTGTGAAGTCGCCGGAGATCACCGCGGGCCCGGGATGGTAGGCGCGGCCGAACAGGATGAAGGCCTTGCCATTCGCGGGAGCGGGCAGCCAGTTGGCTTTCTGTTTGCCGTCCTGCGGTTCCTGCGACTGGATCGAGACATCGATGCTGCGGTCGGAGTTGGGGACCATGTCCGGGGTATCGCCGGCGATGGCGTAGCGGGTGATCGGATCGGGAGTCAGGAATTGTCCGGCGTGACCGACTGGTGGACCACTATCGGCCGTGCGTGACCGGCTTCGGGTGGTGTCTTCGTCCCCGCTGGCAGGATGAGAACCATGGAGAAGGATTTGCGGGATGCCGAACGGCGACTTCAGAACGCGCAGCTGGCTGGGGATGTCCAGGCGCTGGATGAGTTACTCGATGATCGGTTGATCTTCACGCTCGGTGCCGACACGTTCACCAAGACCGATGATCTCGAGCTGCACCGCACCAAGACTCAGATTGTGACCAAGCTCGAGGAAGAACAGCTGACTGTGCTGGTGGAAGGGACAACCGGGGTCACGTGGTTCCTCGGCCTCGTCGAGGGAAGCGTGCACGGGTCACCATTCGCGGCCAGGATGCGATACACCCGCACCTGGGCGCACGACGACTCGCGTGGTTGGCGGGTCGTTGCCGCTCACGCCTCCGCGGTCGAGTAATCCGCCACCGCAGACGATATCGTCATCGGCGATTGGGGCTTGCTCGGGTCAGTCGGCGGATTCGTGCGCTCCCGGTTCCGGCGAGCGCACGAATCGCCGTGGGGCAGAAGGCGGTTCGTCGAGGTCCATCACTGTCGTGTCCGTTCCGGATACCACCGCGAGTTCGGCGGTGACGTGGGGGAGTACGACGTTGGCGAAGAACGAGGCTACGGCGATCTTGCCAGCGTAGAAGGTGGTGTTCTGCCCAGCTTTGATTGCGGTGAGTGCGATTTCGGCGGCGACGATGAGGCGCCAGGCCATCAGTAAATCGCCGACGGCGAGCAGGAACCGCACAGCGTTCAGGCCGATTTTGTACACCTCGTGCGCATTGAGGTATCCGGTGGACAGTGTCGCGATGGCTTTGGTGCCGACCATTATCCGGGCCTCTTCGATAACCACGCGACCATGATGACTCGGCCGCCGGTCGTGAGATTCATTCGTCGGCGCCAGCGGCAGGGCGCGCAGAGGTATCCGTCCCTGTAGGCGACAGGACCGCCCGAATCAGGTATGACGACCAGGGACCCGGATTCGTCGACCTGCAGCCGCAGGCGTTGCGCGGGCTGCCATTCCAGTGCGGTGAACAGGTGCCGGCTCACGACTCGGCCTCCTTCGCCGACGGTCGAGATCGGAAGCGCAGGTCGGGATCGGCTGTCAGGCGGGTAGCGGGTCGCAGGGCCGGGCCATGGACGAGTTCTTGTAGCGGGCCTTGGTGCGGGATCACCGGTGAGAACACGTGTCAACGGCCAGTAGTTCGTCCCCGCAGGCGGCCAACGTTTGTCCCCGTT